>CAUJFC010000191.1 GCA_963169755.1 Actinomycetota bacterium | reverse complement strand
TTGGTATTTTCGACCCATTATCCAGCCGATGGGGCCGGGCGGTAATATTGTTTGTATCGTGACCCACTAGACCGACCCGGCCCCACGGCCCGACAGCTCCCGCACAGCGGCACCGGTGTCCAACGGACGCCGCAATGGATCGTCACTGCGAGCGGTCAAGCGCACGTTCTTCGTGGTCTTCTTTCTGTTCATTCTCTATTACGTGGTGCTACCCCAGTGGGCTCGATCCAAGGAGTCCGCCGACCTGATCCGCGAGGTGAACCCAGTCCTGCTGGTGATCGCCGTCGGACTCCAGGTCGCCTCGCTGGTGGCCTACACGATCCTCACCCGGGTCACCCTCCCCTCTGAACCCCACCTGTCGGTGTTCACCGTCCTTCGGATCCAACTGACCACCAAGTCGGTGACCAACATCGTTCCCGGCGGCTCGGCTGCTGGGGGGACCCTGGGATACCGGTTGTTCACCGAAGCGGGCGTGGCACCCACCGCCGCTGGCTTCGCCATGGCCACCGTCGGCCTCGGATCGGCGGTGGTACTCAACCTGCTCCTGTGGGTGGCCCTGCTCATCTCCATCCCGCTCAACGGCTACAACCCTCTCTACGCCGGTGCCGCTCTGGTGGGCGTGATCCTCCTCGCCGCCGCCGGAGCCTTGGTCTACCTGCTGATGGAGGGCCGTGATCGGGCGGAACGGGTACTGAGATCCATCGCCCGCAAGCTGCCGTACGTCCAAGAAGAGACGGCCTCGCGTTTCGTTCACCAGTTGGCCGACCGTCTGCACGAACTGGCTCGCCAGCCCGAACTGATCAAGCGGGGATTCCAGTGGGCCTGCGCCAACTGGCTATTGGAGGCCGCCTCGCTGTGGGTGTTTCTCCGGGCATTCGGTTCATCGGTCAATCCGATCAACCTGGTGGTGGCCTACGGCCTGGCTGGCGTTCTGGCTGCCATCCCCATCACACCCGGCGGTCTCGGCGTGGTCGAAGCCGCCCTGGCCCCCACCCTGGTCGGCTTCGGCGTGCCCGCCCGAACAGCAACCATCGCTGTGTTGTGCTGGCGTTTCGTGCAGTTCTGGCTACCCATTCCTTTCGGCGGGGCCGCCTACCTGTCGCTCCGCTTCGGTGTCCTGGGCCGCAACAAACGGGTGGGTTCCGTGCGGGAGATGGCCAGTGTCACCGGCCGGGCTGCCAGCCGACGAGTGTGGGATGACCAGACCGGCGAGTACCGCTGGGTTCCCAGCGTCACCAGCGACGATCCCGGATCGCCATCCGATCCCAACTGATTCCTGACCCCAGCAGACACTCAAATCCGAGCGAACTCCCGAGCCCGGTTGGACAGGGCCCTCTCAGCTGACCGGTCCGCGGCGGGCCAGGGTCACCCGGGGCGTCGCGCCGTCGCCGGGGGCGCCGTCACGGTGCACCCCGATGGTCCCAGCCGCCGCCTGGACCATGGCATCCACCTCATCGGTGACCCCTGGCTCGGGCGCGATCTCGATGTAGGCCAGATGTCGCCCGGCGGTGGTGATCTCACGAGCTCGCTCGACCGCCAGCTTTCGGCCCTCGTCCACGAAGGGGGCCAGGCCTTCTGGGGTGACCTCCGCATCAATGGCGTCGGGAAGGTCGTTGGCGTAGACGTGCGGACAGACGTAGTCGAATCCCGCCGCCGCAAACAGATCCGGATACAGCTCCAGAGGCCGCCCGATTCTTTCGGGATAGACGTGCTCGACCACGTAATGGATCCGAAAGCCCCGCTTCGCCAACTCGCCGAACAGAATCGCCCAGGTGGCCCGGATGTAGCCAGAGATGTCGGGACTCCAGACCGGCAGAGTGGTTCCGGCCTGATACAGACGGTCGACGGCATCAACCGCCACGCGGGCCAGGTCCCGAGAGTCCAGAGCGCTGACCAGTGCGTCAACTCTCAGTTCGGCTGCGGTCAGGGCCACCGCCCGTTCTTCGGCGTTCAGGGTGGTGAGCTCTTCTCCCTGGTCAACGGGAACCCCCGATGCAACATCGAAGTACTCGGCCAGAGTCTCCCGGCTCCAAGCCGCCGCCAAAGCTGAGTGCTCAGGATGCATGCACCAATCCTCGCACAGGCCTCTCCGACCGTGTTCCAGACGTTGGTCGTCTGGCTCGGCGTTCACCCCCCGGGGATTTGCTGGTCTCAGACGTAGTGCACTCCCGGAACAGCCCCCGAAAATCGGCCGTATGATTCTGAGGGGGGACAGGTCAGGTACTGGCCAGCCGGGCCGCAGCGGAAGGAACTGAGCATGGGGGTAGACAAGAACGTCGATGTCGACCCCGACCGCCCTGCGTCCAGCTCAGAGCCAGGCGGCCAGACCAACTCACTTCGTGACCGAGCCGAGCTATTGGAGGTGATCACCGCCCACTCGGTCGATGCCGTGGTCCGGTTCGATCGTGACTTCCGGTACGACTACGTGAACGATCGGACCCTGCGACTGACCGGCATCCCCCGCGATCGGTTCATCGGGTCAACCCAGGCCGACCTCGGCTACCCACCCGATGAGGTGGACATTCGTGAGGAACGGATCGCCAAGGTCTTTCAGACAGCCGAGGCAACCACCTACCACGACCTGATCTCGAACCTCGAGGGCGACCGGTGGTACGAGACGACCCTCGTTCCCCAGTTTCGCGACGACGAGGTGACCCACGTCGTGATCATCTCGCGGGATATCACCAGTCGGAAGTTGGCCGAGGAGGCACTGGTCAGAGCAGCCGCTCGTGACCCCTTGACCGGCCTGGCCAATCGCACCGCGCTCCTCGACATCTTGAACCAGGCAGTGGTGGCCACCGAAGCCTCGACGCTGTCCACCGCGGTCCTACTGATCGACCTGGACAACTTCAAGCTGGTCAATGACGCCCTGGGCCACGCCGTCGGCGACCGGGTTCTGTGTCTGGCGGCCGACCGCATCGTGACCTGTGTCCGGCCCGATGATCTGGTGGCCCGTCATGGCGGTGACGAGTTCGTCGTGGTCATGCGAGACCTGGCCGACCCGGCCGAGGCGGTGAAGGTTGCCCTTCGCCTGGTCGAGGCATTCCGGATCCCGCTGTTATCGGGCGAGACCGAGCTGTCCACCACCGCCAGTGTCGGTATCTCGGTGACGGCCGCTACCCGCGAGTCCGTGGACGGACACGACCTGATCCGCGAGGCCGATACCGCCATGTACGTGGCCAAGGCCAACGGCCGCGACGGAGTGTCGGTGTTCGACGAGTCGCTCAGGTCCGCGGTCGACGAACGATTCCACACCGAGAATCAGCTGCGCAGCGCCCTGCGCCGCGGCGAACTGGAGGTCTGGTACCAGCCCGAGGTTCATCTGCGATCGGGACGTATCCGTTCGGCCGAAGCCCTGCTGCGCTGGCGCCACCCTTCCGGCGACGTGCTACCGGCGGCCCGATTCATCGAGGTGGCCGAAGACAGCGGGCTGATCGTTCCCATCGGAGCCTGGGTCATCGACCAGGTGGTCAGGCAAGCAGCTCTGTGGGCCGACTTCGGTGTTCGGATCCGTATGAACCTGGCGGCCCGTCAACTGAACGATCCGGACCTACTGGAGTCGATCGACCAGTCCATCAGCCGCCACAATGCCGCCCCCGACCAGTTGTGCGTGGAGATCACCGAGACCGCGTTACTGCACGACACACCGGCCGCCAGCCAGAACCTGAGAGGCCTGACCGACAGGGGAGTAACCATCGCCCTCGACGACTTCGGTACCGGCTACGCGTCTCTCACCTACTTGCGGCGCTACCACGTGGACGTAGTGAAACTGGACCGCAGTTTCATCACCGACATCACCACGTCGAGCCGCGATCAGAGGTTGGCCGCTGCCGTAGTGGCCATGGCCCGCCAACTCGGGATGAGCGTGACCGCCGAAGGAGTGGAAACCGCCGAGCAAGCCCAGGTGGTGCGGGCCCTCGGATGCAGCGGAGCCCAGGGGTTCCTATGGAGCCCGGCGGTGCCTGCCGATCAGATCGAGCTCATGTTCACTCGCCGCTGACCGGTCGGCTCGCCGCTCAGGCCATCGTCCCGAGGATCACCCGGCCCAGCCCGGTGGCCGGCGCCCACTCCAGGGGCGGGCCTGCTCCAGTTGAGATGCCACCCGGATCAGCAGGTCTTCACGACCCGGCGCCGCCACCAGTTGCACACCGATCGGCAGGCCGGATCGGCTCATTTCCAGCGGTACCGAGATCGCCGGCTGCCCGGTGATGTTGAACGGAGCGGTGAAAGTGGCCAGCGGACTCGACCGGAACAGACCGGTGAGTGGTTCCTCCGCCGTAGAGGTGAACTGCCCCAGTGCCGGTGGGAGTTCGGGAATGGTCGGAGTCAGCAGTAGGTCGTATTGATCCCACCACCCAACCAGCCGCCGGGTGGCGGTATGCAGGCCGTCGATGGCCGCCAAGAACTGAGCGGCCGTGACCGCCCGGCCCGACTCGGCCAGAAGCCAGGTTCCGGGCTCCACCCCCTCGGAAGGCACCTCCTCGCCCACCAACTCGGCGATCCGATCCAGTTCACGGGCCACCCAGGCCCCGAAGGCCACCAGGAAATGGCCGGTGGTGGAGGGGTCCGACAGGTCTCGGGGATGGTCCTCGTCGATCTGGTGACCCAATTCTTCCAACAGAGTGGCCGCGGCCTGGGTAGCGGCAGCCACCTCGGGGTCGGTGGACACGTTGGATCCCGGCAGCTCCGCGACCCAGCCAACTCGCAGGCGTCCCGCGTCGGCACCCACTTCCTCGGAGTAGGGACGGTCAGGCGGAGCCGCCCAGTAGGGGTCTCCAGTTCCTGGACCGTGAACGGCATCCAGTAGGGCCGCGGCATCTCGCACCGAGCGGGTCACCGCCAGCCGAGCCACCAGACCGCTCCAGGCTTCACCCAGTTCGGGCCCCACCGTCACCCGACCCCGGCTGGGCTTGAGCCCCACCAGGCCGCACTCCGACGCCGGAATCCGGATCGACCCCCCTCCGTCTCCGGCATGACCCACCGCCACCACGCCCGCTGCCACCGCGGCGGCTGACCCTCCGCTGGACCCGCCGGTGCTGTGAGCGGGGTTCCACGGATTTCGGGTCGGCCCGTAGACCGCCGGCTCGGTGGAGGTGACCAGCCCCAGCTCTGGTGTGTTGGTTCTTCCGATCATCACCAGGCCTGCCGTCCGGAACCGGGCGGTCAGTTCCGAATCGGCCGGGGCCACGTAGCCTCTCTCGGCCAAGAACCTCATACCGAGGTGACAGGGTTGGCCCGCGGCTGTTCCATCCAGGTCCTTCAGCACCATCGGCACCCCGGCAAACGGGCCTCGTAGCTCGGTCATGGCCGCCGCCTCGGCCCGGGCCTGGTCGAAGCGTTCATGGATGATGGCGTTCAGTTCCGGGTTCACCCGCTCTGCTCGAGCGATGGCTTCCTCCACCAGCTCGTACGGGGAGATCTGCCCGGTCCGAACCAACTCGGCCTGGCCCATGGCGTCCAGGTCACACGGAGAAGCTGGGTGGTCGGTCATGAACGTGACCCTAGGGGGATCACACTCCGAGCGTGTCCGGTTCTGGGAGGTGGTACTCCGTGAGGCGGCATGGCCCGGACACCGTGGCGCGGAAGCCGCTGGCCGGTCCTAGGGGGCGACCGGCCAGCGGCCTCACGGGCTCTCGTTCGGCGCCGGAGTCCACCCCAGGCCGGGAACCCACGGGAGAGAATCTCCCGTGGTCCGAAATGATGGTGCCGGTCCGGCGCGCGATGTGACAGGACCAACGCGCGACCAGGCCAGCGCTCAGCCGAGCCGGTCAGTCACCGCCTGTCGCACACACCCTTCCGGGTCCGACATGGCCCGATCCCGCCCGAACTTGTCCACCAGATCCACCACATCGACCCGATCCCCGACGCCATCGGCCACCTCGCCAGCCACCACCAGAACCGGTACGCCGACTTCTTCCGCCATTTGCACCACCCCACCCACCACCTTCCCGTCGAAGGACGCCGGATCCAGCAGCCCTTCACCGGTGACCACCAGATCAGCGCGCTCGATCGCCCCCAACAGGTCGAGCTCGTCGGCCACCAACTCGAATCCGGACACGATCCGACCTCCGATCGCCACCAGCCCACCGGCCAGACCACCAGCGGCTCCCGCCCCGGCCAGATCCGAGACATCCACCGAGTACCGCTCCTGGTAGAGCTGGGCCAGGCGCTCCAGGCGACGGGTCAATAGGTCGACCTGGCTGGGGGTGGCTCCCTTTTGAGGGGCGAACTCCCGGGCCGCCTCGGTGAAGGCGGTCATCACGTCCACGGCCACGATCAAGTCAACCCCGCTGAGGCGGGCCACCGGGAAGATGGCCTCCACTGCTCCCAACCCGCCGTCGGTGGTGGCCGAACCGCCGAGCCCGACGATGATCCGTCGGGCCCCCGCCGCCACGGCGGCCGATATCAGCTCGCCGGTTCCCCGGGTAGATGCCGCCAGGGCGTCGTTGGCATCGGATCCACCGACCAGGCTGAGTCCCGAGGCACGAGCCATCTCGATCACGGCGGTGGTGCCTTGGAACCGCCAGACGGCCTCCACCGGATCCCCCAGCGGACCGGTCACCGTGGTGGATCGGTTGGGTCCTCCCAGGACGTCCAGGAAGCCTTCGCCCCCGTCGCTCAGAGGAATCTGACGGCAACGAGAGCCAACCGTACGGGCAGCAGCATCTATGGCTCGGGCGATCGAGGCTGCGGTGGCCGATCCCCGGAACTTGTCAGGAGCGGCCAGGACGCGCATGACGGTCTGCGGCACGGATCTGATCAGCCAACCAGTGCGAGGGAGTTCGTCCTACGGCTGCCATCTTCAGCGCGGTCGACCTCCGGCGCCGGTCGGCGGCATCGGCATCGAGGGCGCAAGCCAGCGCGGTTGCCGTCTGACCGATGTCGGTGGGGTCGGCTCGCCAGGACCATTCACCCAGCTCGGCCCAGGCGCCGACCTCGGGCGAGAGAACGAGTTGTCCGTCCCGGTCATTGACCACCATGGCCTCCTTGGCCACCAGGTTCAACCCGTCTCGAACAGCGTTGACCATGACCACATCAGCTCGCCGGAGAGCCGCGACCGACCTCAGGTAGTTGTCGGTGGGGTCATAGTGGATTGGAGTCCACCCGTCCCGAGCGAACCGGTCGTTGATCCGCGCCACCGTCTCGGCCACAGCAGAGGCGTAGCGGTCGTAGGCCTCCACGCCCGTCCTGGACGGGTAGCAGAAGGCGCCGAAAGTGACCTGGCCCCGGCGATCCGGCTGATCATCCAGGAGGGCTTCGAAGGCCAGGAAACCTCTCAACAGGTTCTTGGAGAGCTCGATCCTGTCAACCCGCACCACCATCTGGGTGCCGGCCGCCAAGGCGTCGAGCTCGGCGGTGGCGGCGACAAATCCCGGCTCCGCCACGGTGGCGGCGAGGTCGTCGGGGTCGGGTCCCAATGGTGAAACGAAGGTGGGTGGCGGCACCACCCGGGATGCCCGGCATGAGCCCACGAAGTCCACAGCCCACCGGGCGGTGTGGAACCCGCAGGCGTGGTGAGCGGCCAGACCCGCCAGCAACTCGCCACGGACCGGCGCCGGCAGCAACCCCATCCAATCCGGCGGAGCGAACGGTGTGTGACTGAAATGCACCAGGGTCAGGTCCGGCCGGCTCTCACGCAGCCACGTGGCCATGAGGCAGAGGTGGTAGTCCTGAACGAGGATCACGGCGTCGGGCGGAGCCACCGTCGCCACCGTCAGTGCGAACCGCTCATTCACCCGCCGGTGAGCCGCCCAGGGACCGTCCACCCAACCCGGCGGCCAAGCGGGCTCGTAGACCGGGTTCCACAAGCCATGGTGAGCGAACCACAGGGCTTCGTTGCACACCTTGTCGTAGTGGTCGGCCCAGTCGGACCGATCCACGGCCAGCAGACAGACTCGGAATCCGTCGGCCTCTCTCACCTCGCCATCGGCCACCGACCGCTCGGTGTCCGACATCGCCGCCGCCACCCAAATGGTGTCGGTGTTCCTCACCAACGGCCCGAGGGCCGACACCAAGCCTCCGGCACCACGTACCGGCACGATCTGATCACCCTGCGAGCGAAACGACACCGGCGCCCGGTTGGACACCACCACCAGGGGTCGGCCATCGAAATCCCCCGAACAGGGCTGATCGCATCCCGGGGGCCACGGGTCGCCATCCTGTCCGGCCATGGACTCACTCACCTTCGGCCACCATTGCCGACGACGGGTCGGCCAGCAGTACGTCCAGCAGCACCACCACCTCATCCTCGCTGATCACCAGGTCCGCTGCCTCCAACACGTCGCGATCGGTTTCGGACGAGGTGACCGCCACCGAGCAGGTCCGCACACCACTGCCAGCCAACTCGGCAAGTGCCTTGAAGGCTGGGACATCGCCTACGTCATCACCCACGAACATCACCGCTCCGACATCGGGGAACCGGGCCAGCAGGTCGCTCACCACCGAACCCTTGCTGGTGTCGACGGGAGGATGCAGTTCTACCGAGGCTCTGGCCCCTCGCCGCTCGAGCCCGAAGCGGACCGCCAACTCGTCAGCCAGGCTCTCCACCGCTGCCCGGGCCTGCGGCCGGACTCGGAAGTGAAGCGTGAGCGACAGACCCTTGTTCTCGATGCCCACCCCGCTCAGGCCTGGGTCACCCTCCACCGCGGCCGCCGCCGCCGCTGCTGCCGCCTCCACCGCCGGCCGGTGAACCGAGAACCTCTGAGCCACCACCGGCTTGCCGTCCGTCTCGACCTCCTCCATTCCGTACAGGCCAGACAGGTACAGCCCATCGGGCAGCCGCGGTTGT
>CAUJFC010000190.1 GCA_963169755.1 Actinomycetota bacterium | reverse complement strand
TGTCATAGATCGAGGCCTGGGCCCAGTACCCCAGGACCGAGGCCAGCACCGCCACGGTCGTGATGAGCCCCAAGGACAGGGAAAGGATGCTGCGAGGCCAGCCGGCGGCGGTGGTGGTCACAGGGGGACGGTAGCGGTTGCCTGCTGCCATCTCTCTTCCCCCGAGCCGCCTGCTGGGTGGCGTTCGAGGATCACGACACCGATGATCGCCCCGAAGGTCAGGCCGTATACGAGTTGGGCTAAGGCAGCGGCCGGGGTGGTGAGCACGTGGTGGTGGTCGATCACCGCGGCCAGGCCGTGTACTTGAACCCCCGTCAGGACGGTTGCGGCCCCGGCGGCCAGGAGGGCGGATACCTGAGATCGCGCCGGGCTCTGAATCCGTGGAGCTCCTCCCGACCCGGTGGCCAGAACAGCAGCGCCGACCAGAAGCGGCAGCGCATACCGGCCCTGCCAGAAGAACCCGATCGGCGGCAGGCTCAGTCCCTCGGCGGTGACGTTGAGCGCCAGTCCCCCCAGGCCGACGGTGGATGCCACCGCCGCGAGTCGGTGGTGGCCGCGACGATGCATGCCGATCAGACCCACGACCACCGCCGCGGTCGCGACCAGTATCCAGGCGGCGGCCGCCCAGGGGCTCACGGCGCTGTCATTGGTCCCGAACACCCCAACCGACTGACGCAGGTACCAACCCATCCAGCCCATGGCCCGCACCACCCCCGAGCCGGGGCGGTCCGGGAGCCGATACCGGGCAGAGATCCATGCCAGCCAAGCTGCCGAGAGCGAAGTGCCGGCGATCACGGCGACCCCCCACCGCTTGACGTCGGTCCGTGATACCAGGCTCCGACTCCCGGTTCGCCCCAGGATCGCGGCCAGGGCTGCCAGGACCAACAACGCGAACATCGGTCCCAGCCCTCGGCCCACGCTCAAAACCACGAGGGCGACCCCCAGCCGTCGCACCAGGGCAGCGGTCTCGCGCTCAGAGTCGCTTTGATCGAGGTCGGTCCCGGTTCGGGTTGGACGCCTGGTCCTCTCCAGCGCCGCCACCGCCGACCAGGCACTGAGGGCGGCAGCGATCTCCAGTGCGCTCGGGTTGGTGGATCCAGCCAGGTGGAACAGCCCCGGCCCCAGGCACACCGCCAGACCAAGCCCGGCGAGTCGCCGTCCTTCGCCGCTGGGGAGGCTGCTGGCGGCCGACGCCACCAGGGCTGCGGTGAGGACCACTCCCACCATGCGCATGGCGTAAGCGCCCCAAACCCCTTCCGAAACCAGGGTCGGCAGACCGGCGAGCAGGTAGTAGAAGGGCTGACCCCGGTACTGCACGGTGTCGGCTGCCACCGTCCCACGGGCGGCGCCAGAGAGGTCGGGGCAGTCGGGGTGGGGGAGTGCCATCGGCTCCTGGGGTGCGCCCGCCTCCAGGGGGCCGAGGTGGCAGAGCCACTGCTGTTCGGCGGGAGTGCCGTACAGGTCGGGCACGTCGACGCTCACCAGGATGGCGGGGCCGGGGTGGGTTTGTCGCCCGGTTGGTTGCCCCCGGACCACCGCCGCGGCCCGACGGGCCTGGGAGACTTCGTCGGGGCCGGTGAAGAGCGGGGTGGCAAACGCCCACACCGCTCCCGCCACCGTGACCAGGGCGAACATGATCCACCACCGCGCCCGGACCCCTCGCCTGGAGCGAAATGCATCGGGAAACAGGAGGGGGGTGGGCACGGTGTGATTCGGGGCAGCCGGTGTCCGCCCGGATGGCGGGGTGTCACGACGGCGATCCCAACCTAGGTTGGCGGCGCTTGGCCGGAGCGGATCGAGGTGTTGTCTGATCGAGGCGTTGTCTGTTCGTTGGGGTTCGGGCGTCTTTGGCCGCTCGTGAGCGGCATCACTAAGGTTCGACACCGTGTCGGAGTTCCTTCGCGACTACCTCACGGTCGCCATCTTCGCAGCGCTGACCGCTGGCCTGCTGGCCGGGGTCCTCGGCCTCGGCAAGCTCATCCGACCGGTCCGTCCCCAGCGCGACAAGTACCTCAGCTATGAGAGCGGTGTCGACGCCGTCGGGACGGGATGGGACCAGAGTCCGGTCCGCTACTACGTCTTCGCACTCCTGTTCGTGTTGTTCGACGTGGAGGCAGCCTTCATCTTTCCGTGGGCCACCCAGGTCGAGTTCTACGGCTGGTTCGGCGCCATCGAGATGATCGTGTTCATCGTGATCCTCACCTTGGGCTTGTTGTACGCCTGGCGCAAGAAGGTCCTGCGGTGGCTCTGACCCGCCCTGTTCGCCAACTGCCGGGAGGCTGTTGACATGGGTCTCGTAGAGAGCGGAAAGCTCCCCAAGCCCCTCACATCGTTGCTGAACACATCCCGCAAGTACTCCATCTGGATCTTCCAGTGGGGTCTGGCGTGCTGTGCCATCGAGATGGGTGCAGCGCTGGGATCTCCCCGCTACGACGTGATGCGTCTGGGCGTCATCCCATTGCCGGCCAGTCCCCGCCAGGCCGATCTGGTGTGCATTTCGGGGACCGTAACCGACAAGATCGTACCGGCCATCCGGCGGCTCTACGACCAGATGCCCGACCCCAAGTACGTCATTTCCATGGGGGCGTGCGCCAACTGCGGTGGGCCCTACTGGGACAGCTACTCGGTCACCAAGGGCGTCGATCAGATCATCCCTGTCGATGTCTACGTGCCGGGTTGTCCACCCCGGCCCGAGGCTCTGCTCGAGGGCATCGTGCTGCTCCAGGAGCGGATCGGCAAGGAAGACATGGCTGAGCGTTGGAGGGGTGAGCCGCTTGTCGTCTCCTGAGGCCCCCGAGGTGGATGCTGTCGCCACCGACGCCGAGCGCGAGCAGATCGTCGCGGACCTCCGCGACCGGCTGGGCGACGCACTGGTCGGGTTCCACATCCGGCCTGGCGACGACCTATGGGTCCGCGTCACCCGCGACGTCTGGCAGGAAGCCGGCATGATCGCCCGGGATCATCTGGGGTTCCGCGCCTTCGAATTCGTGTCGGCCATCGACTGGCTGCCCAGCCCGTTCGGTAAGGGCGAAGATTCCTCACTGGATCCAATTCCCCAGGTAGCCGGTGACATCGTCACCGGTTACGCCGGAGGAGACACTCGCTTTCAGGTGTTCGCCCGCGCCCACTCCCTGAGCCAGCACATGGGAATCACCCTCAAGGTCGATCTTCCTGATGACGACCTCAGCGTGGCCACCTGGATTCCGGTCTTCGCCGGAGCCAACTGGCACGAACGCGAAGCCCGGGAGATGTTCGGCATCACCTTCGTGGGCCACCCCCACCCGGTGAACATCTACTTGCCGGGCCAGTTCGAGGGCCACCCGCTGCGTAAGGACTTCCCGCTGCTGTCACGTCATGTCAAGCCGTGGCCGGGAATTGTCGACATCGAACCTCTGCCCGGCGGCTCCAGTGAGCCGAGCAGCGAGGAGGGCGAAGCATGACAGCGGTGAGCGATCGCCAGAAGCTGGCCTACGTCAACTCCCAGGCCGCTGATGGTCGGGTGAACCTGGAGTTCGAGACCGAGGAGGGCATGACCCTGAACCTCGGTCCCCAGCACCCCGCCACCCACGGGACGCTGCGGATTGTGGTGAAACTCGACGGTGAGCAGGTGCTGTCGTGCGAGCCGGTGATGGGGTACATGCACCGGGGCTACGAAAAGCTCACCGAAGTTCGTACTTACCCCCAGGTGACCACCCTCATCAACCGGATCGACTGGCTGGGCAGCTTCGCCAACGAGGTGCCGTTCATCCTCGCGGCCGAGAAGCTGATGGAGATCGAGGCGCCGCCGCGGGCCCAGTGGATTCGAACCATCCTGTTCGAGTTGTCCCGTATCGCCAACATCTCACTGTTCGTGGGTGACATGGCGCTCCACATCGGGGCCATGACCGCCGCCTTCTACGCCTTCCGTGACCGGGAGTTCGTCCTCAACCAGATCGAATCGGCCACTGGCGGGCGATTCCACCCCAACTTCAACCGCATTGGCGGACTGAAGGACGACCTGCCCAAGGGCTGGGTGGCCGACACCAAGGCATCGCTGGAGCGCATCCGCGACTTCTGCGACGAGATGGAAATCTTGGTGGAGGGCAACGAGATTTTCCAGGCCCGAACCCGTGGTATCGGGGTGATCCCGTCCGAGATCGCGCTCCAGTTCGGCCTGTCCGGAGCCAACCTCCGGGCGAGTGGCGTCGACTGGGACCTGCGGCGGGATCAACCGGTTGGTCTGGTGTGGGACAAGGTCGACTGGAAGGTGATAACCCACCCCGATGGCGACTCGTTCGCCCGGTTCTGGGTTCGTCTACAGGAGATCCGCGAGTCCTGCAACATCGTCGAGCAGTTGCTCGACGGGCTGCCCGCCGGTCCCTACATGGCCAAGGTTCCCCGGGTCATCAAGGTGCCCGAGGGCGAGGCATGGGTGGCCACCGAGAATCCGCTCGGTGAGATGGGCTACTACCTGGTCTCCCAGGGCGGGCTCGGACCGTTCCGGGTGAAGATCCGCACCGCCTCGTTCAACAACGTCTCGGTGGTGCCGTGGGTGTGCCGTGGGGTTTACGTACCCGACGTGGTCACCATCTTGGCTTCGCTCTACTTCATTCTCGGAGACATCGACCGGTGATGGTTCCCATCGATCTTGTCTGTCGCTGCCGCGGGGGTCAGTCGTGACCGATTCCGTGGTGCTGGGACTCGAACTCGCCTATTGGCAGCAGTCGATTCTGCGGGTGATCGGCGTGCTGGTGGCCGTGCTGCTGCCGGCTGGCACGTTCGTCTACGTCTTCCTGTTCAAGATGGTCAGCTTCATGCAGTCCCGTCTGGGGCCTATGGAGGCCGGTCCGTTCGGCTCACTTCAGTTGCTCGCCGAGGTCGGAAAATGGCTCCAGAAAGAGGACATCACTCCCGAACGGGCCGACCGGGTCCTGTTCAAGATGGCGCCCTACCTGGTGGTCGGCACCGTGTTGCTCACCTACATGGTGGTGCCGTTCGGACCAGACCTGCACCTGGCCAAGTTCGATACCGGGATCTTCTTCGCTCTGGCGGTCTCGTCGATCAGCTCACTCGGCGTGCTGCTCGCCGGCTGGGCCTCGGCCAACAAGTACTCGCTGATCGGCGGTCTGCGTGCCGCTGGTCAGCTCATCGCGTATGAACTGCCCATGATCCTGGCGGTGGTCGGCGTGGTGATCCAGGCCGGGACCATGAACATGTCGGGCATTGTGGCGGCCCAGGCTGGAGGATCGATCTTCGGGGTCGACATCATCGGCAACCCGTTCTTCATCACTCAGTTCGTAGGGTTCGTGGTGTTCATGATCGCGGTGCAGGCCGAGTTGGGGCAGACCCCCTTCGACATGCCCATCGCCGAGTCCGAGCTGGTCACCGGCTATCTCACCGAGTACTCCGGCATCCGGTTCCTACTGTTCTTCATCGGCGAGTTCGCGGCCGCCGGCGCGTTCTCGGCCATTGCCGCCACCCTGTTCCTGGGGGGTTGGGCCGTTCCGTCAGCCTGGGTCGAGCTCGACAACAACATCTTCAACCTGCTCGGGCCGATCATTCTGCTCACCAAGATGATGCTGATCGGCGGCTTCATCTTCTTCATCCGGTTCACGTACCCCCGCTTCCGAGAGGATCAACTCCAGAGGCTGGCGTGGACCGTGCTGATTCCGATCTCTCTGGCCAACATCTTGGTCACCACCGTCCTGAAGGTCGCGTTCTGATGGCTTCCAACGAGAAGATCTCCAAGCTGCCCGGTGTGATCCAGGGCATGGGGGTCACCTTCAAGGAGATGACCCAGACGCTGTGGCCCGGCGAGGGCATGAAGCGTTTCGCTCAGCGTCCGTCTCCCGCCAAGGGTGCCGCCACCGTGCAGTATCCGAAGGAGAAGGAGGCTCCGCCCACCCGGGCCCGTGGGGTCATCGCCCTCCAGGAGTACAACTGCACCGCCTGCATGCTGTGCGTGCGTAGCTGCCCGGACTGGTGCATCTACATCGAAGCCCACAAGGTCAAGGCCCCGCCCCGCCGGGCCGGAGGCAAGGAGCGCGAGGTCGCCTCGATCGACCGTTTCGATTACGACTACGCCCTCTGCATGTACTGCGGTATCTGCGTCGAGGTCTGCCCGTTCGAGGCCCTCTACTGGAGTCCCGAGTTCGAGTACTCCGAGACCCGCATCGCCGATCTCATCCACGACAAGCACCGGCTGGCCGAGTGGATGACCACGGTTCCCGACTTCGAGCCCTATGAAGCCGGAGCCGAAGCCAAGGTCAGGAAGGTTCCGCGATGAACCTGCTCCTCGCTGCTGCCCAGAACGCCGATGCCCCAGTGCTGGTGGCCCAGAACGTGGCGTTCGGGATCATTGCCGCCATCATGGTGTTCGGCGCCATCCGGGTGGTCACCACCTCCAACGTGGTCCACGCCGCCGTGTACTTGGTGATGGTGCTGGCCGGGGCTGCCGCTCAGTTCATCCTGCTGGGGGCAGAATTCGTGGCCGTCACCCAGGTGATGGTCTACATCGGTGCCATCGTGGTCCTGTTCCTGTTCGGCATCATGCTCACCCGGGCCCCCATGGAGGGCACCGAGAAGGTCAGTAGA
>CAUJFC010000189.1 GCA_963169755.1 Actinomycetota bacterium | reverse complement strand
ACCGGGGGTCAACCACTAGGACACTCATCGTCATTCGGGGCCCCTACGATCGGACCCACCCCGAGCTCCAGGAGGTCCGATGGCCGGCGTCACCTTCAAGGGCGTCACCAAGCGCTACGGCGAGACAACCGCGGTCGAGAGCTTGGATCTCGAGATCACCGACGGCGAGTTCATGGTGTTGCTGGGCCCCTCGGGATGTGGCAAGTCCACGGCGCTGCGGATGATCGCTGGGCTCGAGACCGTCACCGAGGGCGATCTGTACATCGGCGATCGTCTGGTCAACCAGGTCGATCCCGCCGACCGAGACATCTCGATGGTGTTCCAGAGCTACGCCCTGTATCCCCACATGACTGTTCGTCGCAACATCGAGTCGCCGCTGTTGGTGCGCACTTACGCGGTTGACGGAGACGACCGGCCGGCGCGAAAGCTGACCCGTGAAGAACGGGCCGAGCGAGTGGCCGACGCCGCCCGGGTCCTGGGCCTGGAGCCGTACCTCGATCGCAAACCGGCCGCCCTGTCGGGCGGTCAGCGTCAGCGGGTGGCTCTTGCCCGGGCATTCGTGGGTCGTCCTCAGGTGTTCCTGATGGACGAGCCGCTGTCGAACCTCGATGCCAAACTGCGGGCCCAGACCCGCATCGAGCTGGTCGAGTTGCACGACCGGGTCGGGACCACGGTGGTCTATGTGACCCACGATCAGGTCGAGGCCATGACCATGGCCACCCGAGTGGCGGTCATGTCGATGGGACAACTTCAACAAGTCGGTACCCCCAAAGAGGTCTACGACCGGCCGGTGAATGCTTTTGTGGCCCAGTTCATCGGCACTCCCCCCATGAACTGTCTGGCGGGAGTGGCCGGCGCTGGCGGTACCGTCGATGTGGACGGAGGCTGGCTGGCCGGTCCTGACCTGGGTGATGCCGTGTCCAAGGGACGCAAAGTCGTGGTGGGGGTGCGCCCCGAGCATCTCGCGATCGTGTCCAACGGGAGTCTGCGGGCCGAGGTCCGGGCGGTGGAGTGGCTGGGACACGAGTGTCTGGTCTTCCTCACCGTGGGCGACCACCAGGTAGTTCTCCGTGAGCCCGGAGAGGTTGAACTGACGGTGGGTACCTCGGTCAACCTGGCCGCGGATCCGGCCGAGGTCCATCTGTTCGACGCCGACACCACCGAGCGGATCGGGTGAGCCGCCTCCGCCAGCGCTACCGCGCCAGAGAAGTGGCGCTGGCCTTCGCCTGCCTGGCCCCGTCGTTGATCATCTTCGCGACGTTCTTCTACCTGCCGTTCTTTCGGATGTTGGACTGGGGCCGCTACAAGTCCCAGCGTGGGGGGCTCAGCTACCGCTACGTAGGGCTCTCCCAGTACCGAGACATCCTCACTGGCCCGGACTTCCGCGACGGCCTGACCCACAGCGTTCAGTTCGTGCTCTACACCGTGCCGGCCGGGCTGGTGTTGGGGGTGCTGTTGGCGGTGGCCGCCCACCGGCCACTGCGGGGGATCAAGGTCTTTCAAGCCATCTTCTCGAGCACCCTGGCCAGCTCGGTAGCGGTCAGTTCGGTGCTGTTCCTCTTCCTGTTCAATCCGGCTGTGGGTTTCTTCCAAGTGGCGTGGAAGGAAGATCCCGACATGGCGCTGTTCGCGGCCGCCCTGCCCAGCATCTGGCAGAACCTGGGTCTGGCGTTCGTGATCGTGTTGGCGGGGCTCCAGGCAGTACCAGAAGAGGTGATGGAGGCCGCTCGCCTCGACGGATATGGACCGTGGCGGCGCCTGACGCGCATCACCCTGCCGTTGATTTCACCGGTACTCCTGTTCCTGGTGGTGGTACTGGTGATCTTCGGCTTCCAGGCGTTCGCCCAGATCCAGATCATCACCAACGGCGGTCCGGCTGGAGCGTCCGAGACCCTGGTGTTCAAGATCTTCCGCGAGACCCAGAACTACGGTGCTGGCGCCGTGTTGTCGGTGGGGTTGTTCGCCGTGACCCTGGTGGTCACCTTCCTTCAGTTCGTCCTTCTCGAGCGGAGGGTCCACTATGGCGACGAGTGACGACAGTCGACGCCAGTCGACCAACGTCGGCTCCCGGCTCGGGGTGGTTGGCCAGTACGCCATGTTGGTGGTGTTGGCAGTAGTGGTGCTCGGGCCGCTGCTGTTGACCGTCATCCAGGCCATGTCGCCGCCTCTTCTGTACGTGGACGCCGGTAAGCCCTTCCACCCGGTCCACGTGGACTGGAAGGACCGGACCTGGTTCACCGGTGGAGCCCTGTCGGTGGTTCTACGAACCCTGGTTCTGTTGGTGGTGTTCACCTGGATCAACCGGATCATGGTCGGATGGGAGTGGGCTCAGCCTCGCCTGGCCACTACCTGGCAGAACCTGCTGGCCACGGTGGGAGCAACGCTGGCGGCGGCGGTTCTCCTCGGACCGGCATTCGGGTCGTTTCACGCCGCCGACGGAAAGAGCCAGTGGTGGACCCTGCTGGCCATGGCGGCGGTATCGGCAACGCTGGTCCCCGCTCTCGCCGCCACCGATCGCTCGGCACTAGCCATCACCCTGGAGTCGGTGGCGGTTGGCTCTTTGGTGACCGGTGCGACCCTGGTGTTCGTGGGGGGAGCGGTGTGGACCCAGGCGTGGTCGTCGGCCAGTCTCGGTCCGGCGATGGTTCGCAGTCTGCTCATGACCGTTCTCATCACAGTTGCCCAGGTGATCACCGCCATCCTGGCCGCCTATGCCTTCGCCTTTCTGCGCTTCCCGTTCAAGCGCGCCCTGTTCGCCATGTTCATGGCCACCCTGCTGCTGCCCCTGGAGGTGACCCTCATAGGCAACGTGGCGTTGATCCGTCAGTTGGAGTGGATAAACACCCTTCAGGCCCTAGTGCTGCCGTTCACCGCCTCGGCCTTTGGAACCTTCCTGATCCGCCAGGGATTCCGGGGCATTCCGCCCGAGATAAACGATGCCACCCGACTCGACGGCTACGGGCACCTGGCCTTCCTCACCCGGTTCGCGGTTCCTCTCACCCGGCCGGTGATTGCTTCGTTCACCGTCATCGCCGCCCTCGGAGCCTGGAACCAGTACCTGTGGCCAGCGTCGGTGGTGTCCAATGACCGCTACAACACCCTCCAGTTCCAACTCCGTACCATCGTGGGCAACAACGTGGCCGACGCCAACGTGAGCGTGGCCGCTGCCATCGTGGCCGCGGTTCCCGTGCTGGTACTGCTCATTGCATTCCAACGACAGATCATCCGTGGCCTCACCGCCGGAGCGGTGAAGTGACCCCTCCTCTCCAAAGGATCATCTCGATGACGTCAGTTCCCAACCACAGCGCCGGCCCTGATGCCGAACCCGCCTACGCAGCCCCGCGCCCGCGCTCTGCCCGAAGAGGTCTCGCCTTGGTGGCGATGGCTGGGGTAGTGACCCTGGCGGCCTGCGGAGGCCCGCCGACCTCGGGCGACAAGGAGGCTGCTGGCCGGACCACGGTGGCCAACAGCCAGGAGAATGCACTGCCCGAGTGCCCGCTCGATGCCCTCGAGAAGGCATCTGCTCCGGTGAAGGTCGACCTCTGGTACGGCGGGATCGGTGGCTCGACCCAAAAGACCCTCGAGAACATGGCCAAGCGATTCAATGCCAGCCAGGACAAGGTGGTGGTGACACCCAACAACCAGGGCCGGTCGTATCAAGAGGTACTGCGCAAGTATCAGGCAGCTTCCCCTAGACCCGGCCAGCTGCCGCAGGTGATCTACCTGGAGGACACCGCGCTGGGTGAGATGGTCGACAAGGGCCAGGTTCTGCCAGCCGAGGCCTGCATGGAGGCTGACGGCTACGACACCTCACAGTTGCTTCCAGCCGCGCGGGCCGAGTTCTCCGTGGACGGAGTGCTGTGGCCGGGCTACATGAACGTCTCCACGCCGATGCTCTATTACAACAAGGTCCACTTCCAAAAGGCCGGGCTCGACCCCAACGACCCGCCGGGCACCATGGAAGAGGTCGCCGAGGTGGCCCGCAAGCTCAAAGAGGCTGGCGTCTCGGCCAAGCCTCTGTCGTTCAAGGTGGACCGGTGGTTCTTCGAGACCTGGTTGTCAGGAATCAGCCAGGAGATCGTGAACAACGGCAACGGCCGCGACGCGCCAGCCACTGAAGCCACCTTCAACACCCCCGAAGCGGTCGACCTGTTGGCGTTCCTCAAGCAGATGAACACCGATGGACTGCTCAACCCGTTCGCGGCCACCGAGGGCAGCATCGATCACTACCTGGCGCTGGTCAGCGAGCAGAGCTCGATGGTGATCGAGACATCCACTGCCTCGACCACCATCCGTGATGCTCTCGGCGGTGCGATCACGGCCGCCGAGGCCGGAATCGACTTCGACGAGTCGGTGATCAACAAGGCCAACCTGGTGCCCGGCGGCGCGCCCTACCCGGGTATCAAATCACCCGGCAAGGTGTTCGCCAGCGGTGGGGCCTTCTACATCCTCAACACGTCGGATCCAGCCCAGCAGGCGGCGTCGTGGGCCTTCCTGAAGTTCATGCTTCAGCCCGAGAATGCCCAGGAGTGGCATGTGAACGGCAGCTACCTACCGGTGGTCAAGACGGTGTTGGAGGAAGAGTCTGTCGCCACCTTCTGGGAGACCGATGTAGCCGGCGTGATGCTCCTGCACGCGGTCGAGCAACTCAAAGACGCCGATCCCGACCAGGCTGGCCCATTGATCGGACCGTTCCCCGACTACGCCGATGCGGTCCAGGGGGCCATGGAGACGGTTCTGTTGAGCGGCGGTGACCCCGCCCAGGCGCTCGACAAGGCCGAGGCCACCGTGAACAAGACCCTGAAGGACTACAACGGCAACTGAGAACCAGCCCGGTCACGCCTCAGCGCCGGAACCAGCGGCGCTGAGGCGAAGACGAACCGGTGGTGCACGAGCAGCGATCCTCGGGGGCGACGTCTCCGAGGACCTGCTCCACGTGCTTGCCGCACCCGGCGAAGGTGGGACGGTGGCAGTTGGGGCATGTAACGCGTGAACACATACCCCACAGGGTATCTGGTCAGAGAGTGTCTCGCTACCTTCGTCTGGGCCGGCCGCTGTCAGAGGGACACCAGGGCGTCCATCAGCTTGCTGGCGGCCTCGTCGGTGAGTTGATCGAGTAGGTCCCAGAAGAGATCGGACACATCGGGTTGCTGGCGCAGCATCCACCGTGAGAACGAGCCCTGGTCGAACCAGGCACCCAGGGGTACCGGTCTTCCGCTGGGTGGGTGGATGGCACTGGGGGGAAGGGATGCGGCGGCCTGGTGAAGCAGGCGTGACCAGCCCGATGCTCGGTCCATCTCGGTGGTGAGGGCGGCCAGGGCTTGTGGGGTGGAGGACGGACCGGCTGGGGCCAGGGGATGCAGTGGGGCGATCTGGGCCCAGGTGAGGGGCGGTAGACCGTCCACCTCAGGCGGCCAGGCGACCGCGGCCACCTGGGCCAACCAGGACGCGTCCACGCAGGCACTGACGGGCACGTCTGGCGGGGGAGTGGCCAAGCCCAACGTGCGGTGCAGCGCATCGGAGGCCCACCCCTGAGGTGTCTCGAGGATCAGCTCTGGCTGATGCTCAGGCCGCTCCAGCACCGTGGCCGCCCGGGCCTGACTGTCGATCATCACCGTCAGACCCACCCGGCCGAGATGAACCGGGCTGTGCTCTTGGCCGCTCACCACCAGACCGACCGCTCCTACCGGCCCCCGTGGGCGCCAACCGATGAGCACATCGGTGGGGCTTGGTGCGCCAGCGGGGATCGGCCAGATCTTCACCTCGAGGCGATCGTCGGTGGTGCTCGTCACCACCACCTGGTCGTGGCCGGTTGGCGCGGTCAGTTCGTGAACCACCTGGGCTAGATCGGCGACCGAAACCCCCGGATGCAGCCGGGGCGTGGTCAGTTGGTGGGTATGGGATGGCTGGGACATGGTGGACCTCGGGCAACAGGAATCTGCACGGCGGTCCAGTGGGTGGGAATGCCCCGACCCGAGGGAACTGCAACCTCAGCACCACTGTGCCCACCCCCACTGACAACCAAGCGGGGGAGCGGCGATCAGGCTGGGCGCGCCGGATCAGGCCGGGGTGGCGACCGGATGAAGAGTGAGCCGGGCCTGCCGTTCCAGCCGATCGGCGGCCACCGCCACCGGGTGGGCCTCCACGGCATCGACCCGGTCGAGCATCTTGTGAGCTGCCGACCAGCGACGCTCAGCCAGCACCCGGGCCAGCCGGGCGTCGCTCGGGGCATGAGCGTGGCGAGCTTCGGCGGACAACGGCTGGCTGGTTGCGTTCGATACCCGGGCTCCGGCGGGCGACAGGCCGAGCACCCGCCCGATCACCCGTAGCGAACCCCAGTGACTGGACGCGTCGGCCTGGCCATAGAGCCGGAAGGTGTCCAGATGGCAGTGGTGATGCCACCCGGCGCGGTAGGCGGCGGGGTGACCAGGCAGCAGCGATCGACGGAGGGTGAGGCGGGCATCGCTGCACAGCCGTAGCCCCAGCTGCACGCCCACCAGCCGGGCCCGATCGGCGATGAAGGGAAGGTCGAAGGTCGACCCGTTCCAGGTGGCGATCACTCCGGGCTCGAGCTGGGCCAGTCGGGCATCGACGCTGGCCAGGATCTCGGCCTCGGGACCCACGAACAATTCGTCGAACTTGTGGCCCGAGAGGGCCACTGTCACCACCGGTGTGTCAACTGGGTCGACACTGTCGGCTCGGCGGTCGGTCTCGATGTCTAGCCCGTAGATGAGTGGCGTCATCTGGCTCTCCCGGCTGGTTCCCCTGTTGGGAAAATGCTAGAGAGCCGACAACGTCCGGTGGTGGATACCCCACGGGACGCGTCGAGCCACCCGCTCTCACGGGTGGCTCGACGTCAGGAAATCGGTTGGCTGGCCAGATGTCGCCCGAGGGCGGCAATCAGCGCTCTTCCTTGAAGATCACGTGCTGGCGGATCTTGGGGTCGTACTTCTTGAGTTCGATCCGCTCACGGGTGTTGGTCTTGCTCTTCCGGGTCACGTAGGTGTAGCCGGTGCCAGCGGTGGACTTCAGCTTGATGATCGGACGCTTGTCGCTCTTGGCCATCGGTTCGTTCTCCCGGAAGGGTCGGACGCGGTGAGACGGCCGGGACCGTGCTCGTGCGGACGGTCCATCGTAGATGCGATGCCCAGGTCAGCCAAACTCCACTGGGTGAGCTGGTTGACTGTGGTGGATCCGGTGGTTGGTCGTAGGCGGCCTAGATGGGGGACCATGCTGTAGTGATCCCTCGATCGAACAGTCGTGCCCCCGGCCTCCATCGAGTCGGCTGGGGGCGGTCGTTGGCGGTCCTGGTGTTCAGCATTCTTGTGGCGGTTGGAGCGCTGGTGACGCCGGCGGGGGCCCACGCTGAGCTGGACTCGACCCGGCCAGCGGCTGGTTCGGTGGCAGCCGATGGACCGCAGCAGGTGGAGCTCACCTTCACCGAGTCGGTGTCAGTGGAGACCGACGGGGTTCGGGTGCTCGACGGAGCGGGCCGCTCCGTCGAGGTCGGACCGGCCCGGGCACGGGCTCGATCCGTCACGGCTCCCGTCCGCGAGGCGCTGGCCGACGGTGGCTACGTGGTGGCCTGGCGGGTGGTCTCCGCCGACGGCCATCCGATCCACGGGGCGTTCCAGTTCTCGGTGGGGCAGGCGACGGCGGTCGATCCTTCGGTGGCGGAGGAGGCCTTCGCCGCAAGCGACCGTCGAGACGAGATCCTGGCGGCCGGATTCCGGGCCATCGCCTACCTGGCGGTGCTGATGACCGCGGGCATGGTGCTGGTAGGGGCTCGGTTGCGACGCGAGGATGAACCCTCGCCGGTGTCGCCCCGGCTGGCGATAGCGGCGACGGTTGGGGCGGTGGCCCTGGTACTCCAGGTGCCGATCCGAGCCTCGCTGGCCACCGGGCGGGGGTGGGGGTCGGTCAGTGAGGTCGGGTTGCTGGGGCGCTCGCTCGGTGACGGAATGGGTCCGGCCTTGGCAGTGACCCTGCTGGGCCTGGTGCTGGTGGCAGTCACAGCCAGCCTGCCGTTCCAGGGAGCGGTGCGGGTGACTGCTCTGGTCGGAGCAGTTCTCGCTCCGCTGGGGTTCGCTCTCACCGGTCACACCCGGACAATGTCTCCCCGCCTGGTGGGGCTGGTGGCCGACTTGGTGCACCTGGCAGCCGCCGGCGTCTGGTTCGGCGGCCTGATGGCCCTGGTCTCGGTGCTGGCCCGCCGTCGTCGAGCTGGCGACGCCCTGGGAGCAGGCGCAGCCGTTGCCGAGTTCTCGGGGTTGGCGGCAGGTGGCTTGATCGCAGTGGCGGTCACCGGGATGACCATGGCGGTCATCGAGGTCGGGGGGCCTGGTGCCATGACCTCCACCACCTATGGGCGACTGCTGATGGCGAAGGTGGCACTGGTACTGGTGGTGGCGGCCGGGGGCGGCTGGAACCGGTTGCGCTTGGTACCGGTTCTGGCAGACCACCAGGCCCCGGCCGAAGGGTCGGACCCCCGTTGGAACACACTGGGCCGGATTCTCCGCCTCGAGGTGGTGGTGCTGGCGGTGGTCTTGGTGATCACTGCCGTCCTGGTGAATGTCACGCCCGCGGTCTTGTCGGCTGAACGGCCAGGTCAGACTCCGTCGGGGACCCCCGGCGCCGTCACGTCCACCTCGACCACGCGGCCTCCCGACAGCAGTGTCGGTACTGCCGCCCAACTGGGCGACGGCACAGTTCGGGTTCGGCTGACACCCGGCAGGGCGGGAGCCAACTCGCTGGAGATCGAACTGAACGGGGTCGACGGTACCCCCGATGATCGCTACGAGGAGGTGTCGGTGTCCTTCTCGCTGCCCTCCCTCGACGTCGGTCCGATCGAGGCACGGGCCGAGATGACGGCCCCAGGCCGGTTCCGGGTGGAGCAGGCCGATCTGGCCATCGCCGGTACCTGGACGGTGTCGATCAGCGTGCAGCCTGACCGCTTCACCAAGGTCGACGCTGATCTGACCCTGGAGGTGGGTGCCAGCTGACGGCGAGTTCGCTCAGATGTCGAGCAGGCTGGTGACCAGGGCGGCAACCGCCGAACGCTCCGAACGGGTGAACGTGACGTGGGCGAACAGTGGGTGGCCCTTGAGGGCTTCGATCACCGACGTGATGCCATCGTGTCGTCCCACCCGCAGGTTGTCGCGTTGGGCCACGTCGTGGGTGAGCACCACTCGGCTGCCTTCACCCAAACGGCTCAGAGCGGTCAGCAGCACCGGTCTCTCCAGGTTCTGGGCCTCATCGATGATCACGAAGGTATCGGTGAGGCTGCGGCCCCGGATGTGGGTGAGGGGAAGGACCTCGAGGAGGTCCCGGGCCAGGACCTCTTCGATCACTTCGGGGCCGGCGATCGACTCCAATGCGTCGAACACCGCGGCCGCCCACGGGCCCATCTTCTCGTCGCGGTCCCCGGGCAGGAAGCCCAAGTCCTGTCCTCCGACCGCGAACAGGGGTCGGAACACCAGCACTCGCTTGTGGGTCTGACGTTCCAGCACCGCGTCGAGGCCCGCCGCCAACGCCAGCACACTCTTTCCGGTGCCGGCGTTGCCTCCCAGGCTCACGATGCCCACTGACGGGTCGGCCAGGATGTCCAGCGCGATGCGCTGCTCGGCGCTGCGGCCGCTGACGTCGAACAGGGCGGTGTCACCCTTCACCAGGTGGACGGTCTTGTCGGCTCGGACCCGACCCAGGGCGGACTGGCTGCCCGCGTGCAGCACCACTCCAGAGTTGACCGGAAGGTCGCGGATCTCGGGCAGATCCAGCACCCGGTTGGTGAACAGGTCATCAATGTCGTCGGGGTCCACCTCGAGCTCCACGAACCCGGTCCACGAAGAATCGGTCGCCTGCTCGTTGCGGTAGGACTCGGCCTCCAGCCCCACGATGGAGGCCTTCAGGCGCAGGGGAAGGTCCTTGGTCACCACCGTCACCAGGTGACATTCGAGGCGCAGATTGTGGGCGACCGCCAGGATCCGGTGGTCGTTGTTGTCGGCGGCCATCGACGGGGGCAGACCGTCGGTGGACTGGTGGTTCAACTCGACTCGGACCGTACCGCCATGGTCGTTGATGGCGATGGGAGTGGTCAGCGAACCGTGGGCCACCCGGAGACGTTCGAGCTGGCGGAGGGCCTGGCGGGCCGACCAGCCCAACTCGGGATGGTCACGCTTGGCCTCCAGTTCCATCAGAACCACCACCGGAAGCACGACCTCGTGCTCGTGAAAGCGGGTGAGGGCTCCCGGATCGGCCAGCAGCACCGAGGTGTCCAGGACGTAGGTGCGCGGGCGCGCCGGGTCGACAAGAGCCTGATCGTTCACTGATTCCCCTGATTGGTGGTCAGCCGCCGCGCCCGTACCGTGAACATCGGCGTCGGGGCGGTGGCTGGGCGGATGGTCACCGGGACCCATCC
>CAUJFC010000188.1 GCA_963169755.1 Actinomycetota bacterium | reverse complement strand
CGAAGGTCGCGGTCAGAACATGAGGTGACCGTCCTGGAGGGCCGCTGCGTACCCTATGGCGAAGCCAACGTCTGGGCACCGTTGGCCGAAGCCCTGCGACCAACCCTGCCCGAGGTCGGGGGTTTGCTCGAAGGTCTGATCCGATCCGGTGATCCCGATCCCCGAGAGCTGGGAGCGGCCGGAGTGGCGAGGGCGGTGGCCGAGCATCTTGGGGCGCTGGCCGCTGAGCGTCCGTTGATTCTGTACATCGCCGACCTTCAGTTCGCCGACGACGTGGTTCTGGCGTTGCTCGATGAGGTGCTCGATATTCTCAGCCATCAACCGGTGGTGCTGGTGGGTACCGCCCGCCCGGCGATCCTGGACCGGTGGCGTCCCCGGGCGGGGCGATACCACCTGGTGAGTCTCAATCTGGAACCGCTCAGCCGGGATGCCACCGCCGAGCTGCTGGGGTTGCTCAGAGGTGGTCCGGTCTCTGATCAGATGGCCAGTGAGTTCCATCTCCGCAGCGGTGGAAATCCCTTCTATCTGGAGGAGTTGGTAGCTCTCCTCGACGGTGTGGACGATCCCTCAGAGCATCGGCACGGCCACGATCATCAAGGTCAAGCCCTGTTGCCCTCTGATCTGCCGGACACGCTGCGTGGGGTTGTGGCCGCCCGGCTCGACGATCTCGATCCCGAGGCCCGGTCCGTCCTCCAGGATGCCGCGGTACTCGGTGGACGTGGCCTGCTCGAAGCCCTCGAGCGCATGGCCAAGTTCCTCGGCCGTCGAGCCGACGTGGCGCGCTCACTGGAGACCCTGGTGGCCGAGGAACTGATGGAAGTGGTCGATCAGTCCTGGGCGTTCCGGAGTGACCTGGTCCGTGAGGTGGCATACCAGGCCATCACCATGGCTGACCGCGCCATCCGCCATTCCGCCATCGCCACCTACCTGGACCAGCATGTGGCCACCCAGGATGTGGCTCCGACCTGGGTCGCCGAGCAAATGGCTCACCACTTCAGTTCCGCCGCCATGTTGGCAGCGGAACTGGGGTCATTGGCACCCACCGGAGCACTGCCCGATGACCTGACCGAGCAGGCGTTCAAGCGAGTGGTCGAAGCCGGTCGACGGGCCCGCCGCGACCTGGCATTACCCACCGCTCGGCGCCACCACGAGCGAGCCCTGGAGTTGCTCGGCCCCGATCGGACGCTCCAACCCCACCAGGCAGTGGAGGTGTTGAGCGAGTTGACCACCCTGGCCCTGGATCTGTGGGATCTGGACTGCGCCCGCGGTCATCTGGATGAGGCCGAACAGCTGGCGGCCCGGCTGGGAGACCCGACGGTGAATGCCGGACTCCTGTTCGTCCGGGGGTTGGTGGAACATCGTGTCAACGGAGTTGACGCTGCGGTTCAGACGCTTGCTCGGGCGGCGGAGCTGTTCGGCGATCTGAGAGATCATGCCGGCCGGGCCCGGGCACTCAGAGAGCGGTCACAGATCGAGATCCTCGCGGGACGGATCGACGAGGCCGGACACTCGGCGGTGGAGGCTCTGGCCGAGTTCACCGTCACCGGTGACCGGGCCGGACAGGGATGGGCCCATCAGAACCTGGCCTGGATCGCTTTCATGGCTGGTCGGACCGATGACGCCGACCACCACGCTGGCCAGGCGGTACGCATCTTCGGGGAGCTCGACGATGTCCGCGGCCGGGCGTGGGCGGTCGGGGTGACCGCCTGGGTGCGGTTCCAGCAGGGTCGAATCGACCAGGCGCACCAGTTGGCTGATCTGACCCACAGCCAGGCTCTCAAACTGGGAGATCCCTGGGCGGTGGCCGTGTCCCAGCTTCTCTTGGGAGCGGTGAACCTGTGGCAGGGGAGGACCACCGACGCAGTGGTCCTTGCCGAAGAGGCCACGGCGGCCTTCGAGCGACTGGGTGAGCCGTGGGGTACCAGCCAGTCGACGGCCCTGTTGGCTCGTTCCCTGGTGATGAGCGGTGAGGTCGCCCGGGGGTTGGCCGTGTTGGAACCGGGCGAGGAATCGGCACCCAACGCCCAGCTCACCTGTCTCACCCGGGCGGCGGTGGCCATCCAGATCGGCGACCCAGAGCTGGCGGCGGCGGTGGAGCCGATGCTGGAGTCCCTGGTCGACGGAGGCATGCGAGAGTCGGCCGCCATCATGGGGATGCTCGCACTTCAGCGGGGCGATCGGGAAACGGCCGCCCGATACCTGTGGCATCCGGCGATCACCACCAACGAACCCAGCCTCACCGCCTGTCGTGCGCTGCTTGCGGCTGTCGGAGGTCCGGGAGACCTCGATGACCTCGCGGCCTCGTTGGTTTCGGCCGATGGTGTCACCTACATGGACCGGGCCCTCATGGAGTTGGCCCAGGGCCTGGCGGCTCTGGGCAGCGGGGGCCAGGATCCGCTCGACGCGCAAGCAGCTCGACATCACCTGGCCGCTGCCGTGGCGGCGACCGCGGAGACCGGCGACGCGGTGGCGGCCGCGGTGTTCAGGCTGGTCTCGACCAGCGGTGCCGTGGTCCTGAGCGATCCGGGGGCCGACACCAACCTGGCAGCGGCCGAGGCAGACCTGGCCCGCCTCGGCCTGACGGCATCGGGTTGGCGCCGACTCGTCGGGTTGGCGGGCGCAACACCGGGCGCGCCCGCTGGGCGCCGGCAGTTTGATGAAATGGACTGATGACAAGCACACGGCCGATCAGTTGCGCCCTCGTGCTGGGCGTCCTGCTCTCGGTCCTGGCGGCGTGCGGCGTGGGATCCAAGGACGATTCGGTCGCCCCGGCATCCACGGTGTCGATCCCGGGGGGCAACGATCCAGCCGGTACGTCCAGTTCATCGAGTACCCCTACCACCATGGTGCCCCCCACCGATGTGGTGATCGTGGGCGACACCGGTTCAGAGATCAACCGGATTGCAGCCAATGCCATCGCCGATCTCACCGCGTTCTGGTCGGCCACCTATCCCGCCACCTTCGATGGCTCTCCGTACCAGGCTCCCACCGGCGGGTACTTCTCTGTCAACCGGAACTCCCTGGCGTCCACCCTGCCCTGTCAACCATCTCAGACCAGCCAGGTGCTCAACAACGCCTACTTCTGTCCCGCAGATGACGCCATCGCGTGGGATGAAGAGTTCCTGATGCCCGACCTGGCCGCCAAGTACGGCGATTTCACAGTGGCGGTGGTGATCGCTCACGAGTGGGGCCACGCCGTCCAGCATCGAGCGGAGATCGATCAGCCGACGGTAGTTCTGGAGTTGCAGGCCGACTGCTTCGCTGGGGCCTGGACCCGCCATGTGACCAGTTCGGGAACATCACGGTTCGAGGCCGGTACCCGAGAACTCGATGAGTCCTTGGCGGGGATCCTTTCGTTCAGGGACGCCCCCGGGGCCAGTGCCGAGGATCCCAACGCTCACGGATCGGGGTTCGACCGGGTGGCGGCGTTCCAGGTTGGCTACGAGGAGGGTGCCAGTCGGTGCCGGACATTCACGGTGGGTGACCCCCGGCCCTACCAGTTTCAGTTCGAAGGAGATGACCGCTACACCCAGGGAGACGTTGATCTGGCAGTAATGGAGGACCAGTCATTCCGGTCTCTGGATGCCTGGTGGGCCGACACTTTTCCGATTCTGAGCGGAGGGCGAGCCTGGGAACCCATGGCGCCACCCCGCCCGTTCGGTCTCGATGATCCTCCCACCTGCGATGGTCGCCCGGTTAGTGGATTCCGGCTGTTCCTGTGTGTGCCCGAGCGCTATGTGGGTTACGACAGCGTCGAGACCATCCCCGCCGCCTACGAGAAGGGCGATTTCGCGGTGGGTGCGCTCTTCGGCACCCAGTACGGGCTCGAGGTTCAGGATCAGCTCATGAAGCCGCCGGGCGACGAAGTAACGGCCACCTTGCGCGCCGACTGCTACACCGGGGCGTGGGCCGCCGCCATGCTGCCCGAGCGTCAGACCGCCCCCGGGGTCCGTGAGCGTTACGTGCTCACCCTCTCGCCCGGCGATTTGGACGAGGCGGTGAGAGTTCTGCTCACCTTCCGGACCCAGGCCGACCGGGAGCGTCAGGGGCCGGGCTTCGCCCGGGTCAAGGCCTTCCGCACCGGAGTTCTGAGCGGTCCCGGGGCTTGCGTCGACCTTACGGCTTGAGGTTGCGTAGCCTCCGAGCGTGATCACCTCTGAGCTGTCCGATCTTTCATCTTTGGTCGTCCCTGATGACGACCGACCGATCAGTGCCGCCAAGGTCGACCGTCTCCTTCAACGGGTCCGTCGCGAGGTGGACGATGGGCTTTCGCCGGCCGTTCAGGTGGCGGTGGCCCGTCACGGTCGATTGGTGGTCGACGCCACCTTCGGTGCTCCCGACGACAGCCGGTTCGTGGTGTTCAGTGCCACGAAGGCCTTGGTGGCCGGCGCACTGTGGCGACTGGTTGACCGCGGTCTGGTGGACGTGGAGGCTCCCTGTGCCAGCTACGTGCCCGAGTTCGGGACCAATGACAAGGATCGGGTCACCGTGGCCCAGGTTCTCACCCACACCGGCGGGTTCCCATTCGCTCCCCTCGGGCCGCCTCGTTGGTCCACCCGCGAAGGTCGGCTGGAGGCCTTCTCCCGCTGGAAGCTCACCATGGAGCCGGGTGACACCTTCATGTACCACCCCACCGCCGGACACTGGATCCTGGCCGAGATAATTGCCGCGGTCACCGGCTCCGACTACGCCGATGCCATGGAGGAACTGGTCTCTGCTCCCCTCGGGCTGGGGCGGCTGC
>CAUJFC010000187.1 GCA_963169755.1 Actinomycetota bacterium | reverse complement strand
CCAGATCACAGCAAAAACAACTATAGTTACTTGATTTCACACCCCATCTGCTCCGCCATGGTGCCCTCCTGGCTTCCTGAACCTCCGCCGACCTCCTTCAACCCTCGTCGACCGCTGACACGGGTCGAATGGGGCAGACTGGGGAGACGTCGGTCACAAGCGATCTGACGAATCGTCAGAGCAGTGGGTCGCGGCTGCGCTAGTTTGCAGCGGTTCGAGGGAACAGGGGATTGACCATGAGAACACGTTCGCTTGCTGTGGGCTGCGCCTTGGCGCTGCTGGCCGCCGGTTGCGGTAGCCGCTTGAGCGACGATCAGTTGGCGGCCGGGGCCGGAAGTGGTGGCGGTGGGCCGTCGGCCAGCGCACCGGCCGGCAACGGTGGTAACGGTGCCAACGGTGGAGGCGAAGGCGCCGAAGGACCGATGTTCGGCACCCTGCCCGCGCCCTGCGGTGCGGCACCAGAAGGGTTCACCCCCACCGCCAGCGACACCGGTGTCACCGAGTCCTCGATAAAGATCGGGGTGGTGTCGGACCGAGCCGGCGCGGTCAAGACCCCCACGGCCAGCATCGAAGAGACCATGCAGGCCTTCGTTAAGTACTGCAACGACCTGGGCGGCATCAACGGCCGCAAGCTGGAGCTGGCCGTCTACGACTCCCAGCTCACCAACACGCTGGCCGCCGTTCAGGCGGCCTGCAACGACAACCTGTTCGCCATCGTGGGCTCGGGATCGGTGTTCGACGACCTGGGTGCCGAAGCATCGGTCAAGTGCGGTCTGCCCGACATCGCCGCTTACAGCGCCAACGCCAAGAAGTCCCTGGCCCCCAATGTGTGGACTCCGGTACCCAACCCGCCCGACACCAACGCGGTTGGTCCGGCTCGCTACATCGCCGAGCAGTTCCCCAAGGCGGTGACCAAAGCGGCCGTGCTGTCCTCCAGCCAGGTGCCCACCGCCTGGCTCCAGGCCGAGCGGGTGGTGAACACCTGGGAGCAGGTGGGCTACGACTTCATCTCCACCTTTGACACCGGGATCTTCCAGGAGTCCTATGCCGCCGAGGCTCGGGAGATGAAGTCAAAGGGAGTCCGGTTGGTGACCATGGTGTCCGAGACCGGAGAAGGCGCAAAGCTGCTGCGCGACATGGCCGCCCAGGGTTTCAAGCCCGACGCCGTGCTCTTCGGCACCCAGTACTACGACGGTGCCCTGCTCGACGAACCCGGGGCCGAGGGCCTGTACGTGGAGATGAACACGGTGCCCTTCGAGGAGGCCGATCAGGTGCCGGCCATGCGCCAGTACCTCGACGCCTACGAGGCCACCGGAACCAAGACCGCTCCGACCTCGCTGGGGGTGCAGTCGTTCTCGGCCGGCCTGCTGTTCGCCACCGCCGCCTCCAACGCCGGGTCCGACCTGACCCGCGAGAACCTGGTGGCCGAGATCAAGAAGATCGAGAAGTGGGACGGCGGCGGTCTGCACTTCCCCACCGTGCCGGGCTCGCGTGAGCGCACCGGTTGCTTCGCCCTGGTCCAGGTCAGAGACGGCAAGTTCGTCCGGGCCTACCCCGAAAAGCCCGGTACCTTCGAGTGCGAGGACGCCAACACCGTTCCGGTGACCGACCCCAAGCTGAACGGCTCCGACGTCAAGTGGTGAGTCGGGCGTCACGGCATCAGCTCGGGGGAGGGTGAGTCTTGGACAATCTCCTCACCATCGTGGTCTTCGGGCTCACCTCGGCTGCCATCTACGCGGTAGCGGCCAGCGGCCTGGTGTTGACCTACACCACGTCGGGCATCTTCAACTTCGCCCATGGCGCCATCGCCATGTTCTGCGCCTACGTCTACTGGCAGCTCTCCTCTCCTGACGCCTGGGGTTTGCCGGTGCCGATTGCTCTGGTACTGACCCTGGTGGTGTTCGCTCCGCTGATGGGACTGATCATCGACCGGGTCCTCATGGCGGGCCTCAACCAGGCTCCTCCCACCATCCGACTGGTGGTGCCCATCGGTCTGCTGGTGGCCCTCATCCAGTTGGCGTCGATCATCTGGCCTCCCAACGAGGTGATCGCCTCCCTTCCGGAGTTCTTCCGGGGGAAGTCGGTTCACATCGCTGACATCGCCGTCACCTACCACCAACTCATCACCGTGGCGGTGGCGGTGGCGGTGGCAGTGGCTCTGCGCATCGTGCTCTACAGCACCCGGGTGGGTGTGGCCATGCGGGGTGTGGTCGACGACCGTGACCTGGCGTCGCTCAACGGCGCCAACCCGGCCCGTATCTCGTCGTTGGCGTGGGCACTGGGTTGCGTGCTGGCCGGTATCGCCGGGGTCCTGGTGGCCCCCATCTTGCGCCTCGACCAGATCCAGCTCACCTTCCTGGTGATCAACGCCTACGCCGCGGCCATGGTCGGCCGGCTCAAGAGCCTTCCCCTCACCGCCCTGGGTGCCCTGATACTGGGCGTGGCTCGTGAGGGGGTGCGGGTGTATGACGCCAATCTGCCGGGCTGGATCAACGTCGACAGCGTGCCGGTGATCATGTTGTTCATCGTGTTGTTGGTGGTGCCCCAGCAGAAGGCCGAACTGTTCGGGGTCCGCGCCGACCGCACCCGGATTCCTCGACCGACCGTCAAAGAGGCCTTGCTGGCCTCGGTTGGTCTGGTGGTGGTGGCCGCCGCCATACCCATGGTGATGGAAGGCAACGTCTTCAACGCCGTCGGCTCGGGCTTCGCCATCGGGTTGATCGCCCTTTCGCTGGTACCCCTCACCGGTATCGCCGGCCAGATCTCTTTGGCTCCCTTCGCTTTTGCCGGGATCGGGGCCATGACCATGCACCTGGTGGCACCAGGCGGCAGCCCTGCTGGGATGTTGGTGGTCATACCGGTCTGTGGGCTGGTGGGCGCTCTGGTGGCCCTGCCGACCCTGCGCTTGAGGGGCCTCTACCTGGCCTTGGCCACCATGGCCTTCGCGGCGTTCTGTGAGAAGGCGATCTACACCAGTGTCGAGTCGTTCCAGGCCAGCCCCAACTTTCCTCGATTCGCGGTGGGCTCGGCTTCGTTGTCGGGTGACGGTGCCTATCTGACGTTCATGGCGGTGGTGTTCAGCGCGGTTGGTGTGGGGATCACTGCCTTGCGTCGAGGGGCGTTCGGGCGTCGTCTCCAGGCCATGAAGGACAGCCCTGCGGGCAGCGCCACCATCGGTCTGGATGTGTCACGTCTGAAGGTCCAGGCCTTCGCCCTCTCGGCGATGATCGCCGGAGTCGGTGGGGTGCTGTTGGCTCAGTGGCGCACCCAGGCCGGGCCCGACCAGTACGCCTTGCTGGCCGGAGCTGTACCGGCTCTGCCCACGGTGTTGATGGCGGTGGTGGGCGGGATCGCAGCGGTGGCCGGGGCGTTCGTCGGGGCCATGTTGATCGTGTTGTTCCCGATCATCGGAGACACCTACCCGTTCCTCAAGAACCTGATGATCATCGCCCCCGGTCTGGCCGGTATCTCGCTGGTGGCCAACCCGGACGGCGCGGTCTCACAGGTGGTGCAGCGGTTCACTGCCGCCTTGGACCGTCGCCGTCAGAAGCGCCTGGGAACCCTCGACATCGATGATCGACAGGCGGTGGGCCCGGGAGCCTTGACCGCCCGGATTCAGGCTCTGCTGATTCCGCCCCGCAGCTCGGTTCTGCCCGAGGAGATCCCCATTGGGCGGGGGGCCAGTACCGAGCAGCGAGCTTCACTCGATGGTGAGCTCGGACTGTCGTGGGGGAGGTGTGATGCCGATCCTCGAAGCGCGTGAGATCTCGGTCCGCTTCGGCGGGCATCTGGCGGTGGACCGGGTCGACCTCGATGTCGAGGCCGGGCAGATCACTGCTCTGATCGGCCCCAACGGCGCCGGTAAGACCACGACCTTCAACGTGTTGACCGGCCTGCAGACCGCCACCGCCGGGCGGGTGTTGTTGGCGGGCGAGGACATCACCGCCGTGGCTGCCCACAAGCGGGCCCGCCTGGGGCTGGCCCGCACCTTCCAGCGCCTGGAGCTGTTCGGTTCGCTCGACGTGCGCGACAACGTGCTGACCGCCGCCGAACTGGTGGAAGGTGGAGAAGCCGAACCCCAGCAGGTGACCGACGAGTTGCTGGAACGAGTGGGCATAACCCATCTGGCCGATCAGCGGGCCGACTCGTTGTCCACTGGCAACGCCCGCCTGCTGGAGTTGGCCCGTGCGCTGGCCGGCCGCCCCCGGGTACTGCTGCTCGACGAGCCGGCGTCGGGACTGGATGACCACGAGACCGAGCGTTTCGCCGACATCCTCGTCGAGTTGGCGTCGGAGGGAATGGCGGTGCTGATCGTCGAGCACGACGTCCCTCTGGTCATGCGGTTGTGTCAGTCGATCACGGTGTTGAACTTCGGCAGCGTGCTGGCTTGCGGTACTCCCGAGGAGATCCGGGCCAACGCCCAGGTGGCCGACGCCTACCTGGGTCAGGGCACCGACGTGGGAGCCACGGCATGACTCCCGCGCCGCCCCCGGTCACCCCGGCCGAGATGATCGATGACGATGACCCGACCATGGCGGCGCCGCTGCTGGAGCTGCGGGGTGTTACTGCCGCCTACGGCCGTATCCAGGTGCTCAACGGCGTGGACCTGGTGGTGCCGAGAGGCGAGGTGGTGGCGCTGTTGGGTCCCAACGGGGCCGGAAAGACCACCACCCTCAAGGTGGCCACCGGTCAGCACGCGGCCAGCTCGGGCTGTGTTCACGTGGCTGGACGCCACGTGAACGGGGTCAAACCCGACGCCCTGGCCCGCATCGGTCTGTGCACCATCCCCGAGGGCCGAGGTGTTTTCCGTAACCTCACGGTACGCGAGAACCTGAAGATGGCCACCTACGCCGGTACCAGTGAGGCATTGGTGCTGGAGCGGGCGGTGGCCCGCTTCCCCCGCCTGGGGGAACGCATCGATCAGTTGGCCGGCACCATGTCGGGCGGTGAGCAGCAGATGCTGGCCATGGCCCGAGGCCTGGCCACCGACCCTGCCCTGCTCATCATCGACGAGCTCTCCATGGGCCTGGCCCCCCTCATCGTGGCCGAACTGTACGAAATCGTCGCCGGAATCGCCCGTGACGGCGTGTCGATCCTGGTGGTGGAGCAGTTCGCCCGAACCGTCCTCGGCGTGGCCGACCGGGCGGTGATCATGGCCCATGGCCACGTGATCGCATCCGGATCCCCAGCAGACCTAGAGGCCGAGC
>CAUJFC010000186.1 GCA_963169755.1 Actinomycetota bacterium | reverse complement strand
CAAGACCTGGGAAGGGAAGCTGTACCTGGCCACCGTCATCGATCTCTACAGCCGCCGGTTGATCGGGTTCGCGATCGCTGACAACTGCCGGGCACCGCTGGTGTGTGACGCACTGAAAATGGCCATCGCTACCCGGGGTGGTACCGCCAACATCACCGGGGTGATCATGCACACCGACCGGGGCAGCCAGTACACCTCGCACGCATTCACGAAGCTGTGTGCACGTCAGAAAATCACCCAGTCAATGTCGAGAGCCGGGTCATGTCTGGACAACGCTGTAGCCGAATCGTTCTTCGCCACCCTCAAGACCGAAGTCATCTACCGGACCGTGCTCGCTACCAGATCTCAGGCCCGCCGCCGGGTCACCACCTGGATCGACCGCTACAACCGGATCCGCCGCCACAGCCACTGCGGCTTGCAACCCCCGATCACCTACGAAACACTCAGCACCCCAGCGGCCACAGCCGCGTAAACCCAAGCCTCCACGATTCCTGGGGAACTCCACAACATCACCGGATACAACGCGTCGAGCGGCCTGGGCTGCCAGGCCTCCATGTCCGCGACGATGGCGTCGGTGATCCTAGAGATTGTGTCATTGGAGATCGAGGTCCCGTAGATCTCTGCGAGGTGCGCAGCGATCTCACCGGTGGTCAACCCCGACGCGTACAACGAGATCACCTGGGTCTCGAGGCCATCGAGACGCCGGGTCCCGTGCGGGACCAGCGTCGGCTCGAACGTCGAGTTGCGGTCCCGGGGCACCTGGATCGCCACCGGACCGATCTCGGTTGTCACCGTCTTGGTGCACGACCCGTTGCGCGAGTTCCCCGAGTGGTGGCCCTCGACCGCGTGGCGTTCATAGCCCAGATGCTCGGTCAACTCCGCCGCCAGGCCGGTCTCGAGCACCTGGGCCACCAGCGTCGGCAACAACCCGCCGTCGCCAGTCAACGAGATGCCTTCGGCGCGGGCCTGTTCGACCAGACGACCAGCGATCGCTTCCAGATCGCCAGTCACCGTCAGCCCGCCAGGCGGCGGCACCACCACCTCGGCCGAGGTCGTACCCTTCTTGTCCGTGGTCATGAGCATGATCTTTCCCAGCCCGCAGCAACCCGCCGCGGACTCTCAGGCCACACCGTTCACACACACCATCGGACAGACCCGAAACCCGACTGAAGCAACGCTATTGCTAGGGAGCTCGCCGTGTACCTGATGCTTCGAGCAACGTCGACCTCCCCGGAGCGGTCAGCAGACGTGATAGCCACGGTGGAGCCCAGCCACACAGTTGAAGAGCTCCGCCTTGCGCTGGCCGCCCACCTGGGTGTCCGCGGCCAGACCGTGATAGTCCGTCGCGAGAAGGCCGAGGTGCTCGAACCAACGTCGACTCTCTCCGATGTCGGCCTCGTGTCTGGCGAAGAACTCGTCCTTCAGGCCAGCGCTCCGCTTGGGCGCACGGATCGCGATGGCACGGTGGTAGTGATCGAGGCGATCGGAGGGCCAGCAGCCGGGTGGTACAAGGAACTTGCGCCAGGAATGCACACCCTGGGCAGGCCATTCCACGGCGCCGAGGCCGACCGATCGTACAAGGCAATCCCCGACGGCACGATCTCTCGTTCCCACGTCTCCGTCCACGTCGACTCGGACCTCAGTGTCACGTTGACCGAGAATCCGGAAGCAACGAATCCCCTTCTCGTGGACGGCGCCCAGCCACGCGGTCCGATCAGGGTGGACGAGTCGATGGAGATCCACCTGGGTGACTCCGTGTTGGTGTGTCGGGTAGTGGCCCCGCCGCCAGAGACGGCCATCGACCAGATGGGCCAGGTTGCGTTTCACCGCACTCCGATGCGTCCAGCGCGCATAGAGCCGGTCGAGTTGGCCCCGATCAACAAGGTGCCAGGGAAGCTCACTCCGCCGAAGTTCTCTTGGCTCACGGCAGGTGCACCGTTGCTCGGCGGCATCGTGATGGCTGTGGCGATGAAGGAACCAATGTTCCTGATGTTCACCGTGCTGTCACCGATCACCGGCGCTGCCAGCTTTTTCGAGAATCGAAAGCGATCTCGTGACACACACGAACGCGAGTTGGAGGCCTTCGAGAAACGCTTCGACGAACGTGAAAGGTCCTACGCCGCTGCGTACGCGAAGGAGGAGGCGATTCGTCTAGCTGCCTCACCAGATATCGCGGATCTCAGACGACGCGCCCAACGCCGGGACCGAACGCTCTGGGCAAGAGGCCGGGAGATTCCCGAGTTCCTCACCCTCCGTGTCGGCCTCGGGCCCGCGATGCCACTCATCACCGCGCCTTTCAGCTCCGACGGTGATGAGGATCTGATCGACCGTCTCGAGGATCAGGTCGATCGGTTCAGGCGGTTCGACCGGGTGCCGGTCAACGTGTCGCTGCTGGCACTCGGGGTGCTCGGCGTTCAAGGTTCACGAGCCGAGGCGATCGCGCTCTGCAAGAGCTTGCTGATCCAAGCCGTGTGTCTACATGGCCCAGAAGACCTAGTGGTTGCAGGTGCCGCTTCGCCCGATACTGGTATTGTTGATTGGCTTCGCTGGGTGCCTCACACTCACGCGACCGGTTCGCCTATCGGTGGGCATCATCTCGCGATCGAGAAGGCGGGCGCCGACGAGTTGTTGAGGGCGGTACTCGACGTGGCCGAGTTCCGCGCTCTGACGACAGACCACGGTGTCGATCGTCGTTGGCCATGGGTCCTAGTGCTTTTGGATCGGCACCTCGAGCCGGACCCCCACCTTGTGGCCCAGATCCTCGATCAGTGCCCTGGCGTTGGGATCTCCGTGATCTGGCTCACCGATACCACCGATCGTATGCCCCCGCAGTGTCGGGCTGTCGTCGAGTTGGCGGACCGGGCAGTCTCCGGGGTGGAGCGCCTGTCCACCGTGTGGTTCACCGACCCCAGCAAACCAAACCAAGAGTTCGCGGCCGACGGCGCCGACCCGACCTTGCCCGACACGGTTGCTAGGGCATTGGCTCCCCTCAGCGACGCGTCTTCGGCGACCGCCACAGCCTCGATTCCAAGGGTTGTGTCTCTGCTGGCCGCGCACGGCATTGACGAGGTGACGCAGGCCTGGATCCAGCAGGAATGGGCGGTCGACCGTCGCAGCGGAGGCAAGCCCGATGGTGGGTACGCCCTGGAGACAGTCGTCGGCCTCACCGCGGATGGCCCGCTGAAGCTGGATCTCGTCGCCGATGGACCCCATGGTCTCATCGGAGGAACTTCTGGTGCCGGCAAAAGCGAACTCATTCAAGCCTTGGTGGCTGGCCTGATCATCTACCAATCGCCCCGTGATCTCAGCCTGATGTTCATCGACTTCAAGGGAGGATCGGCCAGTGAGGTCTTCAAGGACCTGCCGCACGTCTCCGGTCGAGTGACCGACCTCGATGAGTCGTTGGCGCTGCGCGCTCAGGTCTCCTTGCGCGCCGAGTTGAGGTCGCGCGTCAACCTGTTCAGCACCCTCGGGGTGAAGGACATGGCCGACATGCGCAGGATCCACCCAGACAAGGCGCCACCGTCACTAGTGATCGTGATCGACGAGTTCGCAACGTTGGTGAAGCAACTCCCGGAGTTCGTAGCGGACATCATCGACATCGCCCAACGTGGTCGTAGCTACGGAGTTCACCTCCTCTTGGCTACGCAGCGCCCGTCGTCATCCGTGGACGACAACATCCTTGCCAACACGAACCTCCGCATCTCGTTGAGGATGCTGGACCGGGCCGAGTCGATGAGCATCCTCAACGCCCCCGATGCTGCGGAGATCCCGGTCCCGCTAAAGGGGCGATCCATAGCTCGCATGGGCCCTGGCCAGCTCGTGGAGTTCCAGTCTGCCTATTGCAGCGCACCGATGTCGTTGGCCCAAGGCCTACCCCCGGTGGTGATCGATCCCCTAGGGCTCGGCGCACCGGAATCGACCGTGGCGCCAAGGCTCACATCGGGAGGGGAGGACGCAACGCCTCGCACTCAGCTCGACGCAGTGATCGAGGCGATCGCATCGATCGGTCACCCACGGGTGCCGCAGATCTGGAACGAGCTTCTTCCCGAGCACTTTACGTTGACTGCCGCCGACGAGATGCGGGGCGGAGGAGGGGGCGACCTCGCCCCTGGCCGGCTGGTACTCATTGGCGGGGCCGACGATCCAGCGAACCAAAGCCAGCACGCGTCCATTGTCGATCTGGAAGGCGGAGGCGGCATGTTGATCCTCGGCACCGGCGGCTCCGGAAAGACGACGGCGCTACGCACGATCGCGGTCAGTTCGTCGATCGATGATCTGCGTTGCGGCGGTGACACCCTGTCGATCTTCGTGCTCGACTTCTCCTCGGGCGAGCTGCGAGCAGTTGAAGAACTACCCCATTGCGAGGGCGTCGGCACGCTGGACGACATGGAATCCACCACGCGCATACTCGAGACGTTGTATGCCGAGGTGAGCAGGCGACGCTCAGCATCGAGCACCGACGGCCCGGCGCGTACCATCTTGCTCCTGGTAGACGGCTACCGAAACCTGGTCGACGCACTCCAAAACACCGGCGGCGGCCAGGAGCAAAGTTCTGACCAATGGTTGATAGCATTGGACAGGATCATCCTCGATGGCCGCCAACTCGGGGTCCATACCGTAATGACGGCTGACCGAGGGACGTCGGTCCGAAGCGCTGTCTACGCTGCGGTCACCCGCCGGCTGGTCTTGAAGCAGGTAGACGCTGCCGAGACCTCGGCACTAGGCCTGCCAAGCACGAGGGCCTTTCCGCCTGGGGCCGGCTTCCTCGATGGGCTCAGAGTTCAGATCGCAACGATCACCGCACCCGGCCAAGGAGATGACGACGCCATGCATGCCGTGGCCAACTACATGAGGGACTACGCGCAAGCATCCGAAGTCGCCTCATCAACGCTTCTTCAGCCGCCTCTTCCCAAGCTCGCTTTCCGATCGCCTTCGACCCGACCATCCAAGGACAGCCTGATCGCCTCGGTGGGCATAGCCGACATATCAGGCGTTTCGACAGAATGCGACTTGGAGAAGTTGGATCTCATGGTGACCGGACCGCCGCTCAGCGGCAAGTCGTGGGCGCTCCGTTCGATTGCCGAGCAGTACGAAACCGCCGGCAAGAACCTTTACGCGATCGGTGCAGAGGACTCGGGCTTAAGGGAGTTCCGCTGGAAGGCCTCAGCGTGGGGTGCCGACGCGCAAGCGCTCATAGCCACACTGAAGGTCGAACTCCAGTTTCCCGGCAAGGAGGCGATCCTCGTGGTTGACGACCTGGATCTTTTGGAGAACTCCGCGTTCGACTCAGCAGTGCAGGGACTGGGCCAGGACCGATCGGTCCACGTCCTCGGCTCCACCTCTTCGTTCGGATACTCAAGCAACGAGTTGGTCAAGCGAGTCACCTCCGCCCGACAAGTTCTCTACCTCCAGCCGGGAAGCGCCAGGGAGGTGGCGGAGCGTATCGGCGTGATGCGACTGCCTGTGCTCAGGCTAGGCCTGGAGATGCCGCAGGGCCGAGGCATGTTCGTTCGAAACCGCATTCCAACGGTGATCCAGACGTACGCTCCGACGGACACCTCGAACCGTTGAGCTCGTCTCGCGTCGCATCCGTCGACGACAGAGCGGGTTTGCGAGCGCGACGACACGAACGTTGCTACTGTGCCCGCCAACACCACTAGACCGGGTACGGTGCCCGGAGGGAGGGAAGCCAGTCATGTCACAGGTTCGCGTCAACCCGCCGTCAGTCCGTTCCTACGGCAACACGGCACAGGAGACCTTCGGCTCGATCCGGACGGCGCTAGAGGCTCTAGTCTCGGATGCCGTCTCCATTGACTACTACGGGCCCAACGCCGTCGACTTCAAGACGAAGTGCGGCCAGCTAGCCGCCGACCTGGCCAACGCACTGATGACCGATATGGCGAACATCTCCGATGCTGTGAAGGCGACCACGTCGAACATCGCTGCTGCCTTGGGTGGCCCTCCGATCGACATCCAGTTCAACGGCTCGCAGATCTCACCGCCTGCAGTTCCTGCCGGCGATGAATCTGTGGGGGCGAATCTTCCTGCCCTCGAGTCGTTCAAGGGAACGGCGAAGGGTCACTTCACCGCCATCTCCGAACAGTTCAACAACCACCTTTCCGCGCTCCAAGGTACCGACTGGGTCGGTACAGCCAAGGACAACGCTGTTGGTGCCGTGACCGGTTTTACGAACAGCGCGAAGTCGAAGATCGATGAGACAAGCTCCGAAATGGCGGGCTACATCGACAAGCAGATCGAAGAGATCAACCGGACGAACAAGTAGTCCGACCAGCTTCACGCTATAACTGTATATGATCCAGGAGAGGCACTGGGTGCTCCGCGAGCACGCCGTCTCTAGACTGGGGGGGAGTAGGTAACTATGGGAGATCCCTTCTCCGGCGGCGACGTTCCATTTGATTTCGAGGGAAGCCTACAACTAGCAAGGCAGCTCTGGGCGCTTGCGGATGAAATCGAGTCAGAGAACAGTCAGCGCCAACTCGATTTCGTGGCAGCGACTGCTAAATGGCGCGGCGTGTATGGCCGGCAGTTCATCGACCGCCGTCACACCGAACAGAAGTCAGTTGACGCTGTCTGCAACGGCTTAAGAGAAGATGCCAAAGCGTGGGCAAAGGCTTGGGCAGAAGCTATGGAACAGCAAGGTCGCAACAACCGAGCCAAGGCCCTCGAGGACTTGACGGAGAAAATAGCTGCCGAGCGCAGCCTACGAGAAAAGGCGGTGGACTACTTCGTTGGTGATGACTCTGCTGAGGAAGCAGACCGGAAACTAGCGTCCGTACACAATATTACCCCCCCAGCACCACCGCTGTTTAGTGCCACAGCTACGCCACAGAGGTTCTGACGATGTCTGTTACTTCGGCAAATATCAACGACCTCGGGAACTTCGTGGACGGCTCTCAAAGCTCAATAGGCCGCCTATCAAGCAGTGGCCAGACAACTGCATCTAAATGCAATACGGTTACTGCTGCATGCTCGTTCCAACACCCCAACACACCATCTATTAATGCTGTTTCCAAACTACTTCAAATGTGGAGTGACAACCAGCGGTTCGTGAGAGAGATCCGCAAAGATCTGATTGAAGCTAATAACTACGATGCCAAGGGCAACGCAACGGTTTCTGATGCAGTGGTCCGGCAATCACTCCTAAGAGCTGGCCTAACCAAAGCACCCAACGCGGTCACCGTGCCTGCGATCGAGATGCTTGGTGAAGCACCGTACAGCGGTTTCAGAAATGATCCGATCAGCATGGCCAACGGCAACTTTCTACTTCGGGAAGGCGACTTAGAGCTCTTCGGTATCGCCGCGCCGCTGTCTGTAGTGCGCTCATATAACTCTCGCGATACCGGCGTCGGTATCTTTGGGCCGGGCTGGACAGCCCTGGCTGACGTCTCGCTCACAGTGCAAGACGGCTTGGTCACGTACCGAGGACAGGACGGAGGAGGTGCCGTCTTCCAGCTTCAAGATAACGGCACCTGGGTCGGCGGCCGGCGGCGCAATCTGTCGCTCGCCAAGACAGAGAGCGGATGGCTCCTCACCCGAGGGCACCTTGAATCCTGGACCTTCGACGAACTGGGGCTGCTGGTCGGCCTGCGCTCGGTCGCCGCACGGGTCGCAGTTACGAGGGAACCTGGGGAGGTTCGCTTCGCTGACAGGACCTCTGGACGATGGGTCAGCTATTCGATCGATACCTTGACTGGCCTCGCTACGAAGGTTGAGTCCTCTGATGGCCGGATTGCCACATATGGCTACGACGACGAGGCGCACCTCGTTCTCGTCCGGCGCGACGCCGGCGACACTACGTACGAATATGAAGAAGCGGGATTCATCTCAGCTGTCACCGACGCTGACGGTGTAGTGACCTGCCGCAACACGTACGACGAGATCGGAAGGGTTCTGACCCAGGTAGACCACCGGGGTCGAGAGACCACCTACGACTACCGACCCGACGGTGTTTCTGTCGACACCGCTACGGATGGTTCTCCGCCGAACGTGATGGTCCATGACCAGCGAGGTCGCCTGACCGCGATGATCGACGGTCTTGGCAACACGATGAGACTGTCATATGACGACGACGACAACATCGTGCAGATCGTGGATCGCCTGGGCAGTGTGACGCTATTCGAGTACGACGATCGCGGAAATCTCTTGGTACGCACCGATCCTGACGGCCTCGCTCAGTCGTTCTCGTGGGACGAACACGATCGACTCGTCGCCGAGACCAGCCGGTCTGGCTACTCCACCACCTTCGAGTACGAGGGTGACCTACGTGATCCATCGGTCATCATCCTTAGTGACGGGTCAACAGTTCACCTGACGTACGCCAGAGATACCGGCCTACCGCTCTCGGTCACTGACAGCGACGACGTCACGTTCTCGTTCGAGTGGAACACCGACGGACTGATCCGGACGGTCACCGACGGCCTGGGTGGGACGCTCGGTTTCGAGTACGACCCAGCCGGCCGCACCACCAGCGCAACCAGGCCAGAGTCCGTACGCGCTTCAGTTGAACTTGACGACTCCGGAAACGTCGTGGCGCTCAACACCGCCGACGGTCGGCTCGGCTTCCAGTACACCGCTGCCGGCCGCCCAACTGGCGGAACGCGCTACGACGGCTCAGCCTGGGCCACCCGGCTCGATCTGGCATCAGATGTCACTGGTGTTTCCGATGGACTGGGAGTGCTCGAAGATCTCGAGCTCGACTCGATCGGCCGAGTCATCAGTACAAGGACAGCGACAGGCGGACGATGGCTCTACGAGTACGATCCCGTTGGCCGGCCCCAGGCCGAGTTGGACCCGTTCGGCGGCAGAACTCAGATCTCCTTCGACGGCAACGGCCAAGCCAAGGCGGTCGAGGATCCGAGCGGTCGGGTTTGGTCGTACGTGTACGACGAGATGAACCAGATGGTGGCGGCAACAAGCCCCAGCGGCGCCACAACATCGCTGAGCTATCACCCCAACGGTCGGGTGAGGACGGTCACCGACCCTGCAGGCCACACATGGCGTACGGACCTTGATCAGGTCGGCCGCATCAGCGCGGTCGTCGACCCAGAGGGCAACACTACCAGCTACGCGTATACGCCCGGCGGTCGGCTTGTCGAGGTGCGCAGCCCACTGGGCCGTACAGTCCGAGCCGAATACGACAGCGCGGGAAGACTGTCACGAGTGGTCGAGGCCGACGGTACAGAGGTCGTCTTCGAACGCCGACGTGACGGTTCGATCGCCCGGGTCACCAGCAACGGAGTTACCACTTCTCTCACCTACGACAATGCTGGGCGTGTTTCTGCAGTCGACGGCCAGTGGGGCGCCTTCCTCAGCAAACGTGAGTTCGGCGAGATCTCGTCGATTAGCCGCTCAGGCGTCGAACCGGCCACATTCGAGCGAAACGAGCGGGGCCTTGTCACCAAGACGACGGACCCTGCGGGAGTGACGACCGAGTTCACGTATGACAGCTCGGACCTCATCGTGGCACACACCACTGGCGATGCCACGACCTCCTTCTCCTGGGATCTTGCTGGTCGGTTGCGCTCCACGCGCGATGCTTACGGCAACGAGACGGAGTTCGCACGAGACGCCCGCGGAGTGATCGAGCGAGTCATCTACGCGGATGGCACTACTGAGACCTACCTGTTCGATGAAAACGGCGAGGTTTCAGGGATCGCCGACTCGGGCGGTGCGATGCTTCTGAGCTTGGCCAGGGACATCGCTGGCAACTTGGTGTCCGCAACAACGCCCAACGCCCAGATCTCGTTGTCGCGCAACTCGATTGGTCGGGTCACCCAGGTAGCGACCGAGGCCGGAACGATCCACTACTCCCACGATGCTGATGGATACTTGACCGGTTTGAACGATGGTGCCGGTTACAAGGTGTCGATCGATCACGGAGATGTCAGCCAACCGACGACGTTCCTGTTGGGTAATGGCATCCGCATCGAAGCACCTGTCGATCCCGATCTAACGCGGGACGAGGGTGGGCGAATCATCGTCGACGAAAACGACCGCCGGTACTCCTACGACCTGGCAGGCAGGCTGGCCAGTACAACCATTGCTGGTCAGACCACACGATACGAATACAACGATCTGGGTTTGCTCTCCACAGAGCACACGCCGCTTGGGGTTCGGACCTACTCGTACGGCCTAGCCGGGGAACTGCTGAGGCAGGTCTTCGAGGACGGAACCGAGACGGTCTTCGAGTACGACGTGCTCGGCCGCCGGACGATCGAACACAACAGTGATGGAAGCAGCACCCGTTATGAGTGGGACGGTCTAGGGCGCGTATCTGCAGTGCTGCGATTCAATACCGACGGTTCTGAAGTTGAGCACCAGATCACCCACGACCCACTCGGCCGCCCGGCGCGTATCGGCGACACACCTGTGCTCTGGGACCGCGCCGTTACCGGCAACCTGCTTGGCATCGGTGACGAACGCTACCTGTGGTGGGGCAATCACGTTCGAGTGGCGACAGACCCAGACTCAGCCTGGGATCGCCGCGTAACTGACGACCCTTGGGGCGTCGACGGAGAACAAGGCCTCAGGCTCGGCTACCGGGGTGAACTTGCACTAGACGACCTTCTCTTCCTGGGCGCACGGGTCTATGACGCCCGCAGCCGCTCATTTCTGAGCCGAGACCCACTCCCCTCTCAACCAGGCGCCGTCACGTTCGCCGGGGTCTACTCCTATGCGTGGTGCGATCCCGTCAACATGATCGACCCATCTGGGGAACACCCGATCAGCGACGAAGACTACGACACGTATCGTAAGCAAGCCAGTAAGGGGCTGTTTGACCGTATAGCGGACGACCCCTGGAAGTACGTTAAAAAGGCAGCGATAGTCGTCGGCAGCGTCGCTGCTATGGCCGCCGCTAGTGCGTTCCTTGGACCGGTTGGGCTAGTCATTGCCGGCGCGATCGTCGGCGGACTTGCCGGAGGGCTCAACACTGCCGTCGATGGTGGAAGCGCCGGCGACATCGCCAGAAGCGCAATCATCGGAGCCGTTTTCGGGGCTGCATCCGCTGGCTTCGGCACGATGGTTGGGTCGTCCTCTGCCACTACTCTCACTGGCCGACTACTCGGAAATACTGGGCGCAATGCACTAGTCGAGTATCCACTGGCAGCGGTGCAGGAAGCCGCCGAATCCTACTTGCCAGGTACTAACAACGTAAATATACGCGACGGGAAGTTCGATTTAGTAAACGTACTGGTTGGAGGAACTTCCGGAAGCGTGTCAGGCGCAATCGGAGCAGAGGTGGACCTGCGACGCAATCTCAACCACCTTAACCAGATGACCGGCCCAGATCTCCTAGCAGTGAAGGGAATCGGGCCCACCACAAGCAAGAACATCGTGGACTATCGAGCTAGCAACGGAAACTTTTCGAGCCTAGATGACGTTCTGGATGTAAAGTACATCGGACCAGTACGTAGAACAGAACTCCAGAAACATGTCTTCACAGAAACCCGCTTGAACCTTCCGGTCATTGGGAGACGTTGACCCATTAAGCCACCATCGCCCTATAACATGATGGCCCCAGATACCTACAAGAAAGCCACCAATGCCTAGAAGCGATGCCAACCAAATTCAGCGCCGTCCACATCTTTAGCCTATATGTTTGGCTCGTTTTGCCAGGCATATTAGTCGGCATAGTTGTGTTTCTCTGGCCCATCAGCACGCAGGCCTGGCTAGGAGTTGCTGGCTATGTTGCCATATACTCATTCTTTGTTCCCCCTCCTGCGTTCTGGTTCGGCGGCGCGCCGGTTCGGCTTGAAGATCCTGTTCTCGTAATCTCCAATATTGCAGGAAAGAGTTCTCGAATAGATCTTAGGCTTGCTGACTTCTGTGCTACATCTGGACCAACTTCTGAAGTAGCGCATCTCGGAGCAAGATGCATACTGCTGTCTCATCCCGATGGAACCAGGTTGTCCATGCGAGGTGCCCGGCGTCTTCAGCTAGAGCAGCCTGCAGTCGCTCGACTTACACGTAAAGATGCAAAGGTGATCGTCATATCCCTATCAGGCGTTAATCCTGGGGCAGTCATCGCTCCGATCGGCCAGGCACTAGAGAGCCTCGGGATCCGCATGTCACCAGGAATGAAGCTCCAACTACAGAGCGCACGTCACCGCTCGACTAATCCGCTTCCATGGTGGAAGCGGTAATCGGGGGCAGAACAAGGTTCTGCTGGACGCGATCACACTTGTCAAATACTCGGCCTACGCATAGAAGCCAGCGAGATCGCCGCTCTCAGCCTCTGCCGACGTGTCAGCTTGCTATGAATTGATCCAACCTGTTGGTTCAGGTTTGACCACGCGGTCGCGGAATCCTCTGAGCTTGGCGCATTGGGTCCGAAGAGGTGAGCGTCTATGGCTGAGGCGAACGCCAAGCCATCTTGCCAGTACCCGGCGCTGGCAGCACCGATGGCCAGCTCTCGGCGCGTCGCTGCTGGCCGCGGCCGGTGGCCCACATCTCGAAGGTGATCTACTGCTTCTAGCCATGCTCCGTTGATCTGGTCGGCCGCTGTTCCACGCGTTCTGCGGCGGCGACGACGAGAGGCCTTCAGCCCCACGATCACGGCTACACCGGCCAAGAGCAAAGCGACCGGAACCCCAACTCCGATGATCGCTGCGCGAACGAACCAGGGAACAGCTACGCCAGGTTCAGTGGTGTCGCCAGGGCCCTTTGGCGGAACTTTGGTCTGGCGCTTTACGTTCTCCGGAATGGTCTCTGGAACGTTGAGCTGTTGGTGAACCACGGGCGGCCTTGGCTTCGGCGGCGTGGACTCAACCTGCACGGTCGGGGGATCAGGAACGCGCGACTCGTCCGGGGTCGGTTCGAAGGTCACCCACCCGATGTCGGCGAAGCAGACCTCGACCCATGCCGCGGCATCCTCGCCTCTCAGCACGACCGCCCCGAGCTTCTCAGGCTTGAAGCCAACGACCACCCGAGTCGGCAAACCAGCGAGGTTGGTGAGGACCGCCATGGATGCGGCGTACTGCTCGCCGTTGCCCAGCAACTGATCTGCATCAAGGAACTGGGCCAAGGCTGCCACGCTGTGACCAGCTCTGACGCTGAGGTGTTCCTCGGCATCGTCTAGGTCGTCACTGAAGTAACCGTCCTTCATCCGCTCCTCGATGGCCTCTGCCTTCGCAAACGGTGTGTCAGCGCCGCCTGTGTATTCACGCAAGTGGTTCTGAAGCTCAGCTAGTGCGGGGGATGACTGAATCACGGGGTCGAGGCTCGCTCCACCGCTACAAGGCAATGCCGCGGCTTTCACTTGTTCATCGAGGTCATCACGACGCAATAGCCGAGCATCGAGGTCGATCACAAGTCCCTCGCTCACGGGGACGGAACTTGCTGCCGTACCGCTGGCCCGGTCGAAGCGATACGCATCAGCGACCGTGTCGGCATTGGTACCGGCGAAGCTCACGCGTTGGCTGAGGCCAAGCGTCGGCAGCCAGATGCCTCGATAGTCGATCACCGAAACGCTCAAGGATCGATGAGGCCAGCCTTTCGGATCACCCACCAAAGGCTGGTCGGCGTAGCGGATCCGCGAGCCGACACGATCGAAGCGGCCTGAGCTCTCGCTACCACCGACCGACCACACGACGCCGTCGTATGTGTCCATGGTGGCGAGCCTGATCAGGTCGTTCTCCTTCAGGTCAGAGGCTCGCAAGTAGTCGACTTCGCGACCAGCCTTCCGAAAGGTCCGAAGGCCGGCCAGGGGGCTCGGGTGCACTGAGGGATCGAACGGCGGAACCGCGTCACGCAGCACCGTGCGCTCGTCTTCCTGAACCCCTGGGAGGTTCGTACCGACCACCGATGCGACAAGACCAACGATGGCCAGCATGACGAGGCCAGAAACGACGCGAGGCCAGTACACCTCTCCATCCAGAGTCCGGCGGGGCCGGTTGGAACGCACCGCGCCCCAAGCCACAGCCACAAGCGCGAACCCAATGCCTTGCACCGATGCAGCCGCCGGCTCGAAATCCCCAAAGAGAAATCCAACCAACAAGGCTGCCATCGAGGGCACAGCCGGAACCAGAGGTAGGTCGCTTCGCTTGGCCACCAGCATTCCCAACAGCCCGGCGAGGAAGCCGCAGACGTATGGAGGAACTGCCATTCCGTCCCCGGAAGCCACAGGCGTGGCTGTAGTGACCAGATCAGACCAACCGCGGATCAGGCCATCCACTAGATTCGTTGGTACCTCCGGGCCCGGCAGGAAACCGGCGATCGCAGAATCAGCAACCGAAACCCCAGAGAACAACAAGAAGGCGAGAAGCGCTACAGAAAGGGTGGCGAAGGGGCTCAGCCGACGAGCGGCCGATACCCACGCGGCAGCGGTTCCAGCCAAACCGCCAACGAGAACGACAAGTGGCCCATCTACCCCGGAGAAGACGGGAAGCCAACCGATCGCGGCCACGACTAAGAGCACCATCCCAAACGCGGCATCGACCAGGTCGTCACGAGTTGGCTTCCAACTCGGAGGCGCTCCGGGGTCTCGGACCGCGGTCGGGACAGTCGGATAGCCAACAGTCGTCGGCCCGGTCCGGGGCCCGCTCGTTGCAGTCATCGGTTGCTCGCGGCGAACACCAGCCGCGGCAGGTCGTCAAGGTGCCCGATGTCAAGCAGCACGGACTGACCCAGCATGGCTAGCGATGATTCCTTACCAACAGCGGCCCGGACGAGCACGGTGTGGACAGTTGCCCCAAGCCGGTCCGACACCGCTCGTAGCGATGCGGCGTCCAGGCCAGAGCCGGCCACAACCGCTGCAACGCTCACTCCGCGAAGGGTATCACGGCCACGCACGGCGATGGCTTCGAGCGAAAGTTCATCTGGGCTTGCCTGAACACCGGCCAGGCCGTCCAGGAATGGGACCGAATGAAAGGACGGCACTGGTCTCCCGCCGGCGAGGCAAGAAACCTCCTGTTCGTCCGCCATCGCTCGGAGCCCCAAGGAGCCGAGCACCGAAACTGCCAGCTCGAATTCATCGACCGATGCGTAATCGTCGGATCGCAGCGACAGGAGCAGGCCAAGGTGCGCCCTTCGAGTGTCGACGAACTCGCGGACCATCAGCTTGCCGTCGGCCTGCCGAGCAGTCGTTCGCCAATGAATGTGGCGACGGTCGTCACCCACCACGTACTCCCGCAGGGTGTGGAAGGCCACATCGCTAGGCGAGCGGTCGTTGGTCGTCTCGCCCTCTAGGTCTCGCATCCAGCCGGTAGCGAGCGAGGGCACGGCGGTGGTCTTCGGGTGGACGTAGAGATGTTCGGTGCCCGTCCAGGTACGTTCCCGACGCACCAAGCCGAGCGGATCGCCCTGAACTGACCTGACCGGCCCAACAGGCACCACCGACCGTCGGGCCGTAGGCACCACGAAGAGCTGGTCATGCGAGGAACCCGCTGCCAACGAAGGTACGTCGACATGCTCGACACGGCTCCCAATCCGAGTCTCCAACCGCACTGGGAGCGCTCGCCGATCGGCCTCGTTCACTGCCTCAACGTTGGATACTGCCGACTCGCCGACGACCACGCGTGGGGTCGCGAGCTCGAGGCCAACCTTCAGATCGGCTCGGCCGATCAACAGGAAGCCGAGACCCACGATAAGGCCAAGCACACCTGCCGCAGCGACCACGGCCATCTCGATCCAGTCGAACCGCCATGCCAAAGCCCACGCGACCAGCGCGCCTGCACCGACTGACCTGCCCAACGGCGTAACGGCCTGCCATACATCACGAAGAACCTCCCCCCGAGGAGCCACGATCAGGACCCACCCCGCTGAGCGGCAGGCGGGACCTCGGACAGCACCCGCCCAACGATGTCGTGCGCGTTCGCTCCGGAGAACTCAGCATCGGGAGTGAGGAGGACGCGATGGGCCAGTACGGGGTTCGCAAGGTCCTTCACGTCGTCGGGGATCACGTATGTACGGCCGTTCGACGCCGCCCAGGTCTTTGCGGCCCGGGTAAGCGCCAGGCAGCCCCGGGTCGAGACCCCAAGCTTCACCTGAGGGTGACGGCGGGTCTCCTCAGCGAGCCGGCTGATGTAGGCCAGCACCTCGGTATCGACATGTACCTGGTTCGCCAAGTCGGCCATCTGTTGTACGGCATCAGCGGTAATGAGGGGCTGCACCAGCGTCGCCCTGTCTCGAACTGCTGCGCCAGCGAGCAATGCCACTGTCGTGTCGTGGTCGGGGTAGCCGAGACTCGCCTTCATCAAGAACCGGTCGAGCTGAGCTTCAGGCAGCGGGTACACGCCGGCCTGTTCGACCGGGTTCTGGGTAGCGATAACCATGAACGGCTTGCCCACATCGTGTCGGGTGCCATCGACCGAGACGTGGCCCTCCTCCATCACCTCCAGAAGCGCCGACTGTGTCTTCGGCGATGCCCGGTTGATCTCGTCGACAAGAACGATGGTGGCGAAGACCGGACCCCGATGGAACTCGAAGGTCTGGTTCTGCTGGTTGTAGATGGTGGCACCGGTCACGTCGGAAGGCAACAGGTCGGGGGTGAACTGGAGCCGCGACTGCGACCCCTTCACCGTGTTGGCCAGAGCCTTGGCCAGCGAGGTCTTTCCGGTGCCAGGAACATCCTCCAGAAGCAAGTGCCCCTCGGACAACAGGCAGGTCAGGGCAAGGCGCACCGTCTCGGTCTTTCCGAGCACAGCTCCTTCCACGTTCCTAACCAGACTGCCGAAGGTATCGGCAAACCAACTTGCTTGTTCATCAGTGATCTTCATCTACCACGATCCATTCCAGCTGCTATTCGCCACTTACGGTCTCGTCATTACCCAGGTTCTAGTCACATCGATACCGTTACCATAAATTCGCATCGTCACCGTAATGCCTGGCTCTGCCGCGCAATCCGACGGCTGATTGGTTCCCGCAGTAATATTGTACGGTCCAATTTCGCTGGCGGTGCCTTCCCAACATATATGACTATAGGTTCCCGGGGGGATATTGCTAGTCGTTACCATCACCCGATAGCAACTATCAGTACAGGTGTAGCCAGGGGGGTTCCACAGACCCCCGCGCGACATTGTGAAGTCCGGCTGCGGTTCCGGATCAGTCCGAGCAGATGCACACTGCCGCGGCGACGGCTGAGTGTCCGAGCCATTACTCCGGGCCGTTACACACAACTCGTAGGTTGTGTCCCATGACAAGCCACTCCGAGTCAGAGACTCAGTGGTGACCGTTCCACCATTTCCACCGCCTTGACGCCACTCCAATATGTAATCTTGCTTACCAGCCCCGTTCCAATCCGCGCTCCAACTCCAAGAAATATCTCTTGGACCAGTCTTGTTCGCGTTGATGGTCACAGACGGGTCACCATATACGTTGGCAGTCACTGAGTTAGATGGATCACTGATCAGTTCAGGACTGTTTGCGTTTATAGCAACCACGACGTAGACAGGGCGATCTTTGGGACTTACTGCGTTGTCGGTAAATGAGCGATCGTCGACTTCGTCGAGCGTCGTCCCGTTCTTGATAACCCGATAACGAAGCCTGCCACCACTACCACTTCCAGTTATCGACGGAGCCGACCAGGTGAGATCTACGCGCTTGTACTCATAGGTCGTCCGTAGATTGATCGGTGGACCGGGGCGGTTGTAACCGACGAACGTCGTCACGTCAGAAGTCGTCTCCCCAGCCTTGTTCTTGGCTGTGACCTCGAACGAGTAGTTCTGGCCGGCGTTCAGGTTGCTGAAGTCGACTCCTCCTGAGCCGGGCGAGCCGGACTTCGACTCGCCACCCACCAGCCTGACCGTGTACGTAGGTTCGTCGCCGTTCGGGTCGGCCCGATCGAACTGCACGTTCACCGTCAACGTGTCGGAGACGTTCTGGGAAAGCTGCCTCACCGTCGGTTTGCCCGGTTTGCCCGGTTTGCCGGCGGGGACGGCCGCTACGCTGAACGGGCTCGGATCGCTGTCGCCCAATGCGTTCGTGGCGATGATCCGGAACCGGTAAGAAGTGCCGTTCGTCAGCCCGTTCACGGCCAATGTGCGCTCGCCCGGTCCGACCTGCCAGCGCCCACCGGCGTCAGACTCGATCGTGTACCCTGTGATCGCCGACCCTTCGTTCGAAGGCTCTGTCCAGCTCACGTGCAGGCGGCCACCACCTTCGGGGTTGTCGTCCATCCTGAACTCGACCTGCGGTTGGCCCGGCTGTTCGGGGCGCTTGTCGGGTGTGAATGGCGCCGACCAAGGACCATAGTGCTCGTCGGCAACCTCACCACGCGGATACTGTTCGTTGAACGCCGCCACCCTGAACTTGTAGGTGTCGCCATTCGTAAGGCCGCCGAAGGAAATCTGCGTGCCAAAGACCTCCTGCTGGGTGCGACTCCCATTCGCTTGGTTCTCCGCCTCTACGACGTAGCCACGGATGGCGAGGCCGTTGTCACGTGGCGGCCTCCACCGTAGGTTGACAACCTTGCTGCCCGCCTCGCCGTGCGGTGCCTCTGGCTTCTCGGGCCGTGAGAACACGGTGATCGTGAGGGTCGACTCGCTCGCGCGCGGCGGCCCGGTAGAGCCGTCGTCGTACTTGAAGTCGTCGGTCAGGTTGTAGCGCACGACCACGCGTGTGTCGCCCGACGCCGGCGTGAACGTGATCGACCGCGAACCATCGGTCGTGACCCGTCCACTCGGAGCTCCGCTCACATCCATCACGGTGATGCTCGGAGTCACTTCGGGCGCATAGGTGTCGTTAGCTACGACGTCGACCGTCAACGGTCCATCATCGACACGAACCTGGCGCTCATCAGTCCGAGCAAAGGGCAACACGGGCCCTGGGTTGGCAACGACCTGGACAGTCACCGTTGACGTGACGCGGTTCTCTCCATCAGTTGCAGTCACGACCAACGACGTCGAACTCGCCGGCGCCGTCTTGCTGGCAACCCGGGCGACCAACCGGCCATTCGCCAGCGCACTCCGGTCCACCTCGACAGGGGCGGCGGGGGCTTGAGTCAACTCAAAGCTGATCGTGTCGTCCTCGGGGTCTTTGGCCCAGGTAGCCAGGTTCCAATCGACTCCCGGCCCGCCAGCTTCCAGGGACATCGTCGACGGCATCTGGAACGTGGGTGGCTCGTTCTGTTCCTGGTCCTCGACCGTCACAGACACCCACCCGACATCGGTCAGGCCAGTCGCCTCGTCCGCGATCAGATAGCTCACACCGCCGACGACCGGCTCAGCTCCGCCGGTCAACACCACCTTCGACTTGTCGGCCGACAGCGCCACGGACACACCGACCGCTGTCTCCTCCAAAACCTGCCTCAGGCGCACACGGTCTCGAGGCTCGTCATTCTCCAACACATCGAGCTCACGTGACTCCCCTACCTGCAGGGTCAGTTCGTCCGACGCGGCCACCGGCGGCAGCGCACTACGCACCGGGACCACCACGATTGCCTGCGCAGTCGCACCGTCGGCGTCGGTCACCTCATAGGCGAACTGTACGGACCGGTCTGCTACCGCCACCCGAATGGTGCCATCGGGTTGCACCGACGCTTCCGGTACGGTCTCCGGGTCAAGCACGACCGGTATCGCCGACGGACCCGGAAAATCCGGATCGTCAGGATCGGTGTCGTTCGCCAACACATCGATGTCGACCGGGGCCGCACCAGCCTCAACAGGTGCGTGAAGATCATCCACTGCCAACGGAGGAACCGGGTCAGCACCATCGGTGATCCGAATTCGGGCCACACCTCGTGAGGTCAGACCTCCGGGGTCACGGACCGTGTAATGGAACGCCACCTCAACCAAGGGAGCGTCGGTCACGGGAGGAGGCGTGTAGCGGATCTCTCCATCACGTACGACCAACGTGCCCGGTTGATCCTCGCGGAGTGAAGGCGCTTCTACGCCGTCCGTCACCAGTACCAGTTCCTGATCACCCGCCGGCACATCGGGATCGGTGTCGTTCTCGAGCACGGGTAGCGTGCGTTCGGCCGAACCAGCCCGCACAGTAAAGAGGTCCGGTACCGCAACCGGTGGCAACGGAACCGTCGGACGCCGAACAATCACCACCCGTATCTCGACAGCAACCTCGTGGCCCGGTTCTCCATCGGTCACCAACACGTTGAACCGGTCGGTTCCCGCCCCCTCAGCCGGCGCCGTATAGCGGAAACCCATCCCGTCGGCTTCGACCGCACCGCTAGGCGGCACATCGGGGTCAGGTCCGATCACAGACACCACATCTCCATCTGGGTCCATGCTGAGCAGCGGCATGGACACCACTGTCGGCTCCCCTGCCCATGCTCTCCCTTCCACCAGTTGTCTAGGGAACGGAGGCTCGTTCTCAGCATCCGGCGGTGTGATGGTCACCCGTAGAACAGCGACATCGGTCTGCCGACCGGGATCCTCGACCGTGTAGTTGATCTCAGCCGTACCCCTAGCGTCCTCGTTCGGCCGGAACCGGATCTCATTCCCCCTCGCGAACACCCGGCCTATCTCTCGACCGTCCTGATCTGTCGGCGTCGACACCTCTACGATCTTGAGCGCTTCACCCTCGGGGTCGACGTCGTTCGCCACCACATCAACAGAAGTCCAACGACCCGCCTTCACCGTCGCCTCGTCGTCCACAGCCACAGGCCTCTGGTTCTCGACGCGAGGCTCGTACGGAGCCACAACGATCGTTCCCCGCGCCTCACGTTCACCGTCGCTCACCGTGTAGTGCACATCCACGGCGTTGGCCAGCACCAAGCCTTCAGGAACGATCACCCGAGCCATTCGCAGGTCTACTACCTCGACCCCCAGACCGGTGCTTCCCGCATCGATCGAGGTGACCGCCAACAAGTCACCGTCTGGGTCGACATCGTTGGCCAAGACGTCGACCAACGCCGGAACCCCACCCCGCACCGCCACCTCATCTCGCACAGCGACCGGAGGCCGCGGCTGTTGGGACTTCGGCCGCACCACCACACGAAACACCGACGAACGGGCCTCGCTGTTATCGCTGACCGTATAGGTGAGAAGGTGCTCCCCCTCCGCGGTCGGCTCCAGCATCAGAACTCCCGAGCCCTGCGATCGTGAATGCGTCGGCTTGCGGATGCCCAACGAACCCGGCTCAGGGTTCAACCCCGTGAACCGGAGCTCCTCGTGAGCCGTGTCTGGGTCGCTGTCGTTTGCCAAAACGTCGACAATCGCCCGGCTCCCAACCGTCGTCACCACCTGGTCCGGAACAGGCTGCGGAGGCTGTTGCCCTTGGCGAACGCCCAGCACGAACTCGCCCTCGGCCGAACCGCCGCGGTCGTCCTCCACCGTGTAGTGGATAACGATGTCACCCGCTTGGGGCCCCGCCACGTAGGTGATCGCACCGTCAGCCCGGAACTGAGGCGGCGCCTCGTTTCCGGCCCCGTCCACGGTCACCTCAACCAGCTTCAAAGGATCGCCGTCGGGATCCACGTCGTTGGCCAAGACGTTGTGCGTGACCCGGCCGTTCACCGCCACGACGTTGCTGTCTGAAAATGGGCGCGGATCCTGGTTGTCGCCATCGGCTGAGACACCAACCACCAGGCTGCCAGTCGCCTCGCCAGCCATGCCCAGCACCGTGAACGGCACGGTGACCGGTGTGGTCCCAGTCGTTGTCACTTGGATTGCCGTTCCATTGGCCACAACATGTGCAGCACCGAGGTCTGGCGCCACAGCATCGGGATCCACCGTGATCAATAGGGCGTCACACGGATGCGCCTCGATCGCATCGCTGCCCACCAACGGAACCACCACGGGCCGGTTGGGACGAGTTCCGCGTTCGACCTGGGCAGAAACCTGGGGTGGACCGGGCGGAGGTTCCTTAGAACAATCAACGTCCTCATCAGACGTGGTCTTCGTCTTGCCATCACCGCCGTTGTTCGGCTCGAGTTTGTCCCAATCGCGGACCACTGTGGGCTCCGGAAGGTCGACCATCAAGACGTCACCGCTGTTCACGTCGTTGAGTACAGCCCGGCCCCGATTGAGACGGAACACAGCTCCCTTTCCGACCCGCATGTTGTCAGGAGGTTCGATCGCCTCTCCGGCACCCCTACTCTTAAGTCTGCTGATCTGCGAATCGCACACCCGGGCATAGCGAGGAGCTTCCTCGTCACTCCATGCCCCGTAGGCACAGCCGCTGGCTCTCACAGGTCGCACCGGCACCGACCCACCCCGACTTGACAAGGTCGATGGCGGTCCAGAGTCCAACGGAACGTCCAGCAGCACACCACCTCCAGCTACCAGCGCCGTATCGAACTGGGCCCCGCGCGGGTCACCCGGACCGGGAAGTTGAAGGGTGGCGTCACGGCCGATGTCGTTCAGCTCGACGGTACGCCCCCCAATGACCTGGAGCCTGCCACCCTCCCGATCGAGGATCACCGCCCGTGACCCGACCGATGAGATCATCGGTCGGGTCACGGGGGATTCCAAACGAACCTCCTCCGCCGCGCCATCGAGCGTGATGCGCCATGCCGAGTCGGCTCCGGGCTCATAGGCGTGGACCGCACCATCAACCCCAACTGCCGCCACTAGCCGAACCTCACGGTCTGCACCCCGCCCCGAAGCCCGGTGCACAACAGCAGAGGGGTCAGTGCTCAACGATGCTGCGCCCTCAGATGAAGCCACCCATAGAAGCCCCTCCGTCGGATCCACCACCGCAACCGTCCCACCAGCCATCTGTGCGAGAGCACCGCTGGGCAACACCACCTGCTGCTGGTCCATAGGAACCTCGCTGGCCGCGTCAATCGCTATCAAGGTCGGTGCATCGCCCCGAGTTGCGTACCCAAGTACGACATCTTCGTCCTGGAGGACATCCAAGTTGGCCAGGTCCGTCTGAACGAGCGCTTCCAACTCCCGGATCTCGGTGTTGACCCGGCCCGCAGCCTTGCGCTTCGTCACCCAGACCCCGGCATCGTGGAGGTCGACCTTGGTGGCCCGGAAACCCTCCTCCCGACCCGCCGCAACCGCCACCGTTCCGACAAGCAGGGCAACGAGCACGCCAGTAGCGATCGCGTTCATCCGTGGCCTCAACACTGAGAACACCTAGCTTCCCTCCCGAGATCCCAAAGCCACTCACCGCGAGACTAGAGCAACTCTACGCGCGATGATTCCCCCAACAGACCGAACCGATAGGCAAGACTCCCGATCGATGGCTGGATCGGGACCAGGAGGGGGAGCGTGCTTGAACTCAGATGGGCGGCTAGGACCGACACCGGCCTGCGACGCTCCCGAAACGAGGACGCATATCTAGCTACCTCGCGTCTGTTCGCGGTGGCGGACGGAATGGGTGGCCACCAACGAGGAGATCTGGCTGCACGTATCGCAGTCACCACGCTGGAGGACCTGGTGCGCAGCGTTCCAACACAACCATGCTCTAACGACACGAACAACGTCGGCGACGACCATGGTTCCAGCGCAGTTCCCGCCATGCTCGGCCGAGCCGCGGTGCTCGACGCGATCCGACACGCCGACCGGGTCATCACCAGCCAAGCGTCGAGCGATCCCTCTCAATCCATGGGTACCACGTTGTGTGGCATCGCCGTGCTGGACGACGATCCACCCGAAACTCTCCTCGTCTTCAATGTCGGAGATTCCCGAGTCTATCGGCTACGTCGATCCGAACTCCGCCAACTCAGCCACGACCATTCAGTGGTTCAAGAGCTGATTGATCAGGGACAACTCCACCCGGCCGACGCCGACAGACACCCGGACCGAAACGTCATAACCAGATCGCTCGGCTCCGGCGAACCTCTAGACATCGACTGGTCGATCCTCGACATCTCCGCTGGTGACCGGCTTCTTGCCTGTTCTGATGGCCTAGTGAAGGAGGTCCGGCCGGACCTCATCGAAGAGATCCTGATCGACGCACCAGATCCCCAATCCGCAGTCGATCGTCTCATCCGCGCTGCTCTAGATGGAGGAGGGCGAGACAACGTGACGGTCGTGATCGTCGAAGTGGTGATCGCCCCAGATAATACCGACGCCCGCGGCGGCGACCACGACACCACGCCGCGACTTGATGTCGCCTCGTCCCCAACCCAGCCTCGGGTCTCATCGACTCAACTGAACTGAAACCACAGAATCAACAGATGACCGACCATCTAGAACCTCCTGTCGCGAGCACCAACGCAATCGCCGAGCCTCGCGTTATCCCGGGACTCCACACAGCGGTCGTCGCTGTCAAGGTCGCCGCCCTGATCGCTGCTCCAACGAGTCATCCCCTTTCTGCTGCCATCGCGACATCGATCGGGGAGAACAAGGGCATCAAGGAACTCGCAGGTCTGCTTTCCGAACACGTCAGCCACGGCACGGTGGGATTTGCGCTTGTAGAGGTGCAACATGACACGACCCGGATTCTTGTCCGACATCCGTCCACAGCCCTGGTCCGCTCTCCCGACGGAGTCGAACTCCGACTCTCAGCAGAGGAACTAGTTACCTGGCTTGAGGCCGTAGTTCCTGTGGATTCCACTATCACCCTCTTGCCTGTCGCCACCGGGCTACCTGCCGGCGAATGGAAGCCTTTGGCTTTACCAGTTAGCACCGCGGGCGCTCTTGAGGTCCGCCGTGCCCGGGCCGAGGACGCGTCCGTCGTGGGTGGAGGCACGAGTACGGCGATACCAACGCTTCCGCCCCCACCCGGCCTGCCGGCTCTACCCGACCGGAAATCCGTGTCCAAGGATGAACCATCGGCGCAGGGCTGGCTCACTATCGAATCCGAGGGGACTGCACAGCCAGAGCCAGACCCCAATCACGGTGGCGTCGCATACGTCGAAGCCGGGACTATAGACAGACAGAACGCGAGCCAACCATCGCCTCCTACACCCGAAACCGACGAAGTTCCGCTGCCCGAGCCCCGACCAAGCCCGCCACCGATTCCACCGGAGAAGCCGACTCAACCACCCGGTCTCATCACCGGCGTTCCCGGTATGACAACTCCATCGACCAGCCGGGACAGGCCGGATGACCCGAACACTCCATCCGACCAGCCAACGACACCCGAAACCAAGCCGACTGAGACCGCTAGCTCGGTCCCGCGATCTACTTCAGATCCCGATGAACACAACGATCCGGATACCCGAACGACCGCTATGGGGACTCAGGACCCTCGGGTCTTCGGCTATTCACAACGGACCGACGCTGCGGTCCGAAGCCGTTCAGAAACACCGGACGACCACACGATCTCCCTCTCGGTGCTCCGCTCCAACCTCCAGGCAGCAGCTACGAAAGCGCGAGTGCAGGCTGTGCTGTGCCCCGATGGCCATCCAAACCCGACCCACGCTGACCTGTGCCGAACCTGCGGCACCTCCATCGTCGACAGAAGCCCTCACCTGGTATCGCAACCGCGCCTTGGCAGTCTGCGATTCGCCGACGGCACACAGATCCACCTAGACCGGCACGTCGTCCTAGGACGACGCCCCACGGTTGATGTCCTCGTGGCCGGCGAACCTCATGAGTTAGTGACCATCGCCGAGCCCGAGGTGTCTCGGACACACCTCGTGCTTCGTGTCGAAGGCTGGCAGCTCCACGCCATCGACCGGGACTCGACCAACAACACGTTCGTGGAGATACCAGGTCAACCGACATTCCAACTCCGCCCGGGAGATCCATACCCCGTTCCACCCGGCACCACCATCCGTCTCGGCGACGAGGTGACCCTGACCTTCGACCCATCGATCCGATGAGTGAGCCCCGAAGTTCACCTCCGCTCATCGAGGGGTACTCCCACGTCAAAGGAATCGGTGGAGGCGGCTTCGCTGACGTGTTCCTCTACACCCAGCACTCGACGGGTCGCGGCGTCGCGGTCAAGGTCCTCCGTGCCGAACACCTGAGCGACCAAAGTCTCCAACAGTTCGAGACCGAAGCTCGGGTGATGGCCGGTGTGTCAACTCACCCCTTCATCGTCACGATCCACGACGCAGGAATCGCCAACGACGGCCGGCCCTACCTGGTCATGGAGATGTACCCACATCCCCACTTCGGCAAGCGGGCACGGGGCGGACACCTCCCGTTGTCAGAAGTGCTCCGAGTGAGCGTACAGATCTGCTCTGCCGTCGAGACGGCCCACAGGGCTGGAATCATTCACCGCGACATCAAGCCAGCCAACATCTTGACCTCCGACTACGGCGAACCTGGTCTCACCGACTTCGGTCTCGCAGGCGTCCAAGGCGAAGACGGCCTTTCAACCGCCACCGCTGTCTCCTATGGCTTCGCCGCGCCGGAGGTCGTAAACGACCCCGATGCGACCGGCTCGGTCAGCTCTGACGTCTATGCGCTCGGCGCCACCATCTACAACCTGCTCGCCGGGCGCACCCCGATCGAGATCCCCGGACAACAAGCCTCCCCCGCCGACCTCGCCTTCCGCACGGCCCGAGGTGAAGTCCAGCCTCTCCGGCGAGAGGACGTACCTCGGTCCCTCCAACACCTCATCAACGCTGCCCTGAGTGTTGCGCCGTCGGCACGGCCACCGTCGGCTCAAGACCTTGCCACCGCCCTTCGCGACATCGAACAGGAGCTACGGCTGCCGCCGACACCGCTCACTGTGCTCAACGAACTAGGTGGACCACTCACCCCGGCCCCTTCTGATCGGACAGGGACCAGTAGCCCCAACGAGGCGACCTTTCGTCGGCCGCGGGTCGTCCGAGTGAACGATTCCGATGAACCGATCTCACGCGCGCCAGGTCCGGAAAAGGACAATCGTTTCGACCACCAACCCGGGTCCGAGTACGAATCTGGCCACACGATCAGGCGCCATCTCGAGTTTGTCCGTCCTGATCCTGAGCCAACACCCGTCGACCCCGTTCCTCGGATCGAGGAAACACAACCGGCAACCACACGCTCTTGGACTCCGGTCGTCGCGGCCGTCACCCTCGCGACGGTGGTCTTGGCTGTCGCTATCTCGGTGCTTTTAGGTGGCGGAGGCAGCGGACGCGATGGCAACGATACGAGGACGACTGTCGCTCTTCCCCCAGCCGGGGAGGTGAGCGATGAAGTGGGAGGTTCGCTGGCTCCTCCTTCCAACGTCATGTTTGAACGCCAACCGGACGGCGCGCTTCAGCTCTCTTGGGAACCACCGCGCGACGCCGAAGGGAGCGTCACGTACAACATCTTCTCGGTCGGCGGAACTGACGACAGCGAGCCGCTCGCCACCACCGTCAACTTGTCTGCATCGTTGACCCCTGGCAGCTGGTCAGATCCTGCTGCAGCAGGAGATGAGATCTGCTTCGTCATCGAAGCGGTGAACGGCGCCCGGACCTCTGATACCGAGGCGTGCACCACTCCCACCCTGGACGACTGAAGGCGACCCGGTTGAGTTGCGCTTTTCGTTGCTGCTCACAACCAAAGCCCTCTTCTGAGGTTGACCCGCCTGACGGACACCGACCTTGGCCTGATGAACCCTGGGTTCGTTGGAGGCTCCAGACCTTTGAGTGAAGGATGGCACCTACACCCTTGAGCCGCACCTCGATGTACTGCCCGATGCTCATGCCGCGGCCGACAAGCTGGAACGACGACGCCTTCGCGACCAGCTTCGCTCGCTGAGTCAGGCGGCACCGGGGTCGAGGATATGGAGGCGTGACGTCAAGCCTCGGCCCGGGCTCACCGATGGCGCCGCGCTGAACGTCACCAGCAGTGCGTTTCAACGGTTCAGCCGCGTCGGCCACACCTATCGAGGCCGCTAGTCGGCGCTGGCCTGCGCTCTTCGTGCCCATCGCCCATGCATGGGCGCATGCGGGCCGACCCCACGGCGGGCTGATCTTCACCAACCTCCGCCGGTACGACCGGGCGACGGTCAGCTACCCCGGCACGCTGGTGGTGGCCCTGAGGCAGTGGCTGGAGACCCGTCCAACCGCTGAACCGTCAGGCGTCTGGCGGCTGTGACCGGCACCTGACCCCCCACCCGACAACTGACGGTATGTCAGGAATCTGCTAGCAGGTTTCCCCGCCGAGGGGTACGCGGGGATAAGTTCGGCCGTGATGGCTACGACAACGGTTGCCCGTGGAGCGGCAGGAGCCGCATCCCGGGCCAAGCGCCCCGCCCCGTTCCCCGTCGAGTTCTACCGGTCCGCCCTCGGCAAGAAGTACGTGATGGCGATCACCGGGATCATGCTCATGGGCTTCGTGTTCGCCCACATGGTGGGCAACCTGAAGATGTACCTGGGCCCCGAGGACTTCGACCACTACGGGCACTTCCTACGTGAGCTGCTGGTACCGATCCTGCCTCGCACCGTGGCCCTGTGGGGCTTGCGGCTGGGCCTGATCGCGGCCTTCGTGCTTCACATCCACGCCGCCTTCTCGCTGACCATCATGAACAAGAAGGCCCGGGTCACCAAGTACCAGTCGCCCCGCGACTACGTGGCCGTCACCTTCGCCGGCCGCACCATGCGCTTCACCGGGCTGATCTTCGTGCTGTTCCTGGTGTGGCACCTGTTCGACCTGACCTTCACCGGCACCAACTACCACTACGTGCGGGGCCACGCCTACGCCAACGTGGCCAACAGCCTGAGCCGGGCGTGGGTGGCCGCCATCTACATCGTGGGCAACATCGCCTTGGGCATCCACCTGTTCCACGGCGCCTGGAGCCTGTTCCAGTCGATGGGATGGAACAACCCCCGCTTCAACGCCGCCCGCCGCACCTTCGCCACCGCCTTCGCCGCCATCGTGGTCATCGGCAACGTTTCGTTCCCGATCGCCGTGCTCCTCGACGTCGTCAAGATCTGACCTCGCCCCGCCAGCGCCAACCCGAGCAACCCAGAACGAGAGCTCCAGTGCAACTCGACTCCAAGATCCCCGCCGGACCGATCGGCGAGAAGTGGACCAGCTACAAGTTCGACCGCAAGCTGGTGAACCCCGCCAACCGGCGCAAGTACCAGGTGATCGTGGTGGGTACCGGCCTGGCCGGTGCGGCCGCCGCCGCCACCCTGGGCGAGCAGGGCTACCAGGTGAAGGCCTTCACCTTCCACGACTCGCCCCGCCGGGCCCACTCCATCGCTGCCCAGGGCGGTATCAACGCCGCCAAGAACTACAAGGGTGACGGCGACTCGATCTACCGCCTGTTCTACGACACCGTGAAGGGCGGCGACTTCCGCTCTCGCGAGGCCAACGTCTACCGGTTGGCCGAGGAGTCGGTGAACATCATCGACCAGATGACCGCCCAGGGCGTGCCCTTCGCCCGTGAATACGGCGGCCTGCTCGACAACCGCTCGTTCGGCGGCGCTCAGGTCAGCCGCACCTTCTACGCCCGGGGCCAGACCGGCCAGCAGCTCCTGCTGGGCGCCTACCAGCAGCTCGCCCGCCAGGTGGGTCTGGGCCGGGTCGAACTGATCAACCGCACCGAGATGGTCGACGTGGTGGTGGTCGACGGGCGAGCGGCCGGCATCGTGGTGCGTGACCTGCTCACCGGCGAGGTCACCAGCCACTCGGCTCACGCCGTGGTGCTGGCCACTGGCGGCTACTCCAACGTGTTCTTCTTGTCCACCAACGCCATGGCGTGCAACGTCACCGCCGCCTGGCGGGCCCACCGGCGGGGAGCGGCCTTCGCCAACCCCTGCTACACCCAGATCCACCCCACCTGCATCCCGGCGTCCGACGGGTTCCAGTCGAAGCTCACCCTCATGTCGGAGTCGCTGCGCAACGACGGCCGCATCTGGGTGCCGAAGAACATCGACGACTGCGGCAAGGACCCCTCGACCATCCCGGAGGAGGACCGCGACTACTACCTGGAGCGGAAGTATCCGGCGTTCGGGAACCTGGTGCCACGCGACATCGCGTCTCGCAACGCGAAGACGATGGTCGATGCCGGCCACGGCGTGGGGCCGCTGCACAACGGCGTGTACCTCGACTTCGCCGACTCCATCGGCCGCCTTGGCGAGGACGTGGTGCGGGAGCGCTACGGGAACCTCTTCGACATGTACGAGCGCATCACCGACGAGAACCCCTACAAGGTGCCGATGCGCATCTA
>CAUJFC010000185.1 GCA_963169755.1 Actinomycetota bacterium | reverse complement strand
TGACCGTAGTCGGCCGGCCACCAGGGCTGGGAGGTGGTCAACAACTCGGCGATGTCGGCTTTGACAGCGGCCAGGTCGAGCGACTCGAACTCACGGGCGTAGTCGAAGTCGTCGTCCATGGGATTGCCGACCGGCGAGTTGCGGGAGAGGGCCCGCAGGTTGACCTGTTCGGGCCACCAGTGCTGGTTGGCGGCCGAGCCGGTGGCGGCATGGCTGTGGCCCAGCACCGGGCAACGCCCGGCGGGCGACTGTTCGTGGGGTTGCGCGTCAGGCTGGGGGTCCTTGCTGCTCATGGCGATGCTCCTCGGAAGTCACGACCAGCCCACACCGGCGGATGAAGGCCTGGCGCCGATGCTGCCAGTTCGGTGCAGGGTCTGCACCCAGATCGTCGAGGTATAGACAGAAACGATCGCGGCGCCTTGGAGGACGCTGTCCCCTACCGGGAGCCTGCGTCAGTGGGCGTCGGCTGCCTTCTTGGTTGAGGGCAGTCGTTCCACGACGGCCACCACCAACAGGCCCACGCCCACACCCACCAGCGCCGAGGCCAGGGTATTGGTCAGCCAGGAGATGACTCCGCCGATGGTGCCTTCGTGGGGCAGGGCGTGCTCGAGGCGGTGCACTTGGTCGTAGGGCCAGTGCCAACCAAGTTCGTGGGCACCGGCCAGCAGGATGTGGCCACCCACCCACAACATGGCGGCGATTCCTACCGTGGACAGGGTCGAGAGCACCTTGGGCATCCCTGACACCAGCATCCGCCCGGTGCGCTGAGCCGATTCGGAGTCCCGTTGGGCCATGGCCAGGCCTACGTCGTCCATCTTCACGATCAGGGCCACCACCCCGTAGACCGCAACGGTGATGACCACCGCCACCACCGCCAAGATGATGGCCCGAGACACCAGCGGCTCGTCGATCACCTCTTTGAGGGCGATGACCATGATCTCGGCCGAGAGGATGAAGTCGGTGCGAATGGCCCCGGCGATGGTGGCCTCTTCGGCTTCGGGGCCCACCGCCACCGCCGGCTCGTGATGCTCACCGTTGCGGTGGCGGAGGGCGTGGAGCAGCTTGTGGGCACCTTCGTAGGCCAGGTAGGTACCGCCGGCCATGAGGATGACCTCGACCAGCTTGGGGGCGATCGAGCTGAGAGCGATGGCCACCGGCAGGATGAACAGCACCTTGTTGCGCAGCGACCCCAAAGCGATGCGGCGGATGATCGGCAGCTCGCGCTGGGCAGCCAACCCCTGCACATAGGCCGGTGTCACAGCAGTGTCGTCGACCACCACCCCGGCGGCCTTCACGCTGGCCTTGCCGGCGGCCAACCCCACGTCGTCGACCGAGGCGGCTGCCATCTTGTCGAGCGCCGCCACGTCATCGAGCAACCCGACCAGACCGCCTGCCATGCACCAACCTCACCTGTGGGAAAGAAACCGGGCGGTAATCCTACAAACCGAGCTGGTCTCGGCTTCCGACCGCCCCGATGGCCCGCTGCCCAGTGCACCACGCCCGGGTGGGATCGGGTGACGGGCTCGCCATGATGGCAAGTGGCACCGGTGGGTTGCCCCACTCCTCGCCCGTCCACCCCGCCAGTCCGAGGTTCCTTCGTTGGCCACCGCTCCCCTACCTACCTGGTTCATCTCCCACGGCGGAGGCCCCTGGCCGTGGATCAAGGATCTGATGCCCGGCAACTGGGAACCGCTGGAGGTGTCGCTGCGCGACATGGCTCGTCAGTCGGGCAACGACTTGAGGGCGGTGCTCATGGTGTCGGGCCACTGGGAAGCTCCCTCCTTCACCGTGCAGACCCACCCCAATCCGCCGATGCTCTACGACTACGGCGGGTTCCCGGATTTCACCTACCACCTCAGCTATCCCGCTCCCGGTGCACCCGAGGTGGCCGCACAAGTGGCCGATCGGTTGGAGGCCGCCGGGCTACCCACCGCCACCGACCCCCACCGGGGTTTCGACCACGGAACCTTCGTACCGATGGCGGTGGCCTGGCCCGACGCCGAGGTACCGACGCTCCAGCTCTCGATCCAGCGGGGCTACGACCCCGCCACCCATCTGGCGGTCGGCCGGGCGCTGGCCCCCCTACGCCACCAGGGAGTGCTGATAGTGGGCAGCGGACTCACCTACCACAACCTGGGTGACTTCGGCCCCACTGCCGCCGAGGCGTCGCGGCGCTTCGAGGCGTGGCTGACCGAATCATTGGTGCGTTGCCGACCCGACGAACGCACCCGCCGTCTCCTCGATTGGGAGCAGGCTCCCGCCGCCCGCCACTGCCACCCCGCCGAGGATCATCTGATTCCCCTGATGGTCACCGTGGGCGCGGCCGAGGGAGAGCCCGGCCAGCGGGCCTACCACCAGGACGACTTCATGGGGAACATCACCTCGGCCAGCTACCGCTTCGGCTGACCCCGGGCCCTCCCGGTTCGACACCCTCCCAGCGAACCGGGAGCCGGCCCGTGACCGTTGTCGGGTTCGGAGCTAGCTAGCCCAGGTAGGCAGCCAGGTGACGGCCGGTGAGGGTGGAAGCATCAGCCACCAGGTCGGCCGGGGTCCCCTCGAACACCACCTGTCCCCCGTCGTGGCCGGCGCCGGGACCCAGGTCGATGATCCAATCGGCGTGGGCCATGACCGCCTGATGGTGTTCGATCACGATCACCGACTGCCCCCCGTCGACCAGGCGGTCCAACATTGTCAGGAGCTGCTCCACGTTGGCCAGGTGCAGACCGGTGGTGGGCTCGTCGAGAACAACCACCGCGCCGTCACCACCCATGCGGTTGGCCAGCTTGAGTCGTTGGCGTTCTCCCCCCGACAGGGTGGTGAGAGGCTGGCCGAGACGCAGGTACCCCAGGCCCACATCGACCAGTCGGTTCAGTATCTTGCCGACAGCGGGCAGGCGAGCTTCTCCTACGGCGAAGAACTCGACGGCGGCTTCGACCGACAGATCGAGAACCTCGGCTATGTCGAGGCCTCCCAGCTTGTGCACCAGCACCTCGGCCCGGAACCGGCGGCCCTCGCAGTCCTCACACACCGAAGCCACCCCGGCCATCATGGCCAGGTCGGAGAAGATGACGCCGGCCCCATTGCAGGTCTCACAGGCCCCTTCTGAGTTGGCACTGAACAGGGCAGGCTTGGCGCCGTTGGCCTTGGCGAAGGCTTTGCGGACCGGTTCCAGAAGGCCGGTGTAGGTGGCGGGGTTGGACCGACGCGACCCCTTGATGGCCGACTGATCCACGGCGGTCACCCCGTCGCGGGCCACCACCGACCCATTGATGAGCGAGCTCTTACCCGAGCCCGCCACCCCGGTCACCACCACCAGCACCCCCAGGGGGATGTCGACGTCGATCGAGCGGAGGTTGTTGGTGTCGGCACCCCGTACCTCCAGCGTGCCGGTGGGGGTGCGCACCGAATCCTTGAGTTTTGCCCTATCGGCCAGGTGACGGCCGGTGAGGGTGTCAGAGATGGTCAGGCCAGCCGGGTCGCCCTGGTAGGTGATGCGGCCGCCGTCGGCCCCGGCTCCGGGTCCCAGGTCGACCACGTGGTCGGCGATGGTGATCACCTCGGGCTTGTGCTCGACCACCAGCACGGTGTTTCCCTTGTCGCGCAGGGCCAGCAGCAGTTCGATCATGCGGCTCACATCGTGGGGGTGCAGGCCGATGCTGGGCTCGTCGAACACGTAGGTGACGTCGGTGAGGGCAGATCCCAGGTGGCGGACCATCTTGGTGCGCTGGGCCTCGCCCCCAGACAGAGTGCCGGCGGAGCGGTCCAGGCTCAGGTATCCCAGACCGATCTGCACGAACGAGTCGAGCGTGTGGCGCAGACCGTCCAATAGGGGCGCCACTGAAGGCTCGTCCAGTTCAGCCAGCCACCGGGCCAGGTCGCTGATCTGCATGGCGCACACATCGGCGATGCTCAGACCATCGATCAGCGACGATCGGGCCTCGCTACTGAGGCGCGTGCCTTGGCAGTCACCACAGGTGGTGAAGGTGATCACCCGCTCCACGAAGGCCCGGATGTGAGGCTGCATTGCCTCGACGTCTTTGGAGAGGAACGACTTCTGGATCTGGGGGATGAGGCCGCTGTAGGTGAGGTTGACTCCGTCCACCGCAATCTTGGTGGGCTCCCGGTACAGCAGGTCGTCCAGTTCCTGCTTGGTGAAGCGACGGATCGCCTTGTCGGGGTCGAAGTATCCACAACCCCGGAAGATCCGGCCGTACCAACCGTCCATGCTGTAGCCCGGCACTCGTAGCGCACCCTCGTTGAGCGACAGCGAGTCGTCATAGAGCTCGGCCAGGTCGAAGTCCGACACCGTGCCCAGACCCTCACAGGTGGGGCACATGCCGCCCTTACGTTCGAAGGACCGTTTCTCGACCTTCTTCTCTCCCCCTTTGGTGAAGGTCACCGCTCCGGCCCCTCGGATGGAGGCGGTGTTGAAGCTGAAGGCGGAGGGCGGTCCGAGGTGAGGCTGGCCGAGTCGGCTGAACAAGATTCGCAGCAGAGCGTTGACGTCAGTGACAGTGCCCACGGTGGAACGGACGTTGGTGCCCAGGCGTTCCTGGTCGACAGCGATGGCGGTGGTGAGCCCTTCGAGACGGTCAACGTCAGGGCGGGCGCTCGACGCCATGAACCCCTGCACGAAGGCGCTGTAGGTCTCGTTGATGAGGCGCTGGGACTCAGCGGCGATGGTGCCGAACACCAGCGAGCTCTTACCCGAACCCGAGACCCCGGTGAACACGGTGAGGCGCCGCTTGGGAAGCGCCACGCTCACATCGGCCAAGTTGTTGACCCGAGCTCCGTGCACCTCGATGGTGTCGTGGCGGTCGGCGGGATGCGTCCCGGTGTCAGCGGGAGCGGGCTTCGCTGAGCGGTGGGTAGCCATGAGGTCGGCGAGTTCCAGGTTCGAGTGCGCGGTGTGGGCAGCGTAGACCTCCCCCCCGAGTAGGCGGGAGAGCCAGCCGTGGGGTCTCGCTGGTCGGGGGGTTCCCGGAGGCAGCGATCGAGCTCGGAGGACGTGGGCGCCAACGCTGGCTGGCGAGCTACCTCGAACAGCTCATCACCCGCGACGCCGTTGGCCTCTCGCGTCGCGATCCGGCGAG
>CAUJFC010000184.1 GCA_963169755.1 Actinomycetota bacterium | reverse complement strand
GCGCCTGGACGACGCCCGTGACGTGGTAGCCGATCTGGTGGGGGCCCGCCCGGGCGAGGTGGTGTTCACCAGCGGCGGAACCGAAGCCGACAACCTGGCGGTGCGGGGTGTCGTGGCGGCCACCGGTGGTTGGGCGACGGCCAGCGCAGTGGAGCACCACGCGGTGATCGAGCCGGTTCTGGCCACCGGGGGGGCGCTGCTGGCGGTGGATGGACACGGCCGGGTTCTGGTCGACGGTGAGCTGACCAGACCAGACGGCGAATTCGATCGGACCGACGCCCCAACTCTGGTGTCGGTGATGGCCGTGAACAACGAGACCGGGGTGATCAACGACCTGGCGACGGTGGCGGCCGCGGTGGCCCGACGCTGGCCCGGTGCGGTGCTGCACACCGACGCGGTGGCAGCCGCCGCCTGGTTCGATCTGCGCAAGATGGCGGCTCCGGCTGGGCTGGTGAGCATCAGCGGTCACAAGCTGGGAGGGCCCAAGGGCATCGGTGCCCTAGTGGTACGCGGGGGCACACCGCTGGCGGCTCAGATCACCGGAGGTGGTCAAGAGCGCGAGCGCCGTAGCGGAACCCCCGATGTGGCGGGCGCTGTCGGGCTGGCGATGGCGCTCACCGTCGTCAGCGAGAAACGGGACCAGGTGTCGGCTCTGACCCGGACCCGCTCGGGCCGGTTGGCCGCTGGCCTGCTGGCCGCCATCCCGGGGTCGGTCCTGACGGTCGGGGACCTGGCTGATTCGTATCGGTCGCCTGCGACCGTCCACCTGTGTATTCCCGGAGTGGAGCGTCAGTCGGTGGTGTTCCTGGCCGACCGCGACGGCGTAGCAGCGAGCTGGGGATCGAGCTGCGCCAGCGGTGCCCCAGAGACTTCCCACGTATTGGCCGCCATGGGAGTCGAGGCCGAGCTGGCCGCCGGTTCGCTGCGGCTGTCTCTGGGCTGGTCGACCACCGATGCCGATATCGACCGGGCACTGGAGGTGATTCCCGCCGCGGTGGCTCGACTGCGCGCCGGATCAGAAGCGGAGCTGTGCCGATGAGGGTGTTGGTGATGATGTCTGGAGGGGTCGACTCGTCGGTGGCCGCCGCCCTGTTACGCGATGAGGGCCACGATGTGGTCGGAGTCACTCTCAAGCTCTGGGGGGGAGAGTCCGACTCGGGATGTTGTTCGATCAGCGACGTGGACGATGCCCGTCGGGTGGCCGACCGACTGGGGCTGGACCATCACACCTTCGGGCTGGGCGATGAGTTCACCCGCCACGTGGTCGATCCCTACACCGCGGATCACGCCCGAGGCCTCACCCCCAACCCCTGCATCGAGTGCAACCGTCACCTCAAGTTCGAAGCCGTAGATGTCCGGGCCCGTCAGCTCGGCTTCGACGCCGTGGCCACCGGCCACCACGCCCGCATCGTCACGACCGCCGCTGGGGAGTTGAGGGTGGCCCGGGGAGCTGACCCGGCCAAGGACCAGAGCTACGTGGTGCACATGCTCGACCAGGAGCGCCTGGCCCGGACCATCTTTCCCATCGGTCACCTGCACAAGTCACAGGTGCGGAGCCGTGCTGTCGAGCTGGGTCTGCGCACCGCCGACAAGCCCGACAGTCAGGACGTGTGTTTCATCACGCGGACCCAGGGGCGTGGCCGATTCCTGGAGGAGAGGATCGAGTTCACCCCAGCCCGGGTGGTTGACACGTCGGGGCGAGAACTGGGTCGGGTTCCGGCGGTGGAGATGGTCACCCTGGGGCAACGGCGAGGTCTGGGACTGCCCGGCGGTGGCGCGCCCCGGTACGTGGTCGACGTGGACCGTCAGGGGGCCGAGTCGGTTGTGACGGTCGGCTCGGCCGCCGATCTGATGGTGGCCGAACAGTCGGTGACCAACTGGCGCGTCACCGGCACCCATGACGGCACCCTGCCGGGTGGCGAGCTGCTGGTTCAGACCAGCGCCCACGGAGAGGCTCACCCCGCCGAGGTGGTGACCGATCCCGCCGACCCTCACAAGGCCACGGTCCGCTGGGCTCAGCCCCACCGGCGGGTGGCGCCCGGTCAGAGTGTGGTGGCCTACCAGGGAGAGCAGGTGGTGGCCGGAGGGTTGGCCACCGCCTGAGCCATGGTGGTGGGCCCGGTGGCGTGCCACCATTCGGACCGTGCCCAACCACCAGGACAACTCGCCGGCCGACGTCGCCAACCGACTGAGGCGGCTCGCCGGGGACCGGGTCGCCAGCCGTCGATCGGGCAGAGATGCGTCGGGCGCGGTCGGTGACCCTGGCTCGGTGGCCGAGCTGGCGGAGCGGGCGGTTCTGACCACCGTCGATGCCACCATTCGTCCGGTCGGAACCCGTCGACCAGGTCGGTTCCGGTACCTGGACTGGGCCGAGGGTGAGCCGCATCTCATCCACCCTGACTCCGACGTTGTTGCGGCCGATGACCGCCAGAGGAGACGACGGTCTCTGCTGTACGTGGCCCAGCACACCGATACCCACCTCTGCGACAGTCAGGCTCCGGCCCGCCTGGAGGCGGGGGAGACTTTCGGTTGGGTGAACCCGGGTACCGATGGGGGCCACCGCCCCCAGGAGACCCTCACCACCCAGGTACTCGACCGGATGGTGGCCGCCACCAACGCCGTGGCCGAGAGCCCGATCACCGGGGCCTCCATGGCATGGTGCGTGCAGACGGGGGACAACACCGACAACCGCACCGCCGCCGAGTTGCGATGGTGGCTGTCGGTGCTGGAGGGCCGGCTGGTGGAGCCCAACACCGGAGCGCCGGGGCGCTACGAGGGAATCCAACGCTCGGGCTGGCGAGGAGTGTGGCACCCCGACGACCCTCGCCGACGCGATCTGTACCGGCGGGCCGGGTTTCCCTATCTGCCGGGCTTGCTCGACGCCGCGGTCGCACCCTTCCCGGCCGAGGGCCTGAAGGTGCCGTGGTTGGCGGTGTTCGGCAACCACGACAGCATCTTCACCGGCACCTTCGGGCCCAGCCGCAGCAATCGACTGGACCTCCTCGAGCCGATGTTGGCAGCCTCGGCTGCCAAACCCACCGGAACCGTCGGTCTGATCCGGGCCATCGTCCACGCCACGGTGTTGGGAGCCGATCCGAGTCGGTGGGAACGGTGGGCTGACCGGATACCAGTGGGGATCCGGCAGGTCACCGCTGACCCAGAGGGGCGAGCCGCGGTGTCCCGTCATGAGTACGTGGCCGCGCTGTTCGACGAGGACACCGAACACGGGCCGATCGGCCACGGGTTCACCAGTGAGAATCTGTCGGCGGGTACCAGCTGGTGGTCACGACCCGAGGGTGATCTGGTCCAGGTGATCGGACTGGACACCTGCAACCACACCAACGGCGACGGCGGGGGAATCGGTCCGGCTCAGATGGCCTGGCTGGAGGACGAGCTCCAGCGCCACCATCGTCGCTGGATGACCGCCGACGGACAGTGGGCAACCGGAGCTGGACCAGACCGACTGATCGTGCTGGTGAGTCACCACAACTCCTGGACCATGGACAACACCCACAACGATGACGCCGACCCCGGCTCCCGAATCGGTGGGCGCGAGTTCGTTCGGTTCCTGCACCGGTTCCCCAACGTGGTGCTGTGGATCAACGGTCACAGTCACGAGCATCGGGTGATCCGCCATCGGGTCGATGGGAACAGCCGGGCAGCCTCCGACCGGGTCGACTCTCGAGATGGCATCGGCGACGGGCGTGACGGGTTCTGGGAGGTGGACACTGCCAGCCTCATCGACTTCTCCCAGCAGGGCCGCACATTCGAGCTGCTCGACAACTCGGATGGGACCATCTCGATTCTGACCACCGTGATCGATCACGCCTCGCCCCCGCGGGCGCCTCGTCACCAGCGGGGTTCGTGGAACCCCACCGAACTGGCCTCGCTCAGCCGGGAGTTGGCGGTGAACGATGACCGCTGGATCGATCCGGTGGGCCTGCTGGGCTCACCGCTGGACCGCAACGTGGAGCTGTTGTTGCGGGCGCCGTTTCAGTTGGACCACTGACGAGGTGCGCCGAGTCGTGCCGCTCGGCTCCTGAGGACCCGAGCTCGCCTCAGCTGGGTACCCGCAGACGGTGCGCCCGGGCCAGCTCCAAGAAAGGGCCGGGCCGGGCGGGGGAGAACAGGACCGAGGCTGCCTCGACCGTCTCGGTGTTCCGACCCCGGCGACGTACCAGCAGATCGACAGGTTCGGTCAGGTCCAGTTGGAGCACCAGCCCCGATGCGCCGGCCGTCAGGTCCAGGGCGGTCGAGTCCGTCAGTGCCGGTCCCACCGCCGCTACCGCCATGCGGGGAAAAAGCTGAGGCTCAGCCAACGACAGCGGGTCGTGCAGAACCAAGCCAGCCGGAACCAGCACCAGCCAACGTCTTGAGAGCTGATGCAGCGACATCGCCGCCCAGCGGGTCGCCACCGCGCCCACCACCGAAGCGATGACCCCCACCCCCCACTGGCGGTGCGCCAGCAGGGCTGGACCGGTAACGGCCCCTACCACCGCCACCAACCAGGTGAGGGGTACTGCGGTGGCCGCCAACAGTGTCGGGGTCTGAAGGGGAACCCGGTGTTCGGAACCGTACGACGAGCCGTCGACCCAGGTCTCGGTGAACCAGGGAGACAGGACCGCCACGGTGGCGATCGATGCGGTTGCCAGCGCCGCCCAGTCCGACCAGCCGATGCTGGTCCCCGTTGCGGCGGAGAACCCAGCCGCCGCCAGGCCAGCCGGTATCACCAGTCGCACCGCGGTGAGGCTGGTGGTCCGAGGCACCAGCAGAGCGACCAGTCCGGCCGTCCATGCCACGCTGAGCACCAGCCACGCCACTGTTCGTGCCAAGGACGAGCTGCCCGTCAGGGCATCTCCCACACTCGGCCCGCTGACCAGAGCCAGGGCTTCCCAGGACACCCGGGCCACCCAGGGGCCGTACTGCTCGACGCGATCCACGGCCGTGAGATTTGCCGACGCGCCCGACCGGTGGCTATTCCGTAGGGGGACACGACGGTGATTTTCGCCGCCAGTCCAAGGGGAAACCACCAGGGAGGAGGGACCGACCCGGTGAACGCAGTCGCATACACAGTCGGCACCGAGGCCCTGTTGCCGGTCGGTGCTCCCACTTCGGTGGGAAGCCTTCCCCACCGGGACCGGTCGGCCGCGGTCGAGTTCGTGCTCCGTCGAACGCCACTACTACCCGCGGCGCCGACCCTTCCTCGCCTCGACCCTCTCGAGCAGATGATTCCCCAGGCGGTGTGGGGCATCAGCGGGGTGAACGTTGACCCTGACGGTACGGTCTCGATACCCGACCCAGACCGAGTGGACCCAGAAGCTCCCCTGGGAGACCCCGATCTCGAGGATGCTCCATTCGCCACCTGGCGGGTCTTTCTACGCGCGGTGACCGACCGGACCGACCCGGTGAAGCTCCAGTTGACTGGCCCGGTGACACTGGGGGTTACTCTGGTGGCGGCTGGGCTGACCCCCGACCGGGCTTTCGCGGTGGCCTCGCGGGCGGTGCGAGCCCGGGCCCGCCAGCTTCTGGCGCTCTGTGAGGCGACGGTGCCCGCGGCCCGAGCGCTGATGGTGTTCGACGAGCCCGCTTTGGTGGGAGGTTTGCGGGCAGATCTCGAGCTGGGAGCCGATGGCGTCATCGACGTGCTCTCGGGGGCGTTGGCCGCGGTGGAGGGCAGGGCACTCACCGGAGTACACGTCTGCGGTCACGCCGACTGGCGAATCGTTCTCCAGGCAGGCCCCGATGTGCTGTCGCTACCGGTCGGGGCCGGGGTTACCCCGTATGCCGCCACTCTCAACACCTTCCTGGAACGGGGTGGCTGGGTGGCGTGGGGTGCAGTACCCACCAACGAGCCGTTGGGTGAGCACCCGTCACGATCCTGGCGTCAGCTGTCCTCCCAGTGGTGTGAACTGGTGCAGAACGGCTGTGACCCGGTACTGCTACGCCGTCAGGCGCTGGTGACTCCAACCTGTGGGCTGGCTCTGCACGATATCGCCCAGGCCGAACACGTGTTCGATGTGACCACCCATCTGGCCGAGAAGATCCACGACCAGGTGATGGGCATACGCCTCAGCGTCGGAGCCTGACCGCCGATCGGCTCGACCGGTCCCCTGGGCCGCGGATCGCTAGAGCTTGCGGAGCGCACCCATGAGGCGCTTGAGGGTGGATACCTTGGCCTCGTTGTCCTGCTCTTCGGTGCGGAAGGCCACGTCGACCGGGTTGGGTTCGCCCCGGCGGCGCTTCTTGGTGCCATTGGCCGCCGCGGCCGCCGCCTCGGGTTCGTCGATGAACTGGGCGTATAGGTCCTCGAGCCAGGCGGCGTTGGGGTCGCCGGCTCGTTCCTCGACCTCTTCTTCGGGCTCGATGCCTTCGTGGTGGATCTCTGAGCCATGGTCGCCGAACACGTCGGCGTAGCTTTCGCTCTCGGCTTCAATGTCTTGGGCTGCTTGGTCGCCGGCGGGGGCAGAGCCTCCCAGCAGATCGGCGGCGCTGGCGAACATGTCGCTGAACGGATCCACCTCGGGGATCCCCACCCGGGGCTGGCTGTCGGACTGGCGCTCAGTGGCCAGAGCGTCAGCGATGGCGTCACCGATACGGGCGGTGAGGGGGTCGGCCTGTTCGGTCCGCGCCGTGCTGCGGCGGGCAGTCCGATGGGGAAGTCCCATGGCCAGCAGCGGATCGGCTTCTGGCTCAGGCTCGGGCTCGGGGGTCGAAGGTTCCGCCGCGTAGCTGGCGACCTCAGGCTCAGGCTCGGGTTCGACGTCCCGGCTCGGATCCGGCTGAGCGTAAAGGTCGGCGTCGGTGCCGCCGTCGTCGTGGCGGTCCTCGGGTTCGAATCGGTCGTCGGCCTGCCAGTCGGTGTCGGGTTCGGAGCGGCGGTCGAAGTCGGCGTAGCGGTCCTCGTCCTGGGGGGCAGGTGACTCTGCCCGGCGCAACGGAACCACCTCGGCCTCGATGCCACTGGAAACCACCTGGACCAGTCCGGCTTGGTGGAGGCGGTTCACCACCCGGGCGGTGGAGTAGGCCCCACGACCCAGTTCGGTGGCCAGTTCTCGTATGGTGCGAGGCCCGGCCAGGGCGGTGACCAGCTCCCAGTCCTCTCGCAGAATCGTCACCTGGGCGGCGTTACCGGGGAGGGTACGGCTGGCCTCGACCCAGGAATCGAGGCTGGGGATCGAGCCGCTCCACTCATCGACCTCACGAACGCGCTTTTTCACTTCGCCCACGATCGCGTCGACCGGGAAAGCCCGGAATGGTCCGAGCCAGTGGACGGTGTCGGGTTCGAAGTCGAACTCGCCGGTACCGTCACGGAACAGGTCGATCAGGGGGTCATAGATGACCGACAGCACCACCGAGGCCAGCAGATCCGAGGTGATGGTGCCGTCGCGGACCAGCAGTTCTCCGACCACGGGGCGATCGCCCGCCTCATCGATGGCATCGCCCCAGGTGTCGGCGCTGAGCCGGCCGGGACGGACAAGGGCGGTGGCCAGGGCGGCATCAGTTGACTCGTTGCGGGCGAAGTACATCTGACCGCGGTGCAGGTAGACCGTGCACCCATGAGGGCCACCGAAACGCACCGCACCGGTACGGCCGTCAGTGGACAGCACCCTGAGGATGCCCGCAGGTGAAAAATCTTCGAGCGTGCCGTTGAGAGTCATCTGCTATCCGCAATCCTCGGGCGTGGGTCTGCTAGTGGCGGGTTACACCTTCGTTACCGTCGGCCGATCGTCGGGCTAGTTGAGGCTTTCCCGACCGTGACTGCGGCCTTCAGATCGCCGGTATCGTGCCCTTTCGTGACGGACAACGGTGATCTGGCGCCTTCATCGGGGCCGTCTGACGACATCGCACGCCGGGCGGCTTTCCTCCGAGAGCAGATCGCCGGGCACAACCGGCGATACCACGAACTAGATGCCCCGACCATCTCCGACGCCGATTTCGATGATCTCGTCCGTGAGCTGAGATCGCTCGAGACCCAGTTCCCCGAATTGGTGATGGAAGGCTCGCCCACCGCCTGGGTCGGGTCGGCTCCGTCGGCCACCTTCGCCCCGGTGGAACACCGGGTTCCGATGATGTCGTTGGACAACGCGTTCTCCCTGGACGATCTACAGGCCTGGGGTGCCCGTCTGGGGCGCCAGGGCGGCGAACCGGACGGTGGGTTCTGCTGCGAGCTGAAGATCGATGGTGTCGCCATCTCTTTGCGCTACGAGGACCGCAAGCTGGTCCAGGCGGCGACCAGGGGAGACGGCCGGGTCGGTGAGGACGTGACCGCCAACGTGGCCACCATCGCATCGGTACCAGCTGTGCTGCCCCCCGATGCCCCGGACCGACTGGAGGTCAGGGGCGAGGTCTTCATGTCGGCTGATGCTTTCGCCCGTCTCCAACTCACCCAGCAGGCCGAGAATCTTGCGCGGGTGGGGGCGGGCCGAAAGCCTCACCCGGTGGCAGTCAACCCGCGAAATGCCGCAGCCGGATCGTTGAGACAGAAGGACGCCAGGGTCACCGCCGGTCGAGAACTGTCCATGTGGTGCTACCAGGTCGGTGAGATGGAGGGGGGGCCGACTTTCTCTGGTCACGCCGAGTCGGTGGCGGCCTTGGCCCGGTGGGGGCTTCCGGTGAATCCTGAGATGACGGTGGTGTCCTCATTGGCCGAAGTGGCTGACTTCTGTCGTCACTGGGAGGAGCACCGCCACGACCTGTCCTATGACATCGATGGCGTGGTGGCGAAGGTTGACGACCTGGCCCAGCGGGCAGAGCTGGGTAGCACGGCCCGGGCGCCGAGATGGGCCATCGCCTACAAGTTCCCGCCCGAGGAGCGCACCACTCGTCTGCTGGCCATCGAGGTGTCAGTTGGGCGGACCGGCCGGGTCACTCCCTATGCCGTGCTGGAGCCGGTGTTCGTGGGGGGCGCGACGGTCACCCACGCCACCCTCCACAATCAGGACCAAGTCCGGCTGAAAGACGTGAGAGTGGGCGACATGGTGGTGGTCCGTCGGGCGGGAGACGTGATCCCCGAGGTGGTCGGGCCGGTGCTCGATGACGACCACTACCAGCGGCCGGTCTGGGAGTTCCCCCTCACCTGCCCCTCGTCACGGCCGGTGGCCCTGGTGCGGCCCGAAGGCGAGAGCGACACCCGGTGTCCCGATCCGATGTGTCCATTCCAGCGGGCCGGCTCCATCGAGCACTTCGCCGGGCGGGGATCCATGGACATCGAAGGTCTGGGTGAGCAGCGGATCAGGCTGCTTCTCGACCTCGAGCTCATCGGAGACGCCGCTGACGTTTACTCCCTTGACTGGGATCGACTGTCCCAGATGCGCGACGCGGTCTCAGGATGGGCCACGCGGGCCATCGATGCCGCCCGCCGGCGACTGACTGACCCCCGTGCCGGACTGGAAGCAGTGACCGGGCCGGACCTGGCCGCCACCCAGCCCGATGGCATCGGATCCGAAACCATGCCCGAGAGACTCCTGGAAGAACTCGTGGGTGATGCGGTCCTGTTCAAGACCACCGCCGACGGGCTGAGGGGCCTGGGAGAGGAGGCGGTCGCCAATCTCCAAGCGGCAATCGACGGTTCACGGCAACGGCCTCTGGCCAATCTCCTGGTGGGGCTCAACATCCGACACCTGGGGCCGGTCGGAGCTGCGGCGCTGGCCTCCGGTCTGGGCAGCTTGGACGCCATCGCTGCCGCCTCGGTGGAGGCGATGGCCGAGGTGGACGGGGTGGGGCCGGTGATCGCCTCGTCGGTGAGGGCTTGGTTCGACGAGCCCGTGAACCAGTCGCTGCTCCAGCGGCTGGTGGCGGCAGGACTCAACACCATCGGCCCCGAAGCCCCGACATTGCCGCAGGTTCTGACCGGCAAGGTCGTGGTGGTCAGCGGGACGCTCGAGGGCTATACCCGCGACCAAGCCGAGGCGGCGATCACCGATCGGGGAGGAAAGTCCCCCGGTTCGGTGTCGCGCAAGACCACCGCTTTGGTGGTGGGAGCCTCGCCCGGTGCCTCCAAGGTGACCAAAGCCGAAGAGCTCGGTGTCCCCGTCCTCGACCAGGCGGGATTCGAGCACTTGTTGGCCACCGGTGAACTTCCGGCTGGCGGCGCGGAATCCTGACGGTCTGTATCGCCGACGGTCCCGTCAATCCCACCGAGGGCCATGGGGGCGCTGGGTCAGGTGACGGTGGCGGTCCAAGTGACGACGCGGGCGGTGGTGGATTCTCGCCGGTCCTTGAAGTAGCGCAGCACGATGGTCACCGGCCCCGGGTCCAATGACTCGATGACCTTGCCAGGTCCAGGTCGGAACACCACCCGATTGCGGCTGCTGGGCCGCACCCCGAATTGGCGAAGCTCCTGTTCGGACAGGGTTGAGGGGTCGACCGCACCCTCCATCTGTTCCTCGGGGATGTCGATCCCGTTGATGGTGAGGCGACCGTCGTAGCCCACCAGCAGCTCGGCACCCAGGTCGGTCTGGCGGAGAGCCCGACCCCCCGGGGCGGGGAACTGGGCGACTATCGCCGGGTTGGAGGCGGCTTCGTCAGCGGTCTGCCCTTTGGAACAGCCGTAGGCGAAGATGGCAGCGGCCAAGGCCAGCACCACGGTGGTGGCGGCGATTCTCAGCAGTCGCCGGGCCGGCGTTTCGTCGTCGCCGCCGACGGTGGCCGGGGGAGTGGGGTCGGTACCCCGGCCATTGCTGGAGGGAGATGCGGTCCCGGGGCGAGATGTCATCGAGGGCATGGTGCCACCTGCCAGCGGTACCTCCACCATCGGGGCGGCAGTTCGTGTTGTGACGTCGGGCTCCCCGATTCGACCGGTCCCGGGCGGTACCCTCGATCCGTGGCCAATCCGCGCATGACCGCCGAGATCGGCCGGGTGCTGGGGGGTCGCTACCGGCTGGTCGCTCCGATCGGCATGGGGGCTTCCGCCCAGGTGTTCCTGGCAGACGACGTACGGCTCCGTCGTCGCGTCGCGGTCAAGATGCTCCATGACGCCCTGGCCGGCGATGTCGAATTCCTGCGACGGTTCGCGGCCGAGGCCCGGGCCGCTGCCGCCCTCAACCACCCCAACGTCATGGCGGTCTACGACTGGGGTGACGACGAAGTGGCCTTCATCGTCACCGAGTACCTGTCGGGGGGCAGCCTGAGGGCGCTACTCGACGGAGGTCATCTGCTCACCCCGTCTCAGGCCCTGATGGTGGGTCTAGAAGCCACCAGGGCATTGGACTATGCCCACCGCCGCGGCTTCGTTCATCGCGACATCAAGCCCGCCAATCTGCTGTTCGGTGATGACGGTCGGCTGCGCATCGCCGACTTCGGACTGGCCCGGGCATTGGCCGAGGCCGCCTGGACCGAACCTCAGGGGGCGGTGCTCGGGACCGCTCGATACGCGTCGCCCGAGCAGGCCAAAGGAGAGACCCTCACCGGCAAGGCCGACGTGTACTCACTGGCCATCGTCCTCATCGAGGCGGTGACCGGTGAGGTGCCCTTCGTGGCCGACACCACTCTCGGCACTCTCATGGCCCGGGTCGATCGTCAACTAGAGATCCCCGAGGAAATGGGAGCTCTGGCCGAGGTGCTGTATCGAGCCGGTCATCCCGATCCGACGGTGAGAATCGATGCCCGGACCCTGGCTGCCGGACTGCTGCGGGCTGCCAAGGCCCTGCCCCGTCCCCAGGCCCTACCGCTGGCGGGTGCTCTGCCGCCCGCCGGCGTGGTTTCCATCGATTCCGATCCGACCATGCACGCGATGCCGGTCGAGATGTCCGGCGGCGGAGACAGTCAGGTCGCCGATAGGTCGGGCCTCACGTCTGATGACCTGGATCTGGTTCCTCCGGACTGGGTCAACCGCGCCGAGACGGACGTTGACCTCGCCCCGGTGTCCAGTTCGGCCGACTTCGACTCTGCGGGGGCTATTGAGCCCGAGCCCGACCGCGAGACCGTGGTGGTGGACCTTCGGCCCGGCTCCGACGCCGGGGTCGGAGACGGGGACGAGATCGAGGGCTCGGTAGACCCTGGCGATCACGGTGGCTTCGCCGACGGCCGATCGGGCACCCGAGGCGACGAGGCCGGCGGGGATGTCGAACTGGTCGAGGGCTCCGATGGTCCCGCCTGGGCGGACAGTACCGACGAGGTCGACGAAGTGCGGGTAGAGGATCCGGTGGATCGGGTGGTCGACCCCGACGCGGTGCCGTTCATCCCCCCGGTACGCATCGATGACTACGCCTACGAAGGGGATCTGGTCGAGCTGGCGGACCCAGACGGTTCTTCGGTCGATCCTCAGCGTCGTCGTCGCCGGTGGCCGTGGGTGGTGGCGACCGTGGTGTTGCTCGCCGGAGGAGGCGGGGTGGCGGCGGCAACCATGGTCGATCGGGACCCCGAACCGCCCCAGCCCGAGCTTGTGCTTCCCGTTCCCGACCTGGTGGGTCGCAGCATCGACGAAGCCAGGGCAGTGATCACCGCCGGGGGATGGAAGGTGGGCGACATCACCGAGGTCAGGCGGGACAACACCCTCAAGGGCCAGGTTCTGGCCATGCGGCCCGCGGGCGGCCGCCAACTCGATCTGGGTGATCCGGTCAACCTGACAGTGTCGGCCGGACAGAAGATCTACCCGGTTCCCATCGACGATCTGTCCGACACCACCGTCGAGGAGGCCACAGCCATCCTGACCGAGGCCGGTTTCGCAGTCGATGCCTCGGCCTCCAGCTATGACGAGAAGGTGGACGAAGGGCGGGTGGTCGGAGTAGTAGCCGGTACGGCCGAGCGGGCCGAGCGGGGTAGCACCATCGGCCTCACCGTCTCGCGGGGCCCCCGGCCTCGTGTGGTACCGGCCGGTCTGGTCGGTGGTACCGAGTCGTCGGCTCGCGAAGCGTTGGAGGCGGTCCAACTCGAGATGGCCAAGGTCGGCACCTACAGCGACACCATCCCTGAGGGTCAGGTGATCTCGGTGCTGCCGCGTTCGGGTGAAACGGTGCCTCGGGGCAGCCAGGTGAGTGTGGAGGTATCCCTCGGGCCCGAGCTGCGCCGCATTCCCGACGTGAGCAGTGCCGGCAGTCTGTCTGCGGCCGCCGCCATGCTGACCAACGCCGGCTTCGATGCCGAGGTTTCAGGTTCGGCCACTGGTCGCCCCCGTCGCACCAACCCGCCTGCGGGGACCATGGCCCGCCCCGGCACCACCGTGACCATCATCATGGGCTGAGCTCGGACCGACAACCGGTTGCCACCCTGAGGACTTGACCCGCGGGTCAAGTAGCCTTCTCGGGATGTCAGGTTCCCCGCCGCCCGGCCTCGACCCCGTGGTTCATGCCCGGCGATGGTGGATCCTCACCGCCGTGTTGACCGGGCTGTTCTCGGTGAACGTGACCATCACCATCCTGGCGGTTTCGATCCATCGGATCGCCCGAGAGTTCAACACCACCGAGTCCACCATGACGTGGGCGGTGACCGGTCCAATGCTGGCCTTCGGGGTGGTTGGACCGTTGGTCGGCAAGGTTGGCGATCGCCTCGGTCACCGACGGCTGTTCCTGTGGGGGTTGGTGGGTGTGGTGGTCACCGCCGCCGCCTCGGCCGCCGCGTGGAGTGCCGGGTCGCTGATCGCGTTGAGGACACTCGGCGCCGTTGAGGGAGCGGCCACAGGGCCGGCCTCGTTCGCCATCGTCAGCCTGGTCTTCAGCCAGCACGAGCGGGTCAAGGCTCTCGGCTACTGGACCATGGTCGGCGCTGGCGGGCCGGTGATCGGTGTGGTGGCCGGAGGACCCCTGGTGGAGGCATTCGGATGGCGGGTCCTGTTTCTGCTCCAGATCCCGATAGCGGTGGTGGCCTTCGTGATGGCCTGGCGACTGCTGCCCGAGACTCCTCGGAGCTGGGAAGGTCGCCTCGATCTCGCTGGCGCCGGCCTCCTGGCCCTGGCGGTGGCGCCGTTCCTGTTCGCACTGTCAGAGGCCGGTCGACTGGGATGGACCCATCCGCTGGTGATCGGAGGGCTCGTCGTGGCCCCGGTGGGGGTACTCGTCTTCGTGAGGGTCGAACGGCGGGCCACCAGTCCGCTGCTACCCCTGCACTATCTGAAGCGGCGGGGATTCACCTACGCCATAGTCACCCAGGCCGCCCTGAACGGCGCCTACATGGGATCATTCATCCTCACCCCCCTTCTCCTTCAGAACGTCCTCGGTTTCAGCGAGACCCGCACCGGCTTGGTCAGCATCGCCCGCCCACTGGCTTTCTCCCTGGCCGGGCCGCTGGCGGCGATGGTGTCGAGGCGGGCGGGCCCCCGGCTGGCGGCCACCGGAGGGGCAGTGGCCGTGGTGGCGGCCATGATCTGGATGGCCACCTTGGGCGAGTCCTCGGCAGTGGTGGTCATCATGGGCTCGTTGGCCCTCGCCGGGGTGGGCATGGGGATCGCTATGCCGCCCTTGTCGGCCTCGGTCACCGCCTCGGTGGCCCAGCACGACATGGGCATAGCCGGTGCCGCTCAGCAGATGGTCAACCAGGTAGGCGTGGTCATGGGGATCACAGTGATGCAGATGGTTCAGCAGAGCCGGGTCGACTCGGTGGGTCTGGCAACCAGCTACCACTGGGGGTACGCCACCGGAGCGGTGCTGGCGTTGGTGGGGGTTCTGACCGCACCTCGCCTGGTGGCCCCGTCGAGGGCGACGATGCTGAGCACCGGCGAGCAGGAAGACTCGGAGTACCCCGACAGTTCCGGTGATGCCCAGAACAAGGGCGTAGCTCCGCGGTCTCTGACGAATACGGCCGGAGACGCCGAGGAGCCCCTGGTGGTCTGACCTCCAGGGGCTCCCGACGGTTGGGTCCGATTGTGGATCCGACGTGAGCCCGACTCGAGCGTCGGGGTCACGAAGGCACCATGAGGTGCCCCGGATCAGTCGGTGATGGCGTTGATGCGAGCGGCGATCTCCTGCCCGACGGCGTCGGGGGTGGCGGACTGCATGGCCATGAGCTTGGTCATGTCGCCCTGAACCTTGATCTTGCCGGCCATGAACGCCTGCATCCCGGCCTGGGGGTTGCCCTCCACCAGGATCGCTTTGGCGACTTCGTACTCGAGGGTGACCGTCAGGTCAGGTCCGTCGAGGTGGCCGATGTCCATGTTCATGTCGCCCTCGGTGGTGTCCATGTGGGCCTCGATGTCGTTGCTGGACACGTCCTCGGGGGCACCGGTGATGATCAGATTCATCCGCATCTTGTGAGGCGGGGCGCCACCCTGGCCCTTGAACTCTTCACGGATCTTGGTGGCTGCCTCCAGCCACTCCTCACTCAGAAACTTCGACACGTGCCCTCCTCAGGACGGTGATCGGTCCACGCCCCATAACGTGGTTCGGGGCACGATAACCGGCTCACCGACCGGTCGGAGCCGATGTGCTCGGATCACTCCTGGGTGGCCCCAGCGGCAGGCGCCATCGGCTCGACCTGACGCCTCGGTGCGGCCAGTACTCGCCGGGCACCGTCCTCGTGACTGGCCAGCGAGCACACCACGAATCGGGCTACGAAGGCGGCGAGTTCATCAACCGGCATTGGAATCCGTCCGGTGCGGTGGAGGTGGGCGTACATGCCAACGGTGCTGACCACGCCGTAGGCCAGCAACTCGACGTGGTCATCGCGGATGGTTCCGTCCGCGACCCCACGGCGTAACAGGGCTGCCATGTCGCGGGTGTGGATCTCGGTGCCCTTGCGCAGTTCGTCGGTGAACTGTTTGTCCAGACTTTCCACCTCCAGCAGGGCGAAAAAGCTGGCGTAGGTCGCCATGTAGTGGACAGAGGCCTCGGTGCCCTGGCGGATCTGGAGGAGAGGCTCGGCCGACCGATCCATGGCGGCGGCCTGGTGTTGACGCAGGCGGTGCCGGTTCAACTCCACCAGCTCGCGGAACACCGCCTCCTTGTTCTCGAAGTACCAGTAGAACAGGCCCTTGGCTACGCCCGCGGCCTTTACGATGTCGGCCACCCGGGTTTCGGCAAAACCCCGTTCGGCGAACAGCTCCGCGGCGTGGTCCAGGAGTTGCTGTTTTCGCTCCATACCCTGGTTGGTGAGCTGTCGACCCTCGGTCATGGGGCCCAAGTGCAACACCGCATTGACCGGCGGGTCAAGGAGAGGCGGCAGTGGAGGGTGCGGTCAAGATCGCCATGGCGCTGCCGATCAGACTGGATGGCCCCGCCTGTCATCGGTGACTGGTGGGCGCAGCACCTCGGAGCATCGCCATGAACCACGACATCCCAGACAACCTCATCGCCGGGGCCGAACCCTGGTCCCATCAAGGGGGGCCGGCGGGAGCCCTGGTACTCCATGGGTTCACCGGTAATCCCGGGTCCATGCGTTCACTGGCCGAGGCGCTGGCCAGTGCCGGCTTCACCGTAGAACTGCCTCTGCTCCCCGGCCACGGCACCGTGGTCGAAGACATGATCCCCACCGGGTGGGACGACTGGTCATCGCACGCAGAGGCGGTATACCGGGATCTCGCCGCCCGCTGTGAACAGGTGGTCGTGGTGGGGCTGTCCATGGGGGGCGCGCTCACCGCCTGGCTCGGTTCCAACCATCCCGAGATCGCCGGCCTGGTTTGTATCAACGCGGTGGTCAGCGAACCACCGGGGATGCGGGACGCGGTGGAGCAGGTTCTGGCCACCGGAGCTGACCGGTTCGAGGGGATCGGTTCCGACATCGCCAAGCCGGGCGTAGCTGAGACCGCCTATCCCGAGACTCCCCTGGCCCCGCTACTGACCCTGTTCGAAGCGGCTGCCACCTTCGGAGACCGGCTCGGCCGGATCACCGCGCCGATGCTGATCGTGACCAGCACCCAGGACCACGTGGTCCCACCCGAGAACTCCGACCTGTTGGCCGAGGCGGTTTCGGGGCCGGTAGAGCGACTGCGCTGCGAGCGCAGCTACCACGTGGTGACCATGGACTACGACGCCGAGATCGTCGAGAAGGCCACCGTCGAGTTCGCCCGAAAGGTGACCGCCGGAACCTGACCGGTACCATCGCCTGCCATGTCCCGAATCTCCCGCGACGACGTGGTTCATGTCGCCCGCCTGGCCCGCCTGGAGTTGGCCGAGGCCGAGGTGGACACCTTCACCGGCCAGTTGGCCGCCATCCTCGACCATGCCGAGGATGTTGCTGCACTGGACCTGGCCGATGTGGAGCCAACCTCGCACCCGTACCCGTTGGTGAACGTCATGCGGGCCGACGATCCGGGCGAGACCCTGTCCAACTCCGAGGCTCTGGCGGCGGCTCCTCATGCCGAGTCCGGTCGGTTCCGGGTCCCCACCATCTTGGGTGAAGCTCCGTGAGCTCGCCATCGGGAGAGTCAACTGCGGTTGCCCTGGCAGCAGCGGTCCGCTCCGGTCAACAGTCGGCCCGTGAGGTGCTCGAATCTCACCTGGCACGGATCGAACAGGCCGAGGCCGACATCCATGCCTTCAATCTGGTCACCACCGATGCCGCCCGAGCCGCCGCCGACGACATCGACCGTCGGGTCGCGGCCGGTGAGGATCCCGGCCCCTTGGCGGGGGTTCCGGTGGCGGTGAAGGACAACCTCTGCACCAATGGGGTACCGACCACCTGCTCGTCACGGATTCTCGACGGGTGGATACCTCCCTATGACGCCACGGTGGTCGAGCGACTGGCCGCCGCCGGAGCGGTGACGGTCGGCAAGACCAACCTCGACGAATTCGCCATGGGGTCCAGCACCGAGAACTCGGCGTTCGGACCGACCCGTAACCCCCGTGACCTGACCCGGGTGCCCGGTGGATCAT
>CAUJFC010000183.1 GCA_963169755.1 Actinomycetota bacterium | reverse complement strand
AGCCCGGATCTGGGCCACATTCATGAAGGCGGCCACGGCCTCGACCGAAGTACGTGAGTTCCCGGAGTGGGACGACGACGTGCTGGGAGAAGGCGAGACCCTGGATCCGGCGCTGGGACGCACGTCGGTGATCGCCAGCGGATCGGGTCAGTCCGCCACCACTCGTCCTTCGTCCACCACCGCTCCGGCTACCACGGTTCCCGCCGACGACGATGAGGACAGTGGAGGCGTGGCATCCACCACCACGCCGGCCACCACCGCCCCACCTTCCACCGCGACGCCGACTACATCTCCTGCCACCACCGCACCAGCGGGGGGAGGCGATCCGTCAGGCTGACCGGTTCAGGACCTGGCCGCTCAATCGCCGAGGATGACCTCGTGGGGATAGATGGTCCGGCAGACCGCGCACCAGGTTTCGAACTCGTCGGCTGGTCGTTCGCCCGTAACCTGCCCGTCGGAACCGAATTGCACATAGATCCGTTGGACGGTGATCAGGTCTGGACCCTGATCCCCGCACGAGTCACACCGGTCGCTCATCACCGCTGACGGTACCGCTTCGACCATTCCAGTCCACCGCCCGGGGCTTGGACCCGCGTGCCCCGAATGGCGAGTTCGACGCTGTCGGGAATGGAACAGTTGCCTCGGGCGGTTCTAGCGTGGTGACACCGCCGGCAGCCATGGGGCGCTGGACGGTAACAACCCAAGGAGGCTCTCATGAGCTCAACCGCCTCGAATCCCGCGACCGCGGTCACGGTTCCCTCCGTGCGCGCCACCAAGATGCGCAACGGGGCTCGTCCCCTGGTGATGGTCACCGCCTACGACGCCCCAGGGGCCCGAATCGCCAGTGAAGCCGGTGTCGACCTCATCCTGGTCGGCGACTCGCTGGCCATGGTGGTGCTCGGCTACGACGACACCCTCCAGGTGACCATCGATGACATGGTCCACCACACCGCGGCGGTGGCTCGGGCCAAGCCTCATGCCCTGATCGTGGGCGACCTGCCCTGGCTCAGCTACCACCTGTCGCCCGAGGACACGGTCCGCAACGCCGCAGCTCTCATTCGGGCCGGGGCCGAGGCGGTGAAGTTGGAAGGTGGCTCCAAGCGGATCCCCATGATCGAGGCACTGGTTGACGCTGAGATCCCGGTAATGGGTCACCTAGGTCTGACACCCCAGTCGGTGCACGCCATGGGTGGCTTCAAGGTCCAGGGCCGAAGGCCTGATGCCGCGCTGGCCTTGGTTTCGGACGCCAAGGCCCTCGAACACGCTGGCTGCTTCTCCATTGTGCTGGAGGGCGTACCCACCGAGGTGGCGGCCATGGTCACCGAGTCGATCGGGGTGCCGACCATCGGCATCGGGGCCGGGCCGGCCTGCGACGGTCAGGTTCTCGTGTACCACGACGTCCTGGGAATCGAGGACCGGATGGCACCGAAGTTCGTGCGCCGGTACGCCGATGTCCGGGGTGTGTCGATCGAGGCGGTGGCGGCCTACGCCGCCGACGTCCGTGATGGGACCTTCCCCGGTCCGGACGAGTCGTACCATCTGGCAACCGAGGTGGCCGAGACACTGGGGATCTACGGTTCTCCGACGTGATCGGAGTTCACAGGTGACCCTCGACCCGCCAGCACCCGGAGGAGGGCGGCCTCGACTGGATGGTCGATCACGGCGGCTGGTGGTGGTCGGAGGGGCGATCTGTTTGCTGCTGGGGCTGGTTGTGCTCGCCGTGGTGGTGTCGGGTGGCAGCGAGGTCAGCGATGACTCTGTCTCCCGAGGCCCGTCGAATGCCTCGTGGTTGGCCCAAGTGACCACCGCTCCCACCACTCCGGCCGGGTTGGTGGGAGCCTGGACGTCCGAGGTCGGTGGTCGGGTTCAGTTGGAGGGCTTCGGCGAGGTCAGCGCGAAGGTCACCGCTGCCGATGGCTCCGAGACTCACCTGTGCCTGCTGGCGGCGCTGACCGCCGCACAGCGGGCCGCGGGTCTCATGTTCGTGACGGACGCGTCCTTGGGGGGCCACGATGGAATGGTCTTCGTGTTCGACGAGGACGTGTCCTCGGGGTTCTGGATGCGTAACACCAGGCTGCCCCTGTCGATCGCCTACTTCGATGCTGACGGAATGCTGGTGTCGGTGGCCGACATGGATCCGTGCCCGGATGCTGCACCGACCTGTCCCAGCTACGCCGCCGGAGGACCGTTCCGATACGCGATCGAAGTGCCCCGGGGGGAGCTCCCCCGAATCGGAGTGGTCGGACCGGAAGGGGCCACCCCCGACCGCAGAGATGCCGCGTTGGAGCTGGTCGGCCCGTCCTGTCCAGCCCTCTGATCGTCTGTCCAGCAGCCTGACGGTGATTCAGGACCGAGCAGACAGGTGGACCATTCCTCTCCACAAGGTTGTATGGACCCTCGGCTTCGCTTCGGTCTAGCCATACCGTGCTTGTCTGGGCACGCCAATGGGCGCTCTTCGATGTCGCCGGCTTGTTGTCATACTCGGTGAAGAGAATGGCGCGATGAGGTCAACCAAGCCGGGTTCCGGTATCGTCTCACGGTCCAATTGCAGACCCTGCCCCAATGGTTGGGGCCCCGGCCAGGCCGGGTCCGAAGGGAGGTGAGGCTCGCGATGCGAGCGTACGAAATGATGGTCATCTGCGACGGCGGACTCGAAGAGTCCGAGGTTGCCAAGGTGATCAACCAGGTGACCGCCCAGGTCGAAGCGGCCGGTGGAACCGTGCCCAAGACCGAGAAGTGGGGCCGCCGCCGTTTCGCCTACGAGATCAACCACAAGACCGAGGGGTTCTATGTGGTGTTCGAGATCGAGGCCGAGCCGGGCGCGCTCGACTCCGTCGACCGCAACCTGCGCATCGCGGACGAGGTTGTCCGCCACAAGATCATCCGGCTTCCTGACTCCGAGGCGCACCGCCGCGGGCTGCTCGGGGCGCCGGCTCCGGTCGCGGCTGACGCGGCCGGGTGACCAGCAGGAGCTGAGCATGGACAACACCGTCACCCTCGTGGGCAATGTGACCCGCGATCCCGAGGTCCGCTTCACCCCAAGTGGGCAGGCCGTGGCCACCTTCGGACTGGCCGTCAACCGCCGCTGGCAGAACCGGACCACCAACGAGTGGGAGGAGCAGGTCTCCTTCTTCGACGTCAAGTGCTGGGCCCAACTGGCCGAGAACGTCGCCGACTCGGCGCCCCGCGGTACCCGCGTGATCGTCACCGGTCGCCTCGAGCAGCGCTCCTGGGAGACCGACAACGGCGAGAAGCGTTCCAAGGTCGAGGTGGTGGCCGATGAGGTTGCCCCCAGCCTCCGGTGGGCAACCGCCGAAGTGCACAAGATCGATCGACGAGACGGAGCCTCCAGCGGTGGCTCCACCGGTGGCGGGGGTCGTCCCGTCGCCAACGAGCCCAGTAACTACGACGGGGAGGAGCCGTTCTGATGGCACCCAAGCCCAAGCGCGTCAAGAACAAGGACAACGCGCGCCGCGCCAAGAAGAAGGTCAGCATCCTGACCCAGGAGTCCGTCGACTACGTCGACTACAAGGACATCACCCTGCTGCGCCGGTTCATGTCCGACCGGGCCAAGATCCGGGCCCGTCGGGTCACCGGCAACGACACCCAGCAGCAGGCCGCCATTGCCATGGCCATCAAGAACGCCCGCGAGATGGCGTTGCTCCCCTATGCCAACCGTGTCACCCAGCAGCGTGGTGGACGTGACCGGGGCGGAGACCGTGGTATCCGGGCCGACGGGCCGCCACCGCGTCCGTCGGGTCCCCCGCCCACCGGTGGTGGTGAGGGCGAAGAGTTCGACGCCTACGAAGGTGTCGACGAGCTCGACGAGGCCATCGAGACCGAGGAGGTGGACGCCTGATGAAGTTGATCCTTCGTGCCGACGTCTCCGGCGTCGGGAACAAGGGCGATGTCGTCGAGGTCGCCAACGGGTTCGGGCGCAACTACCTGCTGCCCCGCGGTCTGGCCTTCAAGGCCACCGAGGGTGCTCAGGCTCAGGCCGCGGCCATGAAGCGTTCCCGCGACATCCGTGATGCGGCGGCGCGGCAAGCCGCCCAAGAGGTGGCCAAGAACCTGGTCTCCCAGCCAGTCACCATCAAGGTGCGGGTGGGCGGCGACGGCCGGCTGTTCGGGTCTGTTACCGCGGCCGACGTCGTGTCAGCCGTTCAGGAGCAGACCGGGGTTGAGATCGACCGTCGCCAGGTGACCCTGGACGAGCCGATCAAGGCCACCGGCACGCACCTGGTTCCGGTCAAGCTGCACGCCGACGTCGAGTTTCCGGTCACCGTCGAGGTCGTCTCCAACTGACGTCGTTCGCTGACGCGTCGTGACGCGTTGACGATCACCGACCGGACCGGGTTCAGGCCCGGTCCGGTCCCGTTTTCGGCTCGGCCATCTCCTGTGGGCCGGCGCCGAGATGTCCACAGATCATCCACAGCAAGACCACAAGGTTTCGCTACTGGTTATCGACAACCCGATCGTACGAAGGTGTAGTCACCATGCCCGACGAGCCGATCCCCGACTTCGACGAGCCTCCTGCCGGGTACTTCGACGAGCCGATCTCGTCCGGTGGTGGTGGCGGCCGACGGTCCAGCCCGAACACACCGCGACCGACCGCCGGCCGGCGCCTCCCCCACAACACCGATGCCGAGGAATCTCTGCTCGGAGCGATGCTGCTGTCGAGAACGGCAATCGATGTCGCTTCCGAGGTGGTCTCAGCCGACGACTTCTACCGGCCCGCTCACGGTCACGTGTTCGAGGCCATCACCTCCCTGTCGGCCCGTGGAGAGCCGGTGGACCCGGTCACTGTGGCCGACGAACTGGCCCGAGCCGACCTGCTCGACGCGGTGGGTGGTCCGTCTGCCCTGCTGGCCCTTCAAGCCGGTACACCGGCCACCTCCAGCGCGGCGCGGTACGCCAAGATCGTCGAGGAGCACGCCCTGTTGCGGGGCTTGATCGGGGTGGCGGGCGAGATCGCCGAGATCGGCTACAGCCTGCCCGACGACGTCCCCAAGGCGGTCGACCTAGCCGAGTCCATGATGTTCGAGGTGGCCCAGCACCGCCAGACCGACTCCACCAGCCGACTGCACGACCTGCTCGACCAGACCCTGGACAATCTCGAGGCCCTGTACGAGCGGGGTAACACCATTACCGGAACTCCCACCGGGTACACCGACTTCGACGAGCTGACCGCTGGCCTCCAGCCCAACGCCCTGGTGGTGGTCGGAGCTCGACCAGGTATGGGCAAGACCAGCTTTGCTCTGGGCATGGCTTCTCATGCCGCCCTCGACGCCAACCTCCCAGTTCTGTTCTTCTCGCTCGAGATGAGCCGGATCGAGCTGTCGCAGCGACTGCTGTGCTCCGAAGCCAGGGTTGACTCAACCAAGGTGCGCAATGGTCGTCTGACCGATGACGACTGGCGGCGAATCAGTCATGCCATCGGGAGACTGGGTGACGCCCAGCTCTGGATCGACGACAACCCGCACGTGACGGTGATGGAGATCCGCTCCAAAGCCCGCCGGCTTCAGTCCAAGGTCGGCCAGCTCGGAATGATCGTGGTTGACTACATCCAGCTCATGACCGGCAACTCCCGGGCCGAGAACCGTCAGACCGAGGTGGCCGAGATCAGCCGGGGCCTCAAGATCCTCGCCCGTGAACTCCAGTGCCCGGTGGTGGCCCTGGCCCAGCTCAATCGGGCCCTGGAACAGCGGGCCGACAAGCGCCCGATGCTGGCCGACCTGCGCGAGTCGGGCTCTCTCGAACAGGACGCCGACGTGGTGGTGTTCCTGTACCGCGATGAGCAGTACAACCCCGAGTCGCCCGATCGGGGGACGGCCGAGGTTCTGGTGACCAAGCACCGAGCCGGCCCCACCGGCATGGTCCGCCTCGCCTTCCTCGACCACTACACCAAGTTCGCCAACATGGCCCGCGACTAGCCGGACCGTAGTCAGCAAGGAAGATCGAGGCCCCAATCGACCGAGGTGACTGGCGACATGCAATCCCTGGCTTGTGAGTCGACAGGCCGGTAGTCGGTGGCCGTATGGTCTCAGCTCATGGCTGAACAGTCCCTACCTGCCAGAAGGTCATACGCCAGGTTGGCGGCTATCGCTGCCGCGGTAGCGGCAGCCGGGGTAGCGGTGGCCCGCACACGACTCCAGCCCAGGTCTGCCAACCGAGCTGCCACCAGCGGTGGTCCGATTGGCGCCACCGGTCGTGCTCGACGGTCCTACCTCACCGCTCGGGCCGCCTCGAGAGCCGGCGGATCGTGGGCCGTCCATCAGGCTCGCCGCACCTTTGCCGACGCTCAACGGCGCGAGGAACTCGACCTCCAGCATCAGATCCGCACCGCCACCGAGGTTGCCGAAACCCTGGGCAACCTGAAGGGGGCGATGATGAAGCTGGGTCAGATGGCCAGCTTCCTCCATCAGGGAATGCCCGAGCCGGTGCGAGACGCTCTGGCTCAACTTCAGGCCGATGCCCCGCCGATGGCGCCCGAGCTGGCGGCCGAGGTGATCCGGACTGAACTGGGGTCTCCTCCCGAGAAGGTGTTCGCCGAATGGGACCCGGTCCCGATCGCCTCGGCGTCGATCGGGCAGGTACACCGAGCGCTCACCCATGACGGTCGAGCGGTGGCGGTCAAGGTCCAGTACCCCGGCGTCGACGAAGCCATCCGGGGAGACCTGGACAATGCCGGCCTGTTGTTCGGGGCGATGAAGGCGATGTTCCCGGGTCTCGATCCCAAGCCGCTGGTGGCCGAACTTCGTGACCGGATCGGTGAGGAGCTCGACTACCGGATCGAAGCCGACAACCAGCGGCTGTTCGCCGATCACTATCGGGGGCATCCTTTCATTCACGTACCCGAGGTGGTGGACGAGCTGTCGACCCGGAGGGTGCTCACCACCGAACTGGCAACGGGAGCGCGGTTCGCTGAGGTACGCGAGTGGTCCCAGGAACAACGGAATCTGGCGGCCGAAAGCATCTACCGGTTCGTGTTCGGGAGCCTCTACCGGTTCGGCGCCTTCAACGGCGATCCCCACCCCGGTAACTATCTGTTCGGTCCCGACGGCCGAGTCACCTTCTTGGACTACGGCCTGGTCAAGCGGTTCACCCCCGAGGACCTCTATCCGTTCGAGGCGATGCTCAAGGCCATGGTCATGAACCGTGACCTGGCGGAGTACCGGCGTATCGTGGAAGAGGTCGGCCTGCTCAAGCCCGGCCAGTCCTTCACGGATCAACAGGTGGGCGATTACTTCGGTCACTTCTACGAGTTCGTGATGGACGACACGGAGCTCGCCTTCACCCAGGACTATGCATCTGAGACGGTTGCCCGCTTCTTCGACGCCTCAGGCGACCACGGTGAGATCATGAAGGCGGCCAATGTTCCCTCACAGTTCGTGATCATCCAGCGGATCAACTTGGGGATCTACGCCCTGCTGGGAGAGTTGGAGGCAGTGGCCAACTGGCGGCGCATCTCCGACGAGCTGTGGCCTTGGGTGGACGGACCGCCCTCCACTCCGCTGGGGGAGTTGGAGGCCAAATGGCGAACCGAGAGGGGCCTCTAGGCCGAACATCACATAGGACCTGAGCGGATAGGTGCACCCCTTGTCGCTGCCAGGTTGGATAGACCTCGGCTTCGCCTCGGTTCAACCATGCCGTGCTTGTCTGGTCGGTGCGCCTGTCGGCGCACCTCCTGAGCCGTCAGTCTCGGTCAACTCGCCCAGTCCTTGGCCATGAGGCTGGGTGACGGAGTGAATCCCACCCGTTCGAAGTAGCCCTCG
>CAUJFC010000182.1 GCA_963169755.1 Actinomycetota bacterium | reverse complement strand
CGTAATCGAGGCAATGGGTGACGGCCGTGGCGCGGTGATGATTGACGGGAAGATGGAGGATGACGCCTCGGTGAAGCAGTGTCATGTCATGGTCGATCTGGCTCGCCAGCTGTCCGAACGTGACCCCGATCTGGCCGCGCTCTACGGATTCGCCTGAATCTCGTCTCGTCTGACCCCGGAGAACCCGATGTCTGAAATCCTCCCCCGTCGTTCCGTCCTCTACATGCCTGGCGCCAACGAGCGCGCCCTGGAGAAGGCCAAGGGCATCGACGCCGACGCCCTGATCCTGGATCTGGAGGACGCCGTCGCCCCCGACGCCAAGGCCGAAGCCCGTGAGCGGGTGTGTGCCGCCGCCTCATCCGGGCAGTACGGAGCCAAGGAGGTGACGATTCGGGTGAACGGCCTGGACACCGAGTGGCACGCCGCGGACATCGCGGCTGCTGCTGAGGCCGGCCCGGCCGCCGTGGTGGTGCCCAAGGTCAGCTCGGTGGCCGATGTCGCCGCCATCGAGCGTGGGCTGGAAGCCGCTGGCGCGCCAGATCACACCCGGATCTGGGCGATGGTCGAGACTCCGGTGGCCATGCTCCACGCCGAAGCCATCGCCGCAGCGTCTGAGCGTCTCACCGTTCTGGTCATGGGTACCAACGACCTGGCCAAGGAGCTGCACGCAGAGCACGTGCCCGGCCGTCAACCGCTTCTGACCGGCCTTGGTCTGTGCCTGCTGGCCGCTCGGGCCACTGGCAAGGTGATCCTCGACGGCGTCTTCAATGACATCAAGGACGAGGTCGGCTTCGAGGCCGAGGCACTTCAGGGTCGTCAGCTCGGCTTTGACGGCAAGACCCTCATCCATCCGAGCCAGGTCGAGCCGGCCAACCGCATCTGGGCTCCGAGCGCCGAGGCGGTGGAAGACGCTCGGGCCCTCATCGCCACGTTCGAGGAAGCCATCTCTGCCGGTAAGGGCGTTGTCACCCACAACGGACGCATGATCGAGAACCTCCACGTGGACAACGCCCGTCGGATACTGGCGGTGGCCGATGCCATCGCCGCTCGCTCGGCCTGAGCTCCGCCCTCCAACGGTCGATGCCGACCCGGAAATTCAACTCCGACGCCGTAGTCGTGGGGGCGGGCACGGCGGGAGCCAACGCGGCCTACCAGCTGGCCCGTCGCGGCTTGAGTGTCACCCTCCTGGAGCGACGGGCGGCATCGGAGGGGGGAGCGCAGTGGACAAACGGAGTACTCGATTGGCAGTTCGAACGGGCCCGGTTGGACCCTCCCGTCGCTCCCGAGCGGGTATCGGCCCATAGGACGACCCACCTCGTCGGCCCTGACGGTCGTCATGGGGTGACCGTAAGGTCCCCCACCGTCACCGCTGACATGGGTCTGCTCGGATCCCGGCTGCGGGCGCTAGCGGCCAGCGAGGGTGTGAAGATCATCGACCGGGCCGAGAATCTCGCGGCGAAGATTGAAGACGGTCGGCTCCGCTCGGCGGTGGTCGAGGCATCGGTCCACGGCCAGCTGGGAGTTGTCGAGCTGTCGGCCCCCCTCTTCGTGGATGCTTCGGGGCGAGGAGGCGTTCTCCGACGTACTCATCCAACCCTCAGACGCTGGTGCCCGAAGCTGCGTACCGACGAGCTCTGCTCAGCCGCTGACTTCCACTTCGAGGTGGCGGACCGAGGTGGCGCCACCGAATTCCTGGAGCGTCACCGGGCTCTCGCGGGTGAGACCGTCACAATGGTCGGTACCGCCGGAGGGTTTTCGACCGAGGCGGTCACCGTGAGCGAAGACCTGAGCGAGGTCGGAGTGTTGGTCGGATGTCTCGCGGACGGTCGATTCGGTACGGGACCCCGCCTGCTCAAGGATCTCCGCAGTCGCGAGACATGGATCGGCCACGAGGTGTCCGGTGGTTTCGGTGTGATCCCGTTGCGTAGGCCTTACGCCCGTTTCACTGCACCGGGTCTCGCCCTCGTGGGTGATGCCGCCTGTCAGGTGTTTCCTGCTCACGGTTCAGGAATCGGGCTCGGCTTGATCGCGGGCACCATGTTGGCCGATGCGATCGAGGGCTCGGTCGATGTCGGTGATGAAGCAGTTCTCTGGGCATATCAGTCGATGTTTCAACGTGAGTTCGGCGGACTGCTCATCTCCTCTGACGCCTTCCGCCGGCTCAGTACCGCCATCGGTGGCGATGGGGCGGCCGCTCTCGTCGCTGCCGGCTTGATGACGGAGTCGACCGTGGTCGCCGGACTGGACCAACGGACCCCGGACCCCACTTCTGGTGAACTGGCGATGCTCGCCGGTCGGCTGGTCCGCTCCCCTGGCCTGGCCAGGGTGCTAATTCCGGGCTCGATCCGTGCGACCCTCGGGTCAATGCTGGCGAGTAGCTACCCCGAACGGGTGGACGAGCGAGCCCTGGAGATCTGGGACCGGCGTGTCGATCGGGTGGTCGGCCCCAACCTCGGATAACTCGGGAACCGTGCTCGGCTGGAGTCTGGGCCAAGTAAGGGGATCATTGGCGGTACCGTTCGGTCATGAACAGACCACTTCTTCTTTGCGCCGACGGGTCCCATCACTCGAACCTGGCGCTACGAGCCGGCCTGGCGCTGATTGCCCCGGACGGTCCAGTTGTGGTGGTGACCGTTGTCCACGAACCCGATCCGATGCTGGTCACTGGAACTGGCTTTGCGGGCGGGGTCATCTCTCCCGAGGCCTATGACGCCCAGCTACAGGCGGCCAAGGAGGATGGCCAGGCTCTGGCCCGGTCTGTGGCGGCCGAGGTCGGGATTCCCGATGCCAAGATCATGGTGTTGGCGGGAGAGGCTGGTTCACAGATCTGCCTGTACGCCGAAGAGGTGAACGCCCGAGCCGTGGTGCTGGGAACCCGGGGCCACGGCGGCCTCCGTCGGGCATTGCTGGGCTCGGTCTCGGATCATGTGGTTCGTCACGCTCCTTGCCCGGTCGTGATCACCAGTCATCCCGATGAGACAGCCTGAGGTGTGACCCGGTGAAGAAGCTGGAGGTGGCGGTTGTTCCCTGGTACTTCGCCACCATGGGGGCTGAGTACCTGCACCATCGGGCTCGGGCCCGGCGCAGCGGCCCCCGGCCCGGTGACTATGAATGGCGTGACACCATCACCAGCTTGACCATGGGAACTGCCAGCCTGGTTGTGCCACTGGTAGCGCCGCGGTTACTGGCGCCGATAACGCCGGGGAAAGGCCGTTGGGGCCGGGCACTGGTAGCGACCGCCGCGGTAGCGGGCACCGTGACGACGCTGGCAGATCGTGTCGCTCGCCGGGCCGAGGCAGCAGTGACTGCGGGGTCTGGAGCCACCGACGATCACGTCGCCTCTGGCTCCGATGGTCGATCTAGTCCGTCATCCGCCGCCGGGATGTTGGCTGCTCGGGCCGGCGCACTACCGGACCGGGCGAACGTGACCTCTCGGCGGCATCTGCTGGAACGTCGCTATCGTCGCGCTCGTCAGGTGGCCTCGACGGGGGGCGTGGTTACGGTGGCCGCAGCGGGTATCGCCGCCACGACTGCCTGGGGTCATGCCACCCGATCCGAGGCTATGTGGCGTCGCCGTCTCCTACCCGACCTCGGAACGGGCGTTGTGGGCTGGACGGTGGCGATGGTGGGGTGGGATTTCCTCTATTACCTGAATCACCGCTTCTGGCACGAGAGCCGATTCATGTGGGCCAACCACGTGGTCCACCACTCGAGCGAGCACTACAACTTGTCGACCGCACTGCGTCAGGCGGTGACCGATCCGTTCCTGTTCCTGGTGCCCTACTCCAGCCTCTCTCTGCTGGGGGTACGACCCGAGATGGTGGCCACCTCGAGGTCACTGAACCTCATCTACCAGTACTGGATCCACACCGATGCCATAGGGCGGCTGGGACGGTTCGAGCAGGTGGGCAACACGCCCTCACACCATCGCGTGCATCACGGTGTGAATCGTCGCTACATAGACCGGAATCACGGTGGGATGCTCATTGTGTGGGATCGGCTGCTGGGTACGTTCCAGCCCGAGGAGGAGCCGGTCGTCTACGGCCTCACTCGCAACATCAACACGTTCAATCCACTGCGGGTCGCGGCCCACGAGTACGCCGACATGTTCCGTGACGTTGCCCATTCGCGCACCTGGGCTGATCGTCTCTCGTTCGTGTTGCGGGGACCGGGCTGGGCCTATGACCGTCACCGGCGTGACGCCGAGGCGGCCGCCCTGGCCAGCTGAGGGTGGGCGCGGTTCCGGCTCGCGGTGCCGGTAGGGTCACGACCCACCTCAGGGTCAGGTTCGGGAGAAACAATTCATGAACGATTCGGGTATCGACCTCGACCATCGCGACACAACGGTGAGGCCACAAGACGACCTGTTCCGCGCCGTCAACGGTCAGTGGCTGGCCACGGCGGAGATTCCCGACGACCGGGCCAGCCACGGGTCGTTTCATCGCCTACGAGATCAGTCAGAGGAGCACGTCCGTGCTCTCCTCGAGTCGCTGGTCTCCCATCCACAGAAACCGGGAACCGAGGCCCAGAAGGTGGCGGACCTATTCGCCAGTTTCTGCGACGAGGACCGCATCGAAGCCCTTGATGTGGAGCCGATCCAGGGGGATATGGATGCGATCGAAGCGGTGACGACCTTCGATGCCCTGATGGAGGTGATCGGACGGCTTGGCCGGGTTGGCGTTCCAGGCCCGTTCGGGCTGGCGGTATTCGCTGATGCCGGATGCTCTGACCGGTATGGGGTGTACCTGGTGCAGTCCGGCCTGGGTCTGCCCGACGAGTCCTTCTATCGCGAGGACTCGTTCGAGGAGATTCGCCGTAGCTATGTGGACCACATCGCGCTGATGCTCTCCATGTCGGGGTTGGACCCCGATGTGGCGTCCGAGGGCGCTCAGCGCGTCATGACGCTGGAGACCCTGCTGGCGTCATACCACTGGGACAATGTTCGTGACCGTGATGCCCAGGCCACCTACAACCCGATGGATCGTGTCCAGCTCGACCAGTTGGCTCCCCTGGTCAACTGGTCGAGTTGGCTGACGGGACTCGGTGCGTCGGTATCGACCCTTGATCGGGTCATTGTGCGCGAACCGTCGTACCTGCGCGGCCTCAGTGATGCTCTCGGCGCGGTTGGTCTCGAGGACTGGAAGCTCTGGTTGCGGTGGAATTTGGTGCGTTCAAGCGCGTCACTTCTCAGTAGTCGGTTCGTGGACGCCGATTTCGGCTTCTACGGTCGAACCCTCACCGGGGCACCTGAACTCAAGGCCCGGTGGAAGCGAGGCGTCGCCCTCGTGGAGTCAGCTCTGGCTGAGGCGGTGGGAAAGCTGTACGTGTCCGAGCATTTTCCACCCGAGTCCAAGCAACAGATGCTGGATCTGGTGGACAACTTGCTCGAGGCCTATCGGCGCAGCATCACCGATCTCGAATGGATGACCGAGGCCACCCGTGCCCGGGCTCTGGAGAAGCTGGCCACATTCACACCCAAGGTTGGCTATCCGGATCGGTGGCGTGACTACGGTTCTCTGGAGATCGAGCCAGACGACCTGATCGGTAACGTCCGCCGAGCCGCCGCATTCGAAACAGAACGGGACCTCGGCCGGATCGGACAGCCGGTTGACACCGACGAGTGGTTCATGAGCCCTCAGACGGTGAACGCCTACTACAACCCGCTGATGAACGAGATCGTGTTCCCGGCGGCCATTCTCCAGCCCCCGTTCTTCCACCCCGATGCGGACCCGGCTGTCAACTACGGAGCGATCGGCGCGGTCATCGGTCACGAGATCGGTCACGGCTTCGATGACCAGGGTTCCCGCTACGACGGAGACGGCAATCTGAACGACTGGTGGACCACTGAGGATCGCGATGCGTTCGAGGTCCGCACCGCTGCTCTGGTTCGCCAGTACGACCAACTCGAACCCCGTCAGACGCCCGGGCGTCACGTGAACGGTGCGTTCACCTTGGGAGAGAACATCGGTGACCTCGGTGGGCTGGCCATCGCCCACGCTGCGTACCGGATCGCCTGCGACGGTGTGGAGCCGCCCGAGATCGAGGGCATGACCGGATCTCAGCGGTTCTTCTGGTCTTGGGCTCAGGCATGGCGTTCCAAGGCCCGTGATGAGGAGGTCGGCCGACTGCTGGCCATCGATCCTCACTCCCCTCCCGAGTTCCGTTGCAATGCGGTGGTCCGCAACCTCGATGCTTTCCACGACGCGTTCGGGGTCGGGCCGGGAGATGAGTTGTGGCTGGAACCGTCTGAGCGGGTCTCGATCTGGTGAGGCTCAGCTGAACGCGAGCCCGTCGAAACGGCCGTCGGTTCTCCACTCTTCGAGAAGGTCGAAGAAGGCCACTGGACCGGCGGGGTATCCACCAGCGTCGAGGTGCTGGCGGGCTCCGATTGGGCCACCCTCGTTGTTGTAGTAGCCAGGGGTGCAGTCGGGGTTGCCGAGGAAACCTCCGGTTCCGCCCGATACCAGCTCTACCCACGCCTCCTCGGCTTCTGCAGTCACCTCCACCCGGCTCGCCCCTGAGCTGTTGGCTCGGGCCACTACCGCAGCAATGGTCGTGGCAGCTTCGGTGAGGTTTGACGTGATGTTCGAGATCAGGTTGGCGCCCTGGGTCATTCCGATGATGAAGAGATTTGGGAACCCAGCCACATAGGTACCGTGCATGGTGCGCATCCCCTGGGACCAGTGATCGGTGAGCGTCAGGCCGCCCCGACCCCTCGTCTCGAATCCGGCTCGTCGGCTGAGCGCGGTGCCGACCTCGAAACCGGAGGCGAATACCAGGCAGTCGACTGGGTAGTGGGTACCAGCCACCCACACTCCGGATTCGTCAATTCGTTCGACCCCCTTGCCGTCGGTGTCCACTAGGTGAGTGTTGGGCAGGTTGTAGGCCTGTAGGTATTCATCGTGGAAGCACGGGCGCTTGCACAGTTGTCGATACCAGGGTTTGAGAGCGGCGGCGGTGGCGGGATCGGTGACCACCGCGTCTACTCGTGCCCGGATCTCGTTCATTTTCTCGTCATCGCTGTCCTCATAGGCCCGGGTGAGGGTCTCGGGGGCCAGGGGTGCACCCGCTTCGACCTCGGCCACCACTCGGTCGCGGATCCGCTGGGATATGTCGGT
>CAUJFC010000181.1 GCA_963169755.1 Actinomycetota bacterium | reverse complement strand
TCGGCGATCGACGTCGCCCACACCACCACCACCTCGCACTGGTTGGACAACACCTCGTAGATACCCGTCGGTCGATGCCCGTGATCACCCCAGACCGGAACCTGGTGGTCCACCACCGCCGCCAGGTAATCCAGAGCACTGCCGGGTCGCACCGTGAGAAGTTGATGGACGAACAACGTCCCCTTCACCCCCTGCGCCGCCAGCTCAGGGGTCGACGGGCTGCCCGGAACGCCACCGCACAACCGGTCGAAGCCGCCGGTGCGCCACTGGGCGGCCTCGTCCCACCAGTCGCCGTAGAAGGCGTTCCTCCGCTTCAGGTTCAATCGGTCCACGTTTCGGGCCCAACCGTTCCAGCCCTCATCGCCGACATCCCAGATGTTCACCACCTGAGGCCACCGCCCACCACCGACCGCGCACACGAAGAAGGTGCCCTGGAGGGTGAGCATCCCCGGCATCTGGTTGGTGGGCTCCCGGGTGACGCAGGCCATGTAGTCGTACTGGCCTTGCCCGACGATGTCGACCGTCTCGTGCAGGTACAGACTTCTCTGGGGCATCGGAGCACGGTACCGCCCACTGGCCCGATACCCGGGCGGGAGCCGGGCCGGTCGGTGCCGGTCATCGGCCTACCGTGTCGGGGTGGCTGACAATCTCCACCACCGCGACGACGCGTCGGACCCCGCCACTGGGCAGGCAACTTCGAGAGAATTCACCGGCGTCGACGAGCTTCGCCAGGGAGTGATGGCCGGAGAACGCCGAGCGCTGGCCCGGGCCATCACCCTGGTCGAGTCCACCCGAGTCGACCATCGGAGTCGAGCCGCGACCCTGCTCGACGATGTACTCCCCCACACTGGATCAGCCCTGCGGATCGGTATCAGCGGCCCTCCGGGGGTGGGAAAGTCCACGTTCATCGAAGCCCTGGGCACTCACGTGGTCGAGGCGGGGCACCGGCTGGCGGTGCTGGCCATCGACCCCACCAGTGCCCGTACCGGCGGATCGATCCTGGGCGACAAGACCCGCATGGAGGCTCTGGCTCGTCACCCCGGTGCCTTCATCCGTCCGTCGCCGTCGGGCGGCGAGCTCGGTGGGGTGGCCCGCCGCACCCGCGAGGCGGGGTTGCTGTGTGAGGCGGCCGGCCATGACGTGGTGCTGATCGAGACGGTGGGGGTGGGCCAGTCCGAACTGGCAGTGGCGGACATGGTCGACCTGTTCGTACTACTGGCGTCGCCGGGGGGAGGGGACGACCTCCAGGGCATCAAGCGCGGGATCATGGAGCTGGCCGACCTGGTGGTGGTCACCAAAGCCGACGGAGACCTGGCAGCCGCCGCCCACCACGCGGCCGCCGATCTGCGACGGGCCCTGCACCTGCTCCGGCCCCGTCACGATGGCCTCACCACCGAGGTAATGCTGGTCTCCTCCCCTACCGGTACCGGTATCGCCGAGGTGTGGACCCATCTGGTGGCCGCCCACCGGCACCTGGTTACCAGCGGACAGCTCGACCGCCTCCGTTCTCACCAGGCCACTGCCTGGATGTGGGATGAGGTCCGCGCCGAGTTGGCACTGCGATTCCGCCAGGCTCCAGCGGTGCGTTCGGTGCTGGCCCAGGTAGAGGCAGCGGTGGAGGCCGGTCGCACCTCGCCTACCGCAGCCGCTCAGATGCTGCTGAACCGCTTCGGGTCCGACCTAAACCCGGAACTGGCAGCTACCTGAGCGACTCGGCCCGTGACCGTCAGGGACGTGGTGCAGGCGGCAGCCCAGCGGGCGGTCAGCGGGAGCGGGCGGCCACAACCCGCTCGAGGAACACCTCAGGTCCACCGTCGAGCGGGACTCCCGCAACCTTGGGCAGAAGCTGGAGTGCCAGAGTCTGGGCCAGGCTGGCCCGGTGGGCGGGGTCGAGGGCCGCCCGGCGGGCCAGGAACGTGCGGGCGGCGGCCACCTCCTCTGCTGTCACGCCCGACAGGTCCCAGTGCTCGACCCCCACCAGCCCCGCAGTAGCCACCGGTACCGACGACCCGTTGGTCGACCAGCCCAGGCCGGCCCCCACCGACATGGTCGGTGTGTCGGCTCCGGCTCGGCGTTTCTGGATCACCAGGGTCCGGGCCGCGATGTCGCCCACCCGTTGATTGCGGGCGGAGAAGAAGATGGCCACCGCTCCCACCAGGTAGGTACCCGGCAGAATGTCGATCACACGCAGAACGTTGCGCACCGTGGCCGCCAGAAAAGACACGGGCGTACCGTCGATGGAGACCACCGTCAGACCGAGCGCCCGTTTACCAACCGTCTGCCCTCCGGCGTAAGCCTCGGCCACCACCGGGTAGGCCATCATCACCATGAAACCGCCCACCGCCACGATGACCACCCCGGCGTCGCCGAACAGCCCACCCAGGGCGGTGAGTCCCAGCAGAGCGACCACCTGGAGGGCTAGGTCCAACAAGGCGGCCCCCACCCGGGAGGTCAGTCCGGCCAGGACGACATCGAGGTCGACGCCTTCGGCGCCGGCCAGGGTGATTCGGTCGTCGAGCTCCACGGGCTCCGAACCTACCGGTCTCCGCCGAGCCGACCCCGCCACCAGACCAGCGACCAGTACAGAACCCCCAGACCTCCACCGACCGCCAGGGCGGGACCCAAGCTGAGACCACGGGGAGTCACGAACCCCTCGACCAATCCGGTCGGCACCAGCAACAGGGCCGATCCGAGAGCCATCTCGATACCGGCCCGGCCTTCGGTGGCCAGGGCCTCGACCCGGCTCCGATGCCCTGGTCGCAGGAGAGCCCAGCCGGTCCGCAGGCCAGCCGCCCCTGACACCACGATCAGCGACAGTTCCAGGACGCCGTGGGGAATGATGAGCCGCCAGAGAGCAACTCCGTTGCCGCTGCTCACCGCCAGCCCGGCCACCAGACCGATCACCAGACCGTTGAACATCAAGCTGATGATGGTCACCACCCCACCGGTCACGCCCCCGGCGTAGGCCACCAGAGCCACCCTGGCGTTGTTGGTGAAGATCGACGCCGAGAACCCGGCGTTGGTGCCGGTGTCGGTCACCTTGTCGGTGTCAGGATCCCGAAAGCCGCCCTCGCCAACCCCGGCAGACAGTTCGGAGACCTGGGCCACCTGGGCGGCCCGGTCGGGCGAGCCGTGGGTCCAGAACCCGACCCCGACCATCGGGGCGAACAGCAGCACGGCCGCCACCACCAGGAACACCGGCCGCTCGGCCACCCGCCGCCAGTAACCGGTGGCCACGAAGCGGATCATCGAGTCGCGCTGGACGACGCTTCCGTACACCAGCGGCCGGACGTCACGGGCCAGGCTCTCGAGTTTGACCGTCACCGGATCAGAGGCGAACCGCTGACGCGCATAGGCCAGGTCGGCCACCACCTGCCGGTAGAGCCGCCCCAGTTCCCGAACCTCAGCGGCATTCAGTCGCTGAACTCGACCCCGAGCCCGGCCCGCCAGGTCAGCAGCGCGGTTCCAGCCCGGCTCGCCCACCGCTACGAACTCCCCGAGAGTGCCCGGAGCCCGCCCGCCGCCTCCGACGCCTTGGCTCGCCATCATCGGTCCGGTACCGATCTGTGCGCTCATTCCGGTCTCCTCATCAGATCCTCGCCGTTGCCTTGAGTCGCAGATAGGCGGCCACGCAGCGGCTGGCGAGCTGATCGACCGGAGCATCGACCACCACCGCCCCGGCTCCGGAGAGACGGGTCCGGACCTGGTCACGTTCGGCCAGGATGGTGGCTGCCACTCCAGCCTCGGCAAGATCTCTCCGCCCGACCGGAGCCGCCGTGACCGCTCGGGTCAGGTCCGGGTCGTCGGTGCCGGACACCAGCACGGCGTGGCGTCGCGACAGCACCGGCACCGCCGCCAGCAACGGCCGCGCCGCGGCCTCGTCCAGAAGATCGGTGAACACGATCACCAACGATCGTTTGGCGCTACCCACCCGGGCGAAGGCCGCCTGGTAGTCGCTGTCGACCACTCGAGGCTGGAGGTCGTCGAGGAGGCGGGTCAGCGCCGAGGCATTGGACCGCCGGGGTCGTACCACTCGTTGAATCTCCGAATCGAACGCCACCGCCCCCACCCGGTCTCCCACTACGTCGGCTACTGCTGCCACCGCCGCCACCGCGTCGAGGGCGGCGTCCAGCCGGGTCCGGTCCTCAACCGGCGAAGCCAGCAGCCGACCGCAGTCCACCAGGCACCACAGGTCGCGTTCGGTGTCCTCGCGGTACTGGTTGACCATGGCGCGACCAGTGCGTTCGGTGGCCCGCCAGTTGAGGTGCCGGATGTCGTCGTCGGGGGTGTAGTCCCGCACCGTCTCGAAATCGGTTCCCAGACCCAGTGGACCGCGCCGCAGGCCCGGGTCACGGAAGGTCCCCGCCGCCACCGCGGCCGCCAACCGACGGGCCCCGGGCAGATCGGCGTGGGCGGTCAACTCCTCGGGCTCCAACAACCGGTGGGTCCAGGAGGCCAGCCCCAAAGGCCCGGTGGATCGGACCACCAACGGGTCCAGAACGTGATTGCCCCGGGCGGTGGCCACGATCTCACCAATCAGCGACCCTTCTGCCTCGGCGGGCGTGAGCCGCAGGTCGGCGGTCTGAGGCTGACGCACCCTCACCCGCACCGCAGGACGGGACTCGACCTGGGCCACGAACGGGACCGGCACACCCCGTACCAGTTCTCGGGAGGCGTGTCGGCTCACTGCTGGAGCACGCCGAACCCACCAGGCGTCGACGATCACCCCGGCCACGACCAGAATCACCCCGACCACCACGATCGGAGCCGGGGCGACCAGGGCGGTCAGCGCCAAGGCACCCAGTAAGGCGATCGATCGACCGGTGGGGCTGACGGGCAACGGGGCCTGCCTTCAGCGAGGAACGGGAACGGCGGCCACCGCGTTGGCCACCACCGCGTCGGGGGTCAGACGATCCAGTTCGGCCTCGGGTCGCAGCACCAGGCGATGGCGAAGCACCGCCGGAGCCACCCGGATCACATCGTCGGGAATCACGAAGTGCCTCCCCCACAGCCGGGCTGATGCCTTGGCGGCCACCAGCAGGTGGACGGCGGCGCGAGGACTGGCCCCGACGGCCACCGCCGGCAGGACCCGGGTCTGGCGGATCAGCGCCGTCACATAGGCCGCCACCTCGTCGGTGATCGCGGTGGCATCCACCTCGGCTCGAGCCGCCATGACGTCGTTGCCGTCTACCACCCGGGTCACCTGATCGGTTCCGGTGGGAGCCAGACCCCGACGGCCCATGACCAGCAGCGAGCGTTCCTGGTCCTCGGTGGGGTAACCCACCAGCACCTTGATGAGGAACCGGTCGAGCTGGGCTTCGGGCAAGGGGTAGGTGCCCTCGTACTCGATGGGGTTCTGGGTGGCGATCACCAGGAAGGGTTGGGGCAACGGGTGGGCGGTGCCGTCTATCGACACCTGCCCCTCTTGCATGGCCTCCAACAGGGCGGCCTGAGTCTTGGGAGGAGTCCGGTTGATCTCATCGGCGAGCAGGACATTGGTGAACACCGGACCGGGCCGGAAAACCAGCTCCCGGTCGCGCAGGGTCATGTTCCCGGTGAGGTCCGATGGCAACAGGTCCGGGGTGAACTGGGCCCGTCGGAACTCCAATCCCAGCGCCTTGGCGAAGGTGGATGCCAGGAGGGTCTTGGCGGTGCCGGGCACACCCTCGAGCAACACATGGCCGCCGACGGCCAGCGAGACCAGTAACGAGTCAAGGGCCTCCTCCTGACCAACCACCACCTTGGACACCTCAGCGTGGAGGCGGGTCCGCAGTGTTCGCAGAACTCCTGTCTCCGCGGGGGTGGGCGGTTGGGCGGTCGGATCGGACACGTAGGGCTCCCTGGGTTCAGTTGACCGGCACGGTACCGGTCGATCGGCTGGCGGATTCGAGGTCACCTGCGGGCGCAACCACGACCGGTCGACTCTGGTCACCCCGCATGACCGCCCGGTGATGATGGGCGGCGAACTCGCCCACCGCCAAGGCCTCGGTCAGATCAGCGGGCATCGAGCACACCGAGGAGACCAGGCCAGCGTCGACACCCAGGCGCCGGGCGGCGGCGTCGAGTTCGGCGGCATCGGCCGAGGCGTCCACCCCCAGACGGTCGGCCATGAGCTGACGGTTGGTCTGGAGCTGGGTCTCCACCAGATCTCCGGGGTTGCGGCTCACCCGGTCGATGTCCGCCGCCACCGCCCGAACATGGTCGATACGTGGTGGTCGTAGCTCTCGCTGGTGG
>CAUJFC010000180.1 GCA_963169755.1 Actinomycetota bacterium | reverse complement strand
GATGGCGGCCAACTCGCCCTTGGGTCGGGTGTCGTGGCGGGCGACGGCATCGTCGAGATCGGCCCCGATGAACACGCCCTCGGCCCAGCGGTCCCGGTCCAGCAGGGTGATCGACCCGCCCGACACCACCAACAGGTAGCTGGGCGGGTCGTCGGCGATGAAGACGATCTGGGCCACGTCCATCACCGAACGCGCCTGCTCCACGCCGTTCACCAGCACCGGGTCCAGCAGGGCTCCGGCCGCCGACCGGCTGGCCACCACGGAGGCGGGATCGGTGGCGAAGCCGGTCTCCACCGCCAGCAGCAACCGGCCGGAGTGGGTGGCGCACTCGTGCACCACCGGCACCGAGACGGTGAGGTGGCCCGACGTGAGCTCCACCACCCGCCGCTCGGGCGCCCAGCCCAGCGCCTCCAACACTGCGGCGTTCAGGTCCCGCTGGGCATCGAGCGCCTCGGCCGGGGGCCGGTGCCGTTGGTCGGCGGCCCGGGCGGCCCCGCCGTCGCCCTCGTCGCCCTGGTCGGTCTCGTCGGGGGGAGCGGTGGCCGCGGCATCGGCCCGGTACTTGTCGAACGCGTTGGACAGGCTGCGCACCCTGGTCCGCGGCGTGGGATCGCCCTGCTTCTCGGCCGCGTCCCACCGGGCGTAGAGGTCGGCCAGGCCGGCGTCGAGGCGGTAGCCCAGGTAGTAGTCGGAGAAGTAGCCGGCGTTGACGAGCGCCGGGATCAGCTTCTCGTCCGCAGAGGCCTTGGTGGAACCGGCAGCCATGTCAGTGGTCCTTGGGGAGGAGGGCGCCCACGATGCGCACCAGCGGGTCGGTGGCCGGGGTGCGCTCGATGATCAGGGCTTCGGTCTGGCGGGTGAACCGCTCGATGTCCTCCAGGCGGTGGGTGCGGTGCACACCCGGGGCCATGCCCTCGGCCACCAGCCGGGCGTCGACCTGCCAGGCGGCCAGTCGCTGCTTGTGGGTCTCGAGCCGCTCGTTCACCTCGTCGAGCGGCCCCTCCATGGTCTCGGCCAGATGGGCCCGGGCGGCCACCACCACCGGGCCGATCAGGGTCGACGGGGCACCCAGGTCACCCGACCAGGCGCGGTTCACCATGTTCTGGCGGACCCCGACCCGATCCAGCACCTCGTGCAGGTCCTGGAAGGTGACCAGCCCGTCGTCCACCGTGGCCCCCAACCAGGCGGCGGCGATCGGCTCGCCGAGCCGGTTGGACCAGACGCCGGACACCAGCAGGGTGGGCTCGTCCACGTCGCACGCGATGGCGATGGCCTCGTTGCGGCCCAGCCGGTAGAGCACCTTGTCCGCGATCCACTCCAGCACCGGGTGCTGCGGACCGAGGTGGTGCACCTCGGGCCACGCCGTGCCGGTCTCGCCGGCCTGGGCCCGGTGGCTGACGGCATCGACCAGGGACCGGTTGGCGGTCTCGGCGTCGGTGGTGAGCCGGATCCGTTCGGCCAGGTTCCGCTGGCGCAGGTACGACTGGGGGAGGGCGGACAGGCGAGCCAGCAGGTCGTCGGGCGGCCGGAACGACACCACCCGGCCGTCGGTCTCCCAGCCGACCGACGCCAGGTCGTCGAACGTCATGCGCAGGGCGTTCTCCAGGTAGGCGTGGTCGCCGTCGAACAGCGACGGCACCGGGGCCTCCGCCACCGCCGGAGGCAGGACCGGCGCCGCCGGGGCCGGGTCGCCGGGCCCGGCCTGGTCGGTGATGCCGGCGAACGCCCACGGATCGAAGGCCACCGGGGTCGGCGCCACCGTCTCCAACGCCACCTCACGCTCCTCCGCGGTGCGCTTCTGCAGCGCCTTGATGATCGAGACCTCCTCCTCGGTGGCGCTGTGCAGGCCCATCACCGACCCGGCGTCTCCCAGCGCCCGGTGGGCGGCGTGCTCCTTCTCGATGAGCTTCTTGAGCACCCGCACGTCGGACGCCACCTCGGGGTCGGCCGGTGTGTACACGAGGTAGCGGATCTCGGGGGAGTGGAACTGGCCGTAGCGGTCGATGCGGCCGTTGCGCTGCTCCAGGGTGATCAGCGACCACGGCAGGTCCACGTGGATCATGTGGTGGCACTGCTTGTGCAGGTTCACACCCTCCGAGGCGATGTCGGAGGTGACCAGCACCCGGATCGGGGCCGACGCCATCGAGAAGCCCTCGATGATCGACTGCTGCTCCTCGTCCGACTTGGAGTTGTGGAACGTCTGGACCTGCTCGTCGGTCATGCCCAACTGGTAGCGGACCGCGTCGGCGATCCAGTCCAGGGTGCGCAGCCGCTCCGAGAAGATCACCGCCCGGGTGGCGGACTTCTTCCCCACGCCGATCTCCTTCAGCACCCGCACCAGTTCGGCGATCTTGGCCGAACCCGCCTCCATGGCGTCCTGGCTGAGGAGCCACAGACGCTTCAGGGCGTCGGCCTCCGCATCGGGCGGCGAGCCGATGGGGCCGGTCGGCTCCAGGCGGGCCTTGGCCAGCCGGCGCTCCACGGTCTCGGCCAGCGCGGCCGGCGAGGACAGGGCGCCCTTCAGCAACGTCCAACCGAACAGCGAGTCGCTGGACGGTGACGTCACGCCCGGGCCGATCCACGTCTTCGACAGCTCGGCGAAGATCGCCTCCTCCTCCGCGGTGGGTGCCACCGAGATCGGCAACGGCTCGGCCCGCTCGGCCCACCGGTCGCCGATCACCGCCTCCACATCGGGTGAGTGCTTGTGGCGGCGCACCACCAGGTGGGCGATGTCATCGGCCGTCACCTGATCGGGATCGGCCACCGCCGTGGGGTCCAGCAGCGAGATCAGCTCGGCGAACGACTCCGACCGGCCGTTGTGGGGCGTGGCCGAGGACAGGATCAGCGCGTCGGCGTTGGGGGCCAGCACCTTGGCCAGGTGGTTGTTGAGCGTGCCCTTGTTGACCAGCTTGTGCGACTCGTCGATCCACACCACGTCCCACCGCACCCGCTCCAGGTGGTGGCGGTAGCGCGACGCGTTCTTGATGGTGTCGATCGACACGATCACCCGATTGAAGTAGGTGAACGGGTTGCGGCCGGCCGGGATCTTCTGGCGCAGCCGCTGGATGCCGTCGGAGTCCAGGCGCACCAGCGGGAAGCCCAGCCGGCACCACAGCTCGTGCTGCACCTGGTCCAGGATGTGGCGCGGCACCACCACCAGCACCCGGTCCGCCCGGCCCCGACGCTGCAGCTCCGCCAGCAGCATCCCCACCTCGATGGTCTTGCCCAGACCCACGGCGTCGGCCACCAGCAGCCGGGGCTGGAGCTGGTTCATGGCCACCCGGAACGGCTCCCGCTGGTACGGCAGCTCGTCGATCAGCAGCGACTGCCCCACCGTGAGGCTCGTGTTCGACACCGGCAGCGGCGTGCGCCGCAGCATCGACTCCAACAGCAACCGGGTCTCCAGCCCGTTGGGGGAGGTGTCGAGCCGGAACGTGGTGCGGCCGGGGTCCTCGGGGGTGATGCGGTCCAGATCGGAGTGGAACGCCGCCCGCTGCCCCCGCACCAGCTCACCGAGACCCACGCAGCGCACGATGGCCTTGGCCCCCATGTTGTGCCGCTCGACCTCGACCACCTGCCAGTCGGCGTCACGCACCTCGACCCGGCTCCCCGGAGCGATGAGGTCCAGATCCTTCAGTTCCGTTGCCTGCGGCACGAGTGGACACCCCTCCCTGACGAGCCCCCGACACTAGCCTTGATAGTTCAGTAACGGTCTGACGGCGTGGTCGGGGTGGCATGGGTCGGTCGTGTTGAGCTGGTGGTGTCGTGTGCTGACCGGTTTGGGCTGGGCGGGCTGGTTTGTGGGCGCGTTGAAGCAGGGGTTCGTGGGTTGATGGGGTGGCTGGCCGGCTTGTCAGGCGGGGCGTGAGGGTCGACGACGGGCTAGGTGATGGCGGGCAGGGCGCGTATTCGGTTGAACGCTGCGGCGAGGTCGTGTCGCCAGGGCCAGTTCTGGTTGATGCGTAGTCGGGTGGTTCGGGCGTGGCGTGCGAACCGGGCTGCGACGTGTAGGAGCCGGTAGCGCAGGGTCTTGGGATCGGCGGCTTGAAGGACGCCGTCTGCACAAGCGATTTGTTGGAACCAGGCGAGCAGGGCTTGGGCGCACAGCACGAGTTGGAGCCACACGGCGTTGCGTTCGAAGTTCTCGAACGGGAACCGGCCGAGTCCGCAGTCTTTGTTGTTGCGGATCCGGTCTTCGACGCGGGCGTGGGAGCGGTGGCGGCGTTCGAGCTCGACGATGTTGGTGTCGGGCTGGTTGGTGATGAACGCGGTGTGGCGGTAGCCGTTGGGGTCGAACAGGTTGTATTGAGCGCCAGGGTGGGGGCGTTCACGACGCACGATCACCCGCGATCCTTGTGGCCAGCCCGACAGATCGAGTCGAGGGGTGATGTCTGTGACTTGGCCGTTGGGGCGGGGCTGGTCGCGCTGGTCGATGCTGTGGTGCCAAGCACCTAGGGGCTGGGCGAGAATGGCGTCTCGTAAGGCGGCGGTGATGTCGAAGCCGATAGAGAACATGGCGCCAGCGTCGGTAATCGCGTCGACGAACCCATGTGTTGCCCCGGCGGTGTCGGCACGTATCAGCATCGGAGTCGTCTCGGGGTCCACGGGTATTGACCGGAGTGTGGCGTCGAGCAGACAGATGTGGTCGGCGGTGGTGTTCGCTCCGGCGTTGCCGGGTCGCATGATTCCTGCGACGGCTTCACCAGTGCGGCCGGGGCCGTGATCGACATAGGCGAGCAGCGGATGGAACCCGAACCCGCGTTTGTAGGTGGGTGCGGCCTGGTCCTTGTCGGAATGCGCGGTAACCAACGTGGCGTCAACGTCGATGATCACCATCCCATCGACCATCGGCGCCCGAAGGTGCCCGTCAACGGTCCACGCTGCTTGGCGGGCTGTGGCCCGGGCGGCTTCGATGCTGTCGATGCCACCCAACTCGTCATCAGCGACCCGTTCGATCGTGCGCCACAACGTCGCGTGCGGGGCGACGGCACCGAACAGATCGGGCTGGTTGCGCAACAGAGCCATATCAGCCAGGTTCGTGGCACCATCAGCGATCGACACGATCAAATCCCGCAGCACAACCCCAGGATCATGAGCTGATCGGCGAAGCCTCCGTTGCGACGGCCGCTCGGTGAGCGCTCCGGTCAACCCGAGCCGGTCAGCGAGCTCGACCAGCGCCACAGCACCGCAATGATCCACCACCCCCGCACCATCAACCGAGACCCGCGGCAGGCAAATGGGACTGGTAGCTTTCACCATCGAGGTGAGCCTCCTGGGCTGGCGAAACGACTCCTAACAAGCCGTATTCTCCCAGGTCAGGAGGCTCACCTCACGCACCCTCCGCCCCCAACGGCCAGCCCAAATGAACTATCGAGGCTAGAAGCCCCCACGAGCCCTCGCGCCCGCCCAACCGCGCGCGTTCACGAGCGAACCGTGACCGCTCGAGTTGCCTAGCCTCCCGGCCTCGTCGACCGACGACACGGAGAGGACAGCCATGCGGTACCTGAGGTCACAGCCGAACAACGCCAGGGCAGGCGCATGGTCCCGCAGGATGCCGGTCGTGATCGCACTGCTGGCGGTGTCGGTGATCGCTGGGGCCTGCAGCTCGGCGTCAGACGAACCAGGGTCCGCGTCTTCGAGGTCCAACGCGCCGGTAAGCGGCGACGGGCCAGACGGGGGCGGCTCGCGGCCTGCGCCGATCGTCGCCCCCAGCGGGGCGTCACTCGCCGCCGTCGAGGGCGTCGGCAGCGTGCACCCGGGAACGGCGTCGAACACGGACGCGCTGTCGATCAACGTGGATCTGGCCACCGCTCCCGAGCTCCCCAAGGGAGCGCTGGCCGTCGCCGACGGCCTGGCCATCGAGGTCGGGGAGCCGGTGGCGGGGCTTCTCGAGCTCCGGCTGTCGCTGCCACCGGAACCGCAGCCCGACGCCATCCCTGTCGCCTTGCACCGGCGAGACGATGGCACCCTCACGCTGGTCCCGGGCCTCTGGGACCCGGCCACCAATGAGATCGTGGTCGGCGCGTCGGAGTTCTCCGATTGGTTCGGCGGGTGGTGGAACCCGGCCAACTGGATCGAGGAGATCGTGCAGGTCGGTCAGGGCGCCTTCGACTTCGCTGCGGACTACATCAGCGGTCGAACCGATCCGCCCCACTGCCCAAGCGACGCGCCCGACTGGTCCCGAGTGGACACCTCCGAGCTGTCCTCCGTGCACGTCTGCCTGAAGGCCAACACCGCAGAAGATGGCACCGAGCGCGCTGAGATCTACCTCAAGTCCAACCGGCGCACCGGCCAGTTCATCTCCGTGCCGCCCGGGGTGGAGTACCTGTGGGTGGAGGACCAACCCGACTGGCTCAGGCCGTACCTGACCGCAGCGGGTATGGGCAGCGACGGTCACATCCTCCTCCTCGGTGGCCAGTCCATGAGCTTCGGCTACCGCCAACCGGCCTCCGAGGTGACCATCGAGGCTCGGTCGTACCAGACCATGTTCCTGGGCGTGCTCAACCAGGTCGTCGGGATTCTCGGCATCTTCGAGCCTCAGGACATCTACGCGATGGCCATGGCTGTGAAGAAGTGCGGTGAATCCATGATGGGCAGCGACATCGAACGTCTCGATGTCGTGCCTCAGGGCTTCGGATCCACCGAGGAGTTCGGGGCCGCAGCCACCACCTGCGCACTGGAGATCGCCCAGAACCCCGAGCTGGCGATCGGGGTCTTCGACGAGATCCTCAACGGTGCCGGTGTCGGCGTGGTCCAGCGGGGGGAGATGCTCGGCAGGGTGCGGGGCTCCCTCGACCGGATCGCTCCGTTGGCCAAGAAGCTGGCGGCGGTGCTGTCGGTCGGTTCAGCGGTCGTGCACGCCTGGGATGGCATCTTCGACAACGTGGCCGAAGGCCTCCTCACCCTGTCCCTGTCAGGCAGCGACACGGCGAACCCGGCCACGCTTGGGCCCCTGTCGCTCGCCGAACTCGAGCGCATCCTCACCCAGCAGATCCGGGCCGACGGCTTCGGGCCAGGGGCGACGTCCTGCACCCACGTGCCGCCCATCGGGGTCGAAGAACATGCCTGCGTATGGGAATCCGAGGACGGCAGTCAGCTTCTGGTGTCCGTACTCATCCAACCGGACGGGTCCGTCGTGCATGGGTTCCCAGGTGGGATGTAGCGGCGTCTACGGTGACCCGCCCGCTGGCCAAACGAAAGCTGATCGCGTGTCCCCCCTTCCTGACTTCGTCGCCCCCGTCAAGACCGCTGTGTCGGGGCGGCTGATGTGCATGGGTGCCCCTGGTACGGGCGATCCCGATACCCCGGCGGTGCTCGAGGCGCACCTCCTTCCCGGGCTGATCGGATCCTCGGTCTACGTGCTCGGCGCGGTGGGCCCGTCCGACTCCTCGTGGCCGTACTACCCGTTGTGTGGGGTGATGGTCTCGGGTCGGGAGGAGCTGACGCTCCTCGGTCCCGATGACGACACCCCCTACTACTTCGCCGCCGGCGTATCGCTGGAGTGGGACGACGAGCCGTTCGACTACGAGCCAGTCGAGGAGCCCGAGGATCTCATCCAGCGGGTGCTCGCATTCGCCGCCGAAGCTCTGCACCTCCAGCCATGGAACGACGAGTTGATGAAGGACAAGGTCGAGGAGTGCAACGGCTACGACCACTTCGACCAGTTCATGGCCCTCCCCACAGCAGAGTTCCCTTCGATTGACCAACTCGAGGACTGACTGCCACCACCCGTCGCGCCCCTGAGCGCTTGGGGCGCGAGTCCGCTAGGTTCCCGGCGCGTCACGGCGGGGGCGTATCTCTCCCAGTCGCGACCACGTCCGGGGAGGGAACCATTCCATGTCTGATCAAGCGCCTGCCAAGACGCGCAAGATCTTCTCGTGGGCCGCGGTGCCGATGCCGCTCAAGCGCCAGTTGGTGGCGGTGTCGGGCAAATCAGTCGGCGGGCGGCCCGAATCAGCGCTGACCGCGGACCTCTGGGCTCGCTACGGCGCTCGGCCTGGCGTGGCAGCGTTCAGCCGTGGGGCCATGGGAGCGGTGCTCCTCGAGCACTGGATCCCAACCCTGACCCAGCGCGAGCTGGAGGAGATCGAGAGCCAACTGTCCCACGTCGACCGGCAGGCGCTCCGTGGGCGTTCGAAGGCCGACAAGGTCGCCTACCTTCGGAAGCGGAACATCACCGAGTCGTACCGGGTCATCCTGCGCGACACCTTCCTGGCCAGGTACCGGGTTGACCAGCCGGTGGCGACAGGCGGAACGAGGGTCATCTCCCTCCCCGCTGTCGAGGAGTTCATCGGGGCCAACGCCAATGGCCACGAGCTGCACACCCACCAGGTGGAGGCGCATGCGGCGCTCGACGCAGCCATCACCTTGAACCGACGGCGCACCGACACCGGGCTGC
>CAUJFC010000179.1 GCA_963169755.1 Actinomycetota bacterium | reverse complement strand
GTCCGTCGGTGGCCACTCCAGCGCCCCCGCCCCAGTTCCAGCGGGTGCTGTAGGGCCAGCGGCCCCGGCCCACATCGAGCACCCCCCACGCCTCGTCACCGCCACGGTCGGGACTGGCCACGGTCTCCGGGCCCACCTTGCCGGAGGTATCGGACGTGGCGGACATGTTTGTATCACCGGTGGCGGCGGTGGCACCCCGGCCGATGGTCCAGGTCCGGTTGCCGACCGTCATGGTGCCGTGGGCCGGTCGGGCCTGGTGCTTGGAGGTGTACTGGAACCGGGTGGACGACCACGGGATCACCACGTTCAGCGACTCGTGCCCGGCGGGGAGGTCGACCCGCACCTCCAGACAGCCCGGGCGGCCCCCTTCGTCCCACTCGGCCCGGATGACGGTGGCCGCGGGCCCCTCGGCCGATGCCGGTTCGTCGACGATCTCCAGGCGGTAGCCGGCACCGTTGTGGCGCAGCGGCCAGGTACCGGGACGATCGGGCAGGAACAGACCTCGCGCCAGCGGCCGTGGGCACGGATGACCGCCGGTCTCTCCGGTGGCCAGGTCCACCCACCACAAGTCGGCCAGCCCCAGGTAATCGACGTCGGCGTAGGTCACCGACACCACCAGGTCACCGGCCAGCACCGCCCAGTAGTCCCACTTCTTGGTGCGCCCCCACCGGCCGTGCAGGTTGGCGGTGTGCAGCGGCTGGCGGGACCAGCCCCTGGCCGCCGGGCTCAGGTGGCGACCGTCGGACATGCAGAGGTGGACCTCTTCGGTGATCTCGCGTTCATGGGTGGTGGCCCGTGGCACGGTGTCTGACGGGATACCCGGCTGCGACATGACCGGCAGTCAATCAGACCGGCACCGGGTCGGGTACCGGCGGTCCTGATGGCTGTCGGTCGGGCGTTCAAGGGCCCGGTGCTGACCTAGGGTCGGACACCGTGGGGGCGAGAGACGTGGCCACCGAGGAGAAAGGCGTCCGCGGGGCGTTCTGGGCTCTGGGGCTGACGGCGGGGAGTTGGGGTTCGCGCATCCCCGACGTCAAGACCGACCTGAACCTGAGCGAGGGGGCTCTGGGTAGCGCCCTGCTCGGCCTGTCGATCGGAGCGGTGGCCGGAGCCTGGTTCGGAGGGTTACTGGTCCGCCGTCTCGGCGGACGGCGGGTGATGTTGGTGTCGTGGGGGTTGGTGGGTGTGTTGCTGTTCAGCCCTGGTCTGGCCGGGTCGTGGGCGGCACTGGCGGTGGCCGCTCTGGTGGTCGGTACCGCCGTCGGAGTGCTGGACGTGGCCATGAACGGGGCCGGCGTCCAACTCGAGCAGCGGTCCGATCAGCCGCTCCTCAACGGTCTGCACGCCCGCTGGAGTGCCGGGGTGTTGGTGGGGGCGGCCATCGGCTCGGCGGCGGTGGCCGCCGGGGTGGGCGTGGCCCCTCACCTGGGGGCGGTGGGGACCGCCCTGGTGGCGATGGCGCTGGGCAATCGTCACCGGCTCCCCGACGGGAGGTTGGCGGCTCCCGGTCTGGCCGACGCCGACGAGCCCTTCGATGAGTTGTCCGACCTGACCCGCTCGGGCCACGTGGCACCGTCCGCCGCCGAACTCGACCCGACATCGGCGGACGGGGTGGGGGGCGAGGTGACACTCACCAACGGCTGGCGACCGGGGTCGCGGCGGGGTCAGTTGGTGGCGCTGGGGGCCATCGGTGGGTTCATGTTCCTGGGCGACGGTGCCCTCATGGACTGGGCCGGGGTCCTGGTGCGCGACGAACTCGATGGCGGGTCACTGCTCGGGGCCCTGGCGGTGACCGGCATGTCGGCCGGGGGTCTGGCCGGGCGCCTGGCCGGTGACCGCCTGGCAGCCGCCTGGGGAGCCTCGCCGCTGGTTCGTCGCGGCGCGGCGCTGGCCTTTGTCGCCTTGGCGGCCGCCCTGGCCAGCCCGGTGGCGTGGATCGTTCCTCTGCTGCTGGTGGCGGTGGGAGCGGGGCTGTCGCCCGCCGTCCCGCTGGCCTTCGCGGCCGCCGGGCGCCACTGGGGAGAGCACGGCATCGCGGTGGTGACCACCGCCGGTTACGGCAGCTATCTGGCGGCTCCCGGTCTGGTCGGTGGTCTGGCCCATGCCACCACGCTCCACACCGCCCTGGTGGTACCCCTGGTCCTGATCGCCGGGGTCATCCCCCTGGCTTGGAGCACCGACCACTGAGCACCGACCACTGATCACTGACCGGTCCGGTGGCAGCCAGCATCGGCGGCCAGCCAGCCGTTGACCGCAGCGATCAGCTCAGTCGGGCCAGGTCCCAGGGGCGGGCAGCTTCCAGTTCCAGACCCAGTTGCAGCAGCAGGGCGTCGTCTCCGACGTCGCCCGACAGCATGGCCCCGATCGGCAGGTGGGTGGCGTCGTCGAACCCCATAGGCAGGGTGATCGAGGGAGTTCCCGCAGCGTTGGCCAACGGCGTGAACGGCATCCACTCGGCGATTCGGCCCAGCAACGGGTCGAAGTCCACGTTGGCCCCCAGGTGTCCGAGGGGCGGCGGCACGGTGGCCACCGTGGGGCTCAGCAGTACGTCGTACCGCTGCTTCATTGCGGCCACCTGCGATCGGACCCGTCGGAGGCGCCGTGACACCCCGACAATGCGCGACGGGGCCTGACGGAACGAGGCCGCCATCCCCTGGGAGTACCGGGTGAGCCGGCTGGGGTCGTAGTGGGCGCCGTGGGTCAGTCGGGCGGTGTTGGTGGCGGCGTACACCAAGAACCGGTAGTAGAAGATGAAGTCCTCCCGGAACTGTTCGGGCTCCACCGGCGGACCGGTGGGTTCGACCCGGTGCCCTAGGTCCTCCAGGAGCTTCACGGTGGCTTCGTGCGTGGCGCGGGTGGGGGCGTCGATGGCCACCTCCCCGGGAATCTCGTCGTAGTGCCCGATGCGCAGCCGGCGCGACGGCGGCCCGGTCACCTCGCCCATGGGGGCCATCGACCGGGGACGGAACACCCGCTCCATCTCGGCGTGGAAGCGGGCGGCGTCGCGCACGGTGCGGGTGACCACCCCGTCGACCGAGATCGACACCGGCAGGTTGCGTTCGTCGGCGTGACGCCGCATCCTCCCCATGGTCGGTTTGAGACCGACCAGTCCGCCGCAGGCGGCGGGGATGCGGATCGATCCCCCACCGTCGACGGCGTGGCCGATGGGAACCACTCCGGCCGCCACCAGCGCCGCCGACCCTCCCGATGAGCCGCCGATGGTGTGGTCGAGGTTCCACGGGTTGCGGGTGGGCGGGCGTTCGGGGAACTCGGTGGAGGGCACGAACCCCCACTCGGGCATGGTGGAGGTACCGAGGATGGTCATGCCCATGTTCTCGATGTCGCGGGCCACTCCGCGGGTGCGCGACTGGGGCGGGGCGCCCTCGAGGGCGGCCGCTCCCCAGGTGCAGGGCAGGCCGGCCACCGGGACCATGTCCTTGATGAAGGTGGGAATGGCCGCCAGCGAGCCACGGCGTGAACGCCCCGCACCCGACCCGTTCGGGGTGCGCTCGGCGGTGGACTGGGCCAGGGCCCGGTCATAGCGCTCGAACATGACGGCGGCGATGGCGGGATCGACCGCCCGGGCCCGCTCGATGGCTGCGACTGTCACCTCCCGGGGGCTCAGCTCGCGGGCGTCGAGAGCATCCACAGTGGCCACCGCATCCAGGCGGGCCAACTCCGAGTGGTAGGCGTGGACCGCAGGCAGCCGCGGCTCGCCGGGGTCACCTGGCCCCAGGCGGGGGTCCACAGGGTCGCGGGGGTCCACGGGGTCAGGGGAGGTGGTCGTCACGTCCGCAAGCTAGACGCGACCGGCCAGCGTCGGTCAGGCCTCTGCCTCTTCTCCGAGGGTCAGCCACTCGTCTTCGGCGGCACGCAGTTCGGCGTCCACGGCCGCCAGCCGCTGACCGCATTCGGCCAGGGCCACGTGGTCGGTGGGATCTACCGCTTCCAGTTCGGCCGAGATGGTGGCGTGCTGCTTCTCGAGCTTGCGCAGCCGCTTCTCGACGTCGCGGATCAGAAAGCGCAGAGTGCTGGCGCTGCGCCGCTCGCGCTGTGACCCGGTGCCCACGCCCGGCCCGCTACCGGCCGACCTCGCCGACGCCCCCTTCGACCCCGGTGATTCCTTCGAACCCGCTGGCCCCTTCGAGCCCGTTGGCCCCTTGGAGCCCGATGACCCCGCCCGAACCGAGGCCGAAGCCGTCCGGGTCGACCCCGAGGCTCGGCGGGCCGCTTCCCAGGCGTTGTAACCGCCCCGCACCCGTTCCACGTCATGGGTTTCGTCGATCACCACCACGTCGGCCACCGTGCGCTCCAGGAAGGCCCGGTCGTGGCTCACCACCACCAGGGCACCGGGCCACTCCTCCAGGAAGTCCTCCAGCGCCCGGAGGGTGTCGAGGTCGAGGTCGTTGGTGGGCTCGTCGAGCAGCAAGACGTTGGGCCGCTGGGCCAGGGTCAACAACAGCTGGAGGCGGCGGCGCTCGCCGCCCGACAACGAACCGATCGGTGCCCACTGGGCGTCACCGTCGAACCAGAACCTCTCCAGCAGGGCGGCGTCTGACCAGTCGGCGTTGCGGGTGGGTCCGGCCACCGCGTCGCGTACCCGTTGGTTGGGGTCCAGGTCGGCACCGAGCTGGTCCCACAGGGCCAGGGTCACCGTCGAGCCCTGGGTGACCGTGCCCTCCTCGGGCTCGGTGCGACCGGCCAGTACCCTCAGGAACGTCGACTTGCCCGCCCCGTTGGGTCCCACGATGCCCAGCCGTTCACGAGGATCCAGCAGGAGGTTCACGTGACGGAACAGCCAGGGGGCGTCGGGGCCGTAGCGGTGACCGACGTCGGCCACCTCGATCACCTGATCGCCCAGGCGGGGGGTCTCGGAGTGCAGCGGCAGTTCACCGCTTCGGGCCGCGGCCTGGGCCCGACCGGTGACAAGGGCGGTGGCCGAGGCGATCCGGGCCTTGGGCTTGGAGGTGCGGGCCGGGGCCCCCCGGCGCAGCCAGGCCAGTTCCCGCCGGGCCAGGTTGCGACGGACAGCCTCGGCGGTGGCGGCGCGCTCGTCGCGTTCCTGACGCCCCTCCAGATAGCTGGCGTAGCCGCCCTCGTGCACGTAGGCGCCGCCCCGATCCAACTCCAAGATCCTGGTGGTGAGCCGGTCGAGTACGTGTCGGTCGTGGGTCACCAACACCAGACCGCCTCGGTGTGAGGCCAGCCGCTCCTCCAGCCAGGCGATGGCGTCCATGTCGAGGTGGTTGGTGGGCTCGTCGAGGATCAACAGCACGGCGTCGTCATCGGGTCCTCCACCGGGACCCACCTCGACCAGGGCCCGGGCCAGGGCCACCCGTTTGGTCTGGCCACCCGAGAGGCGCCCGGTGTCCACCTCGGCCAGGTGGTCGAGTCCCAGGCGGTGCAGGATGGCGTCGACCTCCCACTCACGCTCGGGGTGGCTACCGGGGGCCACCGCGGCCCGTACCGTTCCGGCGGGCAGAGCATCGGCCTGATCGAGCATCACCACCCGGGTGCCCCGTCCTGACACCACCGATCCATTCTCGGGGGCGCTGCGGCCCGCCAGCACCCTCAACAGCGTCGACTTTCCGGTTCCGTTGATGCCCACCAAACCCAGGCGGTCTCCGCTCGACAGCGTGAGCGAAACGTTCTCGAACAGGGACCGACCAGGGCGCGAGGCGCCCACGCCCTGAGCCTGGAGCAGGATCACCGCTGGTCAGCCGGTGGGTTCGATCGACAAACCCAGTTCGGCGAACTGGCTGAGCGGGCGGTGATAGCCGCGTTCGAGGTGGTGGATACCCGAGATGGTCGAGGACCCCTCGGCGATGGCTGCCGCGATCACCGATGAGAACCCGGCCCGCACGTCGGGCACGGTGACCTCGGCCCCCCGCAGGCGGGTCACGCCCTTGACCACCGCCGAGTGGGTGGCGTTGGTGTCGTGGAAGCGGCACGATTCACCGCCCAGACAGGTGCTGAACAGTTCGATCTCGGCCCCCATGGCCTTGAGGGCGTCGACGTAGACCAGCCGGTCCTCATAGACCGTCTCGTGCAGGACCGACATGCCCTGGGCCTGGGTGAACAGCACCACCAGCGGTGTCTGCCAGTCGGTCATGAACCCAGGGTGGGTGTCGGTCTGCACCGCGGCGGGCCGCAGCCCGTCGGGGGCCGACGCCTGGATGAAGTCGTCGGTGATGTGGAAGGCGGCGCCCATGCGGTTGAGGGTGGTGATGGCCGTGACCAGACGGTCCTGGGCGCAGCCGTGTACTCGCACCTCTCCCCCGGTGACCAGCCCGGCCACCAGATAGCTGAAGGCCTCGTTGCGATCCCCGTCGAGAGTGGTCTCGGCCCCCCGAAGCCGCTCCACCCCGTCGATGGTGAACTTGCGGCCGGGGGAAAGCTCGATACGGGCCCCCATGCGCTGGAGGAACAGGGCCAGTTCGATCACCTCGGGCTCGGTGGCCGCCCCCCGCAGCACGGTTCGACCCTCGGCCAACACTGCGCTCAACAGCACGGTCTCGGTGGCACCCACGCTGGGATAGGGAAGTTCGATCTTGGCGCCGTGCAGTCGTGAAGCCTTGGCCCGGATGCCGTCGTCGGTCACGTCTATCTCGGCACCCAGGGCACTCAGAGCGTCGACGTGGAAGTCGACGGGACGACGCCCGATCTGATCGCCCCCCACGAACGGCACGAACGCCTCGCCGTTGCGGTGGAGAAGCGGCCCCAACAGCAGGATCGGGATCCGGTTGAGCCCACTGAACGACAGGGGAACCTCGGTCGTGATCGATCCGTGAGGTTCGACGGTGATGGTGCCGGCCGCCAGATCGTGGTCCACGCCAACCCCGAGCGAGCGGAGGATCTCGGTGGTGATGGTGACATCTCCCACCTCGGGGACCTGACGGATCAGGCTTGGTCCCTCACCCAGGACTGCCGCCACCATGTGTTTGGTCACGGCGTTCTTGGAGCCGCGCACGTACACGTCGCCACTGAGTGGCCCCGAGGGGGTGACCGTCCACGCCGTTGCTGCCATGCCGCAAGGCTACGCACCCCGCCCCCGAACGCCCGACTCGACCAACATGCGACGCCTCCTACCCTGGGGTCCATGACCAACCCGCCCCGACCACGTCGTGACGCCGGGATCCTGTCGGACCCCATCGACCTCGACGGACCGGCCCGGCCCCGCCGGCAGTATCCGGTGGTGGCGGCCCGGGCCGGGCTCCAGGTGAAACAGCGCGGTACCCCCATCTCTGGAACGGTGATCGGGGTGGTCAACGGGGTGTTGCAGGTACGCGACCGCCAGGGTTTCGAACATCGCATGGCCATGCTCACCGGCGGGTTCGAGGTGGACGGCCAGATCGTGACCCTGGTCGTTCCCCGGGGGCCGGCCCCGGGCACCTCGGGCACCCCGGTGGCCCGTACGGCGTCGGGGTCGATCGCGGTGCCCAACGCACCAGCCCGAGTGGCCAGAGCCGCCCGCATTCTGGTGGAGGGGGTCCATGACGCCGAACTGGTGGAAAAGGTCTGGGGCGATGATCTGCGAGTCGAAGGGGTGGTGGTGGAGCGCCTCGACGGGGCCGACCATCTCGACGAGGTGATCCGGGGATTCGGGCCCCGCCCGGGCCGACGCCTGGGCGTCTTGCTCGATCATCTGGTCGAGGGCTCCAAAGAGGCCAGGTTGGCCGGCGCGGTGGCCAACCCCGACGTGTTGATCACCGGGCATCCCTTCGTGGACATATGGCAGGCAGTGAAGCCCGCCACCTTGGGCCTGGCCGCTTGGCCGGAGGTGCCCCGGGGTGAGCCGTGGAAGGAAGGGGTACTGGCCAGGCTGGGTTACCAGGGCGAGCCGTGGCAGTTCTGGAAACAGCTTCTGGGCCGGGTCACCACCTGGACCGACCTCGAACCGGCCCTCATCGGAGCGGTGGAGCAGCTCATCGACTTCGTCACCGAGCCGACTCCGGGCTGACCGGATCATCGAGGGCGGCGAAGCGGGCGGGTCGAGCCACTCTCACCGCCGCCAGCACCGCCAGCATCGCCACTCCCGACAGCGCGGTGACCGCCCCCAACCCCGCCCGGTCGGCGATCGGCCCTTGAAGCGTGGCCCCGACCGGATACAGCACCCCCAGTGCCAGGAAGTAGAAGCTCAACACCCGGGCTCGGAGGGCGGCCGGAGCCCGGAGCTGAACCACAGTTCCCACTCCCGACAGCACCGACATGTACGCCGCCCCCACCGCCATGATCGCGGCTGTGGCCCAGAGCGGGTCGGGGGCCAGTCCATAGGCGACCAGGGTGCCACCGAGGGCGACGAACCCGATCAGCAACGCCCGGTAGCGACCAACCGCCTCGGCCAGCACCGGTAGGGCCAGCGCCCCCAACACCGCACCCACACCCTGGGCAGTGACCAGTCGGGCCGTCAGGGCGGCGTCGCCGTCGAAGCGCACCCGAGCCATGGCCGGGACCAGGGCGATGAAGGGCGAGGCGGTGAGTGCCACCACGGAGATGACCACGATGGCGGAGCGAACCCCGGGCACCGCCCAGGCGGTGGTGGCCCCGACCCTGATTCGGGTCCACAGCGGGTCGTCGTCGGTGGGAGGCGAGGTCGGCGCCAGGCGCAGGGCCCGCAGAGCGGCCAGCATCACCGCGAACGAGGCGGCGTTGACGGCGAAGGCCGTGCTGTATGACCCGAACCCGATGGCGGCCCCTGCCAGCGCCGGTCCCACCACCCGTCCCAGGTTCCATTGGGCCTGACTGAGCGACATGGCCGCCAGCAGATCGTGGGGCTCCACCAAGTCGGGCAGCATGGCCGAGTAGGCGGGAAAGCCCAGGCCGGCCACACAGCCCGCGGCGAACACCACCACGGCCAGCAGTCCGGGCGAGATCTGGTCGGCGGCGGCCAGAGCTGCCAGAGCGGCGGCCGCCACCATCTGGGCGGCGGTCATGGCCATGAGCATCCGGCGCCGATCGAGGCGGTCGGCCAGCGCGCCCCCGACCGGACCCAACAGCCCCATGGGCAAGAACCCAGCGGCCGCCACCAGCGCGGTCCAGCCGGCCTGATCGGTGCGCAGGGCCACCAGGTCGCCCACCGCCACCGTTTCCATCCAGGTCCCGACGTTGGAGATGAGGCCCGCCCACCACACCAGCGCGTAGTTGCGGTAGCCGAGCGGGGCCAGCGCCACCTTCCAGCGACGGTCGTTCACCGAGCCCATGGCACCAGTCCGGCGTTGGCCGCGGCGGCAGCTGCCGCCCGCGCCGCCCGGCGGTCGGGCCAACCCGACAGCGGGGGCAGCAGAGCCAGCGCGTACACCACGAGACGACGGGCCACGCTGCCCGCCACCATTCCCGCCCCGACCATCCACATCAACATGGTCAGGGCATCGTCGACGGTGGCCCGCAGCACCACTGCGGTCACGGCGTAGGCGATCAGCACCGCCGCGGTCCGCAGTCCGGTCACCAGCCGGGGGCCGTAGTACAGACGGCGCTCGCCGGCGACCCCTTGGGGGGCGTTGACCACGATCCGCGAGTGGGTACCTCCACCGACCTCGACTGGTCGTTCGGGCGGCGCTTCCACCAGACCAGCGGCCAGGGTCAGGGGATCGGCCCAGCGCGGCACTGCTCGCAGTCCCGAGTCACCGACGCGGGGCGCGGCCGAGGCCACCGCCAGACCACCGGGCGCGGCCAGCACGCACAGTCCGTTGCGACGGTGGGGGCCGTAGAGGTCGACGGTCACGCCGTCGCTGGGTCGTGAGCGGTCGGTGGCCAGGCGGGCGCCCTCGGGAAACCAGGTCAGCGGGGTCCCCGCCATCTCGATATAGAGGGCCGGCTGGCCGGCGCTGGGAGCCACCCTCAGGGCCCAGGCGGCCGGGCGCAGCGGCCGGCTCAGCCAGATCGGTACCACCTGCACCGAACGGGGCGTCGTGGCCAGCACCTGGCGGCGGGGGGCCCAGCGCGCCCAGGCCAGCACCCCCGGGATCGAGGCCACCAGCCCGGCCAGCACCACCACGGTGAGCATCGGCGGAATCGACCGGGGCTCGGCCAGCAACAGTTCACACCGGCAGTCGCCCACCAACCGAGCATGGATCCGGGTACCGGGTTCGTCGGTGGCCACGCTGCGCAGGGCCCGACGCTCGACCGTCCAGGACCGGCTGGTCTGGTATTCGGCCACGGTGGCGCGTTCGTCGTCGAGATGAGCGGTGACGGTGACCAGCACCGGGGCCCCCCGGTTCCAGGCCTCGCGGTCGGGACCGCCACTCACCCGGCCCTTCGCCCACACGATGAGCACCAACGCCGCCACCAGTACCACCGCCGAAAGGATCTGGGAGGTTCCGGGCCGGGGGGTCACGGTCCGGCGTGACCAGCCCTTGCGCTCAGTCACCTCGGTGTCGGTCCGATCGGGACCGGTCGGGTTCGAAATCGCCGGCCCCCAGCCGCAGTTTGGTCAGGATGCGGTACAGGTGGTCGGAGTCGTCGGCGTCGAGTTCGCTCAGCCCCACGCGGGCTTCGACCACCGCCTTGGTGGCGGCCTCGATGATGGACCGTCCCTGTTCGGTGAGTTCGGCCAGGGTGGTTCGCCGGTCGGTGGGGTGAGGACGGCGACGCAGGTAGCCCTGCTGTTCCAGGCGGTCCACCAGGTTGGTGATGCTGGCCTGGTGCAGCATGAGGCGGTCGCCCATTTTGCCCAGGGGGAGCCGCCCCTGGCGGCTGAAGTACAGCAGCACCAGAACCTCATAGCGGGCGAAGGTCAGCTCCCAGGGACGCAAGGCCTCGTCGACTCGGGCCAGCACGATCTGTTGGGCCCGCATGATCGAGGTGGCGGCCCGCATGGCTTCGACGTGGTCCCATCGTTGCGACCACTGTCGACCGGCTTCGTCGATGGGATCGAAGGTCAGGGGCCTGCGCACCGGGGCAGGATACCCCCATCCACCCCTACACTTTGTCGACAAATAGTTTGATCACAAAGTAATATTGGGAGGTGAGCGAAACTCCCTCCGGCCTGCACCGTCCCTTCCACCCGGTGCGCTTCGTCACCGCCACCAGCCTGTTCGACGGTCACGACGCCTCCATCAACATCATGAGGCGGATCCTCCAGTCCCAGGGGGTGGAGGTGATCCACCTCGGCCACAACCGCTCGGTCGACGAAGTGGTCGAGGCCGCCGTTCAAGAAGACGTGCAAGGGGTGGCCGTCAGCTCGTACCAGGGCGGCCACATGGAGTACTTCACCTACCTGGTGGACCAGCTCCGGGCCCGGGGGGCCGGTCACGTCAAGGTGTTCGGCGGTGGCGGAGGGGTGATCATCCCCCGTGAGATCGCCGAGTTGCAGGCCTACGGGGTGACCCGCATCTTCTCGCCCCACGACGGCCAGACCCTGGGCCTGCCCGCCATGGTCAACCAGTTGGTGGCCGCCTGCGACACCGATCTGGCCGACGAGCTGCCCACCGACCTCGACGGTCTGTACGGCGGCGATCCCGCGGTACTGGCCCGGGTGATCACCGCCATCGAGGCCGGTCGACTACCCGATCCGTTCCAGGCCGAGATCGACGCCGCCGCCGCCCGACGGGCGGTGCCGGTCCTGGGTATCACCGGCACCGGCGGTTCGGGCAAGTCATCGCTCACCGACGAGCTGATCCGCCGATTCCGCCTGGACTACGAGGACAAGCTGCGAGTGGCGGTGATCGCCGTCGATCCCACTCGCCGCCGGGGCGGCGGTGCCCTGCTGGGCGACCGGATCCGTATGAACGCCATCGGCCCCGGCGCCAACGCCCCGGCCGGTTCCCACTCGCCGGTGTACTTCCGCTCGCTCGCCACCCGCACCGCCACCACCGTGCCCCCCGGCCTCGACGCCATCGTGGCCGCCGCCAAGGCCGCCGGGGCCGATCTGGTGATCGTCGAGACCCCCGGGATCGGTCAGGGCGATGCCGCGGTCATCGACCACGTAGACGCCTCGCTGTACGTGATGACCCCCGAGTTCGGGGCCGCCAGCCAGCTCGAGAAGATCGACATGCTCGACCACGCCGACGTGGTGGCCATCAACAAGTTCGACCGCCGGGGTGGAGCCGACGCTCGCCGTGACGTGGCCCGCCAGTTGGTACGCAACCGGGAGGCGTTCTCGGCCACTCCCGATGACATGCCGGTGTTCGGCACCGTGGCGTCGCGGTTCAACGACGACGGGGTGACCGCCCTCTACCAGGAACTGCGGTCGGTACTGGCCAGCCACGGCCTGGACCGGCCATCGGGCGAGGGAGCGCTGGCTCCGGTGACCACCCGGGTCTCCTCGGCTGACACCGCCGTGGTACCCGCCCGCCGCATCCGCTACCTGTCCGAGGTGGCCGACGCCGTGCGGGCCCACCATGAACTGGGTCGGGAACAGTCCGAGGTGGCCCGTTCACTCCAGCAGGTCCGAGCCGTCCAGGCGATGCTGTCCTCCGACGGCTCGGCCGACGGCTCGGCCGACGGCCCGACCGGCAACCGTTCACCCGCACAAGCCAACGGTGCTACCGGCGAGCCCACCACCTCGGACCGGCTCGCCCAGATCGAGGCTGAACTGGCCGACCGGCTGGCTCCTGTCGCCCGGGACCTGCTGGCCGACTGGCCCGCCACCGAGGCCGCCTACCGGGGCGAAACCCTGGGAGGTGTGGCCCTCACCCGCACGTCGCTGTCGGGCACCGCGGTCCCCCGGGTGGCCCTGCCCCGCACCGGTGACCACGGCGACCTGCTGCGATTCCTGTGGGAAGAGAACCTGCCGGGCCGGTTCCCGTTCACCGCCGGAGTGTTCGCATTCAAACGTGACAACGAGCGGCCGGCCCGCATGTTCGCCGGCGAGGGCGACGCTTTCCGCACCAACCGCCGGTTCCACCTGCTGTCAGCCGACCAGCCCGCCACCCGCCTGTCCACCGCCTTCGACTCGGTGACCCTCTACGGGTTCGACCCCGACGAACGACCCGACATATACGGCAAGGTCGGAAACGCCGGCGTGTCGATCGCCACCCTCGACGACATGAAGGTGCTGTTCGACGGGTTCGACCTGTGTGACCCCACCACCTCGGTATCGATGACCATCAACGGCCCCGCCCCCACGGTGCTGGCCATGTTCTTGAACGCCGCCATCGACCAACGCCTCGCCGCCTTCGAATCCGACAACGGTCGCCCACCCTCCTCCGAGGAGGCCGCCGAGATCACCGCCTGGGTGCTGGCCAACGTCCGCGGCACCGTCCAGGCCGACATCCTCAAAGAGGACCAGGGTCAGAACACCTGCATCTTCTCCACCGAGTTCGCCCTGGGGATGATGGCCGACATGCAGTCGTGGTTCATCGACCACGGCGTGCGCAACTTCTATTCGGTCTCGATCTCGGGCTACCACATCGCCGAGGCGGGCGCGAACCCCATCACTCAGCTCGCCCTGACCCTGGCCAACGGGTTCACCTACGTGGAGGCCTATCGGGCGCGGGGTATGGCGGTCGACGATTTCGCCCCCAACTTCTCGTTCTTCTTCTCCAACGGAATGGACCCCGAGTACACGGTGCTGGGGCGTGTGGCCCGGCGGATCTGGGCGGTGGCCATGCGGGACCGCTACGGAGCCAACGAGCGCAGCCAGAAACTCAAGTACCACGTACAGACGTCGGGCCGGTCGCTGCACGCTCAGGAGATGGCGTTCAACGACATTCGCACCACCCTCCAGGCCCTGATCGCCCTCTACGACAACTGCAACAGCCTGCACACCAACGCCTATGACGAGGCGGTCACCACCCCCACCGACGAGTCGGTGCGCCGGGCTCTGGCCATCCAGCTCGTCATCAACGAGGAGTGGGGCCTGTCGCTCAACGAGAACCCCAACCAGGGCTCGTTCATCATCGACGAGCTGACCGACCTGGTGGAGGCGGCGGTGCTCGAGGAGTTCGACCGACTCACCGAACGAGGCGGAGTGCTCGGTGCCATGGAGACCGGATACCAGCGGGGTCGCATCCAAGACGAGTCTCATCTCTATGAGTCACGCAAGCACGACGGGTCACTGCCCATCATCGGGGTGAACACCTTCACCCGCACTGTCGGCCGCGACGAACCCAGCGGCGACACCGGCGGGGCTGGGGCTGGGGCTGGGGCCGACGACATGGAACTGGCCCGGTCCACCGACGAGGAGAAGCGGTCCCAACTCGATCGTCTGCACCGCTTCCAGACCGATCATGCCAATCGGGCCACCGAGGTTCTCGAGCGCCTGCGGACCGCCGCGCTGGCGGGCGACAACCTGTTCGAGGTGCTCATGGAGGCGGTACGCCACGCCAGCCTGGGTCAGATAACCCACACCCTGTTCGAGGTGGGTGGCCGCTACCGCCGCAGCGTCTGACCGATCCGTCCCACATCCGGCGACCCACCACGACGCCGGGTGGTCGGTACCGTGTCGTGATGGGTCGAGACATCCCCCTCGGGCGCATCGCCGGCATCAAGGTGGGCATGAACGTGAGCGTGCTCATCATCGCCGGCCTCAACGCCTGGATCCTGGCCGACAACAACTTCCCGATCCTGGTGCCGGGTCTCACCCCCACCGACTACTGGGTGGCTGGGGTGGTCGGGGCCCTGGCCTTCTTCGCCTCTCTGCTGGTGCACGAGGTGGGTCACGCCCTGGTGGCCCGTCAGGAGGGCATCGGGGTACGGGGCATCAGCCTGTGGCTACTGGGAGGTGTGGCCCGCTTGGAGTCATCTCCCCGCACCCCCGGTGCCGAGTTCCGCATCGCGGTGGTGGGGCCCCTGGCCAGCGCGGCCTGCGGGGTGGCCCTGCTGTCGGCGGCCTACGTGGCCCCTGACACCGGCCGCTGGGACCTGGCGGGCACCGCCGCCGCCTGGCTGGGCACCCTCAACTTGGTGCTGGCCGCCTTCAACCTGCTGCCGGCCGCTCCTCTCGACGGTGGCACCGTGCTCAGCGCGCTGATCTGGTGGCGTACCGGCAATCAGAGCGCCGGCAAGCTGTGGGCGGCCCGCAGTGGAGTGGTGGTGGGGCTGGCCATGGCCTGGTGGGGGCTCCAGCACATGGGGGGCAACGAGTCGGGCGGCTATGGCATCTGGGTGTTGGCGGTGGGTGGCTTCATCGCCATGAACGCTTGGCAGGCCATGCGGGCCGCTCCCCTGTTCACGGCCCTCGAAGGGGTGCGGGTGATCGACGCCATGTACGCCTCGCCGCCCATCGCCCGGGCCGGCGACACCGTGGCCGACTTCTTGCGGTCGCTGCCCCGCGACACCCACCACCAGTACTACCCGGTGGTGGGCGACCACGGCCGGGTCAACGGGCTGCTCACTGCCGATGCCATCCGCGCCGTCCCCTCCACCCACTGGTCGTCACTGAGAACCGTCGAACTGGCCTACCCCCTGGACCGCCTGACGGTGGTGAGTCCCGATGAACCGCTGTTGAGTGCGGTGCAGCGGATGGACAGCGGCGATGTGCGAACCGCGCTGGTGGTGGACCCCCACGGTCGGACCGTCGGCACCATCGACCCCCGGGCCCTTCAGGACGCGGTGACAGCCCGAGCGAACACCTGAAGACAACCACCGGTCGCCAGCGACCGGCCCGAGTGGTTGCGACGAACGGTGAGTTCGACTCCACCGGGCTCATCTCACCCAGACCACGGCAGATTCACAGCCAGCTCACAGCTACGGCTGGTTTGCTGTCGGGGTCCAGCCAGTGAACAGGAGCGGTCGATGAAGCGAGCAATGAGTCTGCTGGTGGGAGCGGCAATGGTGCTGGTGATGGCCACCGCCTGCCAGCCAGATCCCGGGCCCACCGGCCTGTATCGGGGGATCCAACCCGACATCACCCCGGTTGTCACCCCCAAGGGATCGGGTATCGAGTGGGGCGCGGCCCCCGTGATCGACCCCAACTACGGCGGCGTGCTCTACGCCGGTACCCCCATCGCCATGAACGACCCTCGGCCTCCGGCGGTGAACGGCAACCAGCCGTTGCGCTACTGGAAGGCCGACCCCAACAACGGTCTCACCGACCGCCCGGCCATCATCTGGCTCCACGGCGGCGGATTCGCCAAGGGCGTCGGCTCCATGTACGGCCTGGCTGCCGGTACCGGTGCTGAATACGCCAAGCGGGGCTATGTGAGCTTCTCGGTGGAGTACCGCATGGACACCACCGTGATGGCGCCGTCCACCACCAGCCTGTGCCAGTGGGTTCAGGACAACGTCGACCCCTCCAACCCCGTGTGGGTCACCCGCAAGGACACCTGCGCCGCCAACATCACCGCCGCCCAGCGCGACGCCTTGGCCTTCGTGCGCTACCTGAGGGCCAACGCCGCCACCTTCGGTATCGACGCCAACCGGATCGCCGTTGCCGGGTTCTCGGCCGGGGCGGTCACCGCCTCCAACGCCGCCTTCCAGTGGGACGACGTGGGTGCCGTCAACTACTTCACCGGTGATGACCTGTCGGCTGCCTCATCACGGCCCAATGCCGCCATCGGGGCCTCTGGGTGCACGTTCGACTTCGATTCCACCGACACGGCGCCCGACACCATCGACGCCTGGGATCCGCCCACATCGTTCATCGCCTCCCGCTACGACCAGGCGGTGAACTACCAGTGCAGCGCCCTCACCGCCCAGGCCGCCCATGATGCCGGCCTGGTGGCCGAGCTCACCTCGTACTGCAACGAGGGCACCCACGCCGATGCCCTCTACAACGCCTACAAGACAGCCACCGACGAGCAGTGGACCACGTTCCTGGTGCGGCACCTGGGGATCTACACCGAGACCCGTGAACCCACCGCCCCGGTCATCTGCGCCTGAGCTCGGGGCCGCCGATCACGACATGACCCTTGGGACCCGAGCGGATGGGTGCACCCCTCGTCGCTGCCAGGTCGGACAGACCTCGGCTTCGGACCAGTCGTCTCGAGGTCAGGCGTGGAAGGGCAACGACTCGTACCGTCGAACGTAGGCACCGGGGGCGTAGGTCCCCCGGCTGGGATCCACCTGGTGATGGGGGAACCGCTCGAACAGCCTCTCCAAGGCCACCGACCCGGCCAGGCGGGCCACCGCCGCCCCCAGACAGTGATGGGCTCCGTAGCCGAAGCTGAGGATCCGGGCCGGTCGGCGGTCGAGGTCGAGGCGGTCGGCGTCGGGGCCGTACTCCCGTTGGTCGCGGTTGGCCGAGGCGAACAGCAGCATCACCTTCTGCCCCTCGGCCACCGGTACACCGAGTATCTCGACGTCTCGTGTGGCGGTACGGGCCAGGTTCTGCACCGGGGAGGTGAGGCGCAACAGCTCATCGATCGACTCTCGTACCGCGGCCGGTTCCGCGCTGAGCCTGGAACGCTGGTCGGGAGCGTGATGCAGAAGTTCGAGAGCCCCACCCAGCAGGCCGGTGGTGGTGTCATTGCCTCCGGCGACCATGGTGAACACGAATCCCACGATCCACTCGGCGTCGATGCTGCCCGACTCCACCAGTCGTGACACGAGATCGTCACCGGGCTCCCGACGGCGACGATCGATCAGCTCACCGGCGTAGACCATCAACTCGAACAAGGCGTCTCCGGCCGAGGTCACGCTGCCGGAGGCGTTGGCTGCCACGATGGCGCGGGTCCAGAGGTCGAAGCGACCGCGGTCGGCCGCGGGGACACCCAGGTAGTGGGCCACCACGAAACTGGGCAGCGGCTTCAACAACACCTTCACGATGTCGACCTCTCCCCCATCGGCATCGGCCACCCGGTCGAGTCGACCGTCCACGAAGGCCCGGATCTCTTGCTCGAAGGTGGCCACCCGACTCGGAGTCATGGGCGCCGCCACGATGCGACGCACTGTGGTGTGCTCAGGGGGGTCCATCATCACGATGGGGGCTGCCCGCCCCTCGAAAAGAGCCGACTCATCGGGGTCGAGGCTGAGCCCCCTAGCCGACGAGAAGGTCTCGGTGTCACGGACCGCATCGAACACCTCCCGGTGACGCGACAACACCACGTAACGCCCCACCCTCTCGTCTTCGACCAGGTGGACCGGGTCGTGGTCGCGCAGCCAGCGGTAATCGTCCCAGGGGTTTCGCCATGACTCACCACCCCGCAGGAACCAGGGCCGGGGTCGGGCATCTACCGGCATTGACGACCTCGCTTTCACTGTGAACCCCCACCCCGGTGAATATCACAGCGGCCCCTCCGTTGCCGGGGCCCCGGGCCGGTAGCTTGACCGCCATGTCAGACGCTGCTGCTCCCCTGCCCACCTTCACCGTGGACGACGATGACATCGCCGTCATCACTCTCGACGACGGCAAGGCCAATGTGATCTCCACCGCGGTGGTCGACGAGCTCAACGCCCACCTCGACCGGGTGGAGTCCGAGAACGTCCGGGCTCTGGTGATCGTGGGACGACCGGGCAAGTTCAGTGCCGGGTTCGATCTGAGCGAGATGACCGCTGGGGTGGAGTCGATGCGGGCCCTGGTGGTGCACGGTGCCCGCTGGCTGTTGCGCCTCTACGGCCTGGGGGTGCCCACGGTGGCGGCCTGCACCGGTCACGCGCTGGCGGCGGGAGCCCTCACCCTGTTGAGCTGCGACGTGCGCATCGGCGCCGACGGGCCAGCCAAGATCGGCCTGAACGAAGTGGGCATCGGCATGGCGCTCCCCAAGTTCGCGGTGGAGCTGGCCCGTGAGCGCATCGTGACCGCCGAGCTGGGCGAGGCCACCCTGGGAGCCCGGGTGTACGACCCGGCCGGGGCAGCGGCGGTGGGGTACCTGGACCGGGTGGTACCGGCCGAGAGTCTGCTCGACACCGCCATGGACGAGGCCCGTCGACTCAGCCAACTCCGTACCGGTGCCTACGCCTTGACCAAGCAGAACCTGCGGGGGGTGATGATCGACGAACAGCTCTCGCTGTTGGTCGACGACATGAACTCGGTGGGCATGCCCGAGGCGTGAACGCCGGGGGCATCGATGCGGTAAGGGTCTGAGGTTCGCGAATCCGCGGAGCGCGCCTCCCACGGTGGGCCACACCGTCTACACACGCCATCGGACAGACCCCCTGGTCGCTGTCGGTGACGCCACGACCGTCGCCAGACAGAATCGGACAAACCCCAACCGCATGAG
>CAUJFC010000178.1 GCA_963169755.1 Actinomycetota bacterium | reverse complement strand
GGCACGTCGGTCACCCCGAGACCCGGGGCCTCCGACCCCACCTTGCCGCTGCCGGTGAAGATCTGGCGGGTTACGAAGTGGCTGGTGACGGCGGCGACAATGCGGGGAAAGGGAACCGCCCTGTCCATCAGGTAGTTCTCGTGGCACCCATAGGAGTTGCCTTTGCCGTCAGAGTTGTTCTTGTAGACCACCAGTTCTGAATCCGGGGGCAGGTAGTGGCTGGCGGCAGCCATCGACCGCTTGAGGATCTCTTCGGCCGCCCGGTCGTGGACCACGACCGACAGCGGATCGGCACACTCGGGTGTGGACAGTTCTGGGTGGGCGTGATCGACGTAGTAGCGGGCTCCGTTGGTGAGAACGGCGTTGACCAGGTGGGTCTCGACCATGGGTGGCTGGGAGTTGTCCGACAGACCCCGGGCATCGTTTCCCGGCATTTCGTCCTCGAAGTCCCAGCCCACCTTGGGAGCCTGAAACTGGTCGGTCTCCAGTGATGCCAGGTAGGCGTTGATCAGAAGTGAAGACGCGGTCACTGGGTTGGACTCTCCGGGGCCGCGTTGAACGATCCCGTACTCGGTCTCCAGACCCATGACCTTGCGGAGTGCCATCGGCGGTACCTATAGGTACTGGCCGGTGGCGACTCGCTCTATGGCGCGGCCACCTGCGGGCTCCGGATCATCGGCGTGCTTGACCAGCGTCCGGATGTAGACGATCCGTTCGCCCTTCTTGCCCGAGATCTTCGCCCAGTCGTCGGGGTTGGTGGTATTGGGCAGATCCTCGTGTTCCTTGTATTCCTGATGGATCGAGGAGATGAGGTCGTCGGTGTGAATGCCGGCCACTCCCCCTGCAATCTGGCGCTTGATGGCACTTTTCTTGGCCCGACGCACGATGTTCTCGATCATGGCTCCAGAGGCGAAGTCCTTGAAGTACATGACCTCCTTGTCTCCGTTCTGATAGGTGACCTCGAGGAACTGGTTCTCTTCGTCGGCCCGGTACATCTCGTCCACGGTTGCCTCGATCATCGCCTGCACGCACTTGGCAGGGTCGCCACCCCCGAGGTCGCGGACCTGGTCGGGATGTAACGGAAGTTCGGTGGTCAGATATCGAGAGAAGACCTGAGCGGCCGCCGCAGCGTCGGGGCGCTCGATTTTGATCTTCACATCGAGGCGACCCGGCCGGAGGATCGCTGGGTCTATGAGGTCCTCACGGTTGGAGGCCCCGATCACGATGACGTTCCTGAGGGTCTCGACACCGTCTATCTCGGCGAGGAGCTGGGGAACGATGGTCGATTCCATGTCCGAGCTGATGCCCGACCCTCGTGTGCGGAACATCGAGTCCATCTCGTCGAAGAACACGATCACGGGCCAGCCCTCCTCGGACTTCTCGCGGGCCCGCTGGAACACGAGGCGGATCTGACGTTCGGTCTCGCCCACGTACTTGTTCAGCAACTCGGGCCCCTTGATGTTCAAGAAGTAGCTGCGAGCCTCGTGATTTCCCGAGACCTCGGCCACCTTCTTGGCCAGTGAGTTGGCGACCGCCTTGGCGATGAGGGTCTTTCCACAACCCGGCGGTCCGTACAGGAGGATTCCCTTGGGGGCTGGCAGCTGATACTCGGCGAACAGCTCAGAATGGACGAAGGGAAGCTCTACGGCATCGGCGATCTGCTCGATCTGGCTGTCCAACCCGCCGACATCCTCATAGGACACATCGGGGACCTCCTCCAGCACCAGCTCCTCGACTTCGGGTCGAGGCAACTTCTCGATGATCAGACCGGAGTTCTCATCCAACAGGACGGTGTCTCCGGCCCTCACCGAGGCGGCCAGCTCGTCGGACACGAACTCGCAAACGCGTTCCTCGTCGGCTCGACCCACCACCAGCACCCGGCCGGTACCGATGTGGTCCTTCACGGTGACGACCTCTCCGGTCCGATCGGTACTGCGAGCCAGGATCACGCTGTAGGACTCGTTCAGCGCGACCTCGTCGCCTCGGGAAAGTCGCTCGTAGACCTCGGGCACCGCCGCTACCCGCATCTTGCGACCACCCGACTGGACGTCCACTGTCCCGTCTTCGTTGACGCCCAGTACCGAGCCGTAGGCAGCCGGAGGCTGGGTCAGCTTGTCGACCTCCTCGCGCAGGGTGGCGATGTGATCCCTGGCCTCCCGAAGAGTGAAGGTGAGCTTCTCGTTCTGACTGACCGCTTGCTGGAGCTGCCCCTTGGTTTCCAGCAGACGTTCCTCGAGGGTACGCACCCGCTTGGGCGCCTCTTGCAGTCGACGCCGTAGGCTCGCGACCTCTTCTTCGAGGGTGGCCAGGTGCTCGTGGAGCTCGTCGGCATCGAGTTCCGCCGCATCTGAGGTCTCGGCCCGGTCGTCGGTCATGGCTGCCCTCCCGGCTCTGGTTACCAACTGGCGGTCTGATGGCGACGCTATCGGGCGCTGTGTCGGCCGGGGCGCACCCTTTCTCCCGAGCGGTTCGTCGGATACGCCCGGGAACCGAGCCGGACATCTGCTCTCAATGGTGGGAATGATGTGACGAAAGACCCTCCGTGGGCCTGAGCGCGGTGTCCAGCGGGTTCGGTTCTCGGTGGTGGTTCAGCTACGATCCGCGTCACGGCCAACCCCGTCCGCCCAATCGGGCGGCGCTCCAAACACGAGAGAGGCATCCCCACCATGAAGGTCTGGATCGACCAGGATCTCTGCACCGGCGACGGGCTCTGCGAGGAGATCTGTCCCGACGTCTTCACCCTCCTCGACGACGGCTTGGCCTACGTCAAGGAAGGCTCCAAGGTATTCAACGACCCGGCCGGCGCCGAGGGCGTGGCCAACGTTCCTGCCGGCCAGGAAGAGGCGGTCATCGAGTCCGCCGAGGAATGCCCCGGAGAGTGCATCTTCATCGAGGTCTGAACAGCGCCGGTTGCACCGGTTCAGAGACTCTGCAATGACGGGGCCCAGTGGGCCCCGTCATTTGCATTCTGGGGCCACAGGTCCCGGCGCCAGATGTCGAGCCGATGATCAGACCGACGGCAGTAGCCGTGCGTGGGTCAGAAAGCCCGTGTGGGCGACCATCCGGTGATCGGGTCTCACCGACGTGCCGTCGATGTTCCAGCCTCGATGGAGCACTTCGATGGTCTCGGCCAATTCAAATGCGCTCTCGGCCAATCGTTCACGGAACTGCACGGCCTGAACGATGGTTGGCGTGTAGGCCAGGATGATGCCTCCGGGATGCAGTGCCTTCTCAGCGTGGGCCACCACCTGCCAGGGCTCAGGCAGATCGAGCACCACTCGGTCCAGGTTGGTCAGGTCGATTCCCTCGTAGCAGTTCCGGTGTTCAACCTGGTAACGCCCGAGCAGTTCGTCTCCGCCGAAAGCGGCCACGTTCTTACGGGCTCGGGCGGCGAAGTCCTCCCTCAACTCGTAGCCGGTGACGATCGCCCCCGCCCGCAGGAGGGTCATGGACAACGCCCCGGAGCCCACACCTGACTCGAGGACCCGGGCCCCCGGGAAGATGTCGGCCAACATGAGAATCGGGCCGAGATCCTTCGGGTAGATGACCTGGGCACCGCGGGGCATCTTCAGAACGAAATCTGCCAGAGTCGGGCGGAAAGCGGTGAAGGTAGCCCCTCGAGATGAGCGGACCACCACCCCCTCGCACTGGCCGACAATGTCGCTGTGGGGAAGGAAGCCGGCATGAGTGTGGAACTCGCCACCGTCCTCCAGCGAGACGAGGTAGCGGCGCTTCTTCCGGTCGATCAGCAGGATCTCCTCGCCCACCCGGAACAACCGGCTGCCTGACGGAGCGTTCACAGGGGGCGTCCCTTCGGAGTGACAGTCACCGGTCGAGCTCCGGCTGATCGTTCGATGAGGCGGCAGAACGCGCATACCTCGGAGGTGCTGGGAGACCCACAGTTCTGGCAGTGCCCGGTGATGATGCCCGGGTCCGGGGTACCGTCTCCGATCAGCCCGCCCGCTGCCGGGGCGGCATCGGCGAACCGTTGTGAGGCCCTGGCCAGAAATCCGAAATAGAAGTCGTGCTTGGATCCAGGTGAGCGAGATTCGATCTCGTTGAGGGCCTCTTTGTAGCCGAGGTGCTTGTTACCGACCGCCATGGGACATTCCTCGACGATGTAGTCGATGCCGCGGACTACGCAGTAGGCCGCCATCTCGCGCTCGCCCAGGCGCACCAAGGGCTTGATCTTTCGGGGGAAGCCGTCGCGTGCCGGCAGTACCGGCGACTGACGGGCCAGATACTCGGTCTGCCATCGGAGGGTGTTGCCGAACAGAACCGCCGCCTCGTCATCGAGATTGTGACCGGTGGCCACGGCGTCATATCCGCCGTCAAGAGCGGCCTTGTCGAACAGGTGACGCTTCGACAGTCCGCACGCCGAGCAGGGAACCCTCCGGGTGGCCTTGGCCGCGGTCGGGATGTCGGTGTCGTAGTCGGTCCTCATGTCCACCTGGTGGAGGCGGAGGCCACGCTGGTCTGCGAAGGCACGTACGGTCTCTCCGGAGCGGTCGCTGTAGCCCCCGATTCCCAGACCCACGTAGAAGCCGTCGGCCTCATAGCCCAGCTCGATCAGCAGGTCCCACAGCGCCAGGCTGTCCTTGCCACCTGACACTGCCACCAGAACCCGATCTCCGGGCTCCAGCATCGAGAAATCCTCGATGGCCTTGGCGGTCTGATCCCGGCAGAGACGCAGGAAGTGCTCGCTACAGAAGTTGGCGTTGTGGCGACGGATGTCGATGATCGCCGGCTGGCGACAGACGCGGCATTTCACACCGCTCCCCCTGATATGACAGGCCTGATCTCGATCTCGTCCTCGTCATCGAGCATGGCATCTCCCGGGACAAGTGTCCCGCCCCGTATGACCAGCACCGACTCGCGATTGAGGTCGAGTCGTCCGAGCAGGGCGACGATGCTGACCGGACCGGGCACCTCGACGATGCGCGACGGGTTGCGGAGGTGAACCTTCACTCCCCCATCCTGCCCGGGCAGCCAGGCGAGGCCCAAAGGGGCCGCGGTCGTACCGGTTCCGTAGTCGGATCAGCGCAGGTCGCCGCGGGTCAGCGCTTCGCGGCGGGCCCGGCGGCGGGCTCGACGACCCCGGGTGCGGACTGGCTGGCGGGTTGCGCGCGCTGAGTGCTGCGCGGCCTTGCGGCGGGCCCGCCGTCCTCGGCGTGACAGCTGGGATTCGGCGATGGGCTCGGAGGCGATAGTGGCCACCCCATTGGCAATGGTCATCCGCTCGCCGGGCCGGAGCTCTTCACGCAGCAGTATTTCGGGCTGTCGCTGGGCCAGGGAGCGCACTTTGCGGAGCGTCCACAGCCCGGTTCCTACATAGAACCATCCACGGTTGCCACCCATCAGGCCGCGGGTCATCCCAGTCCGCTCGATGGTGCGGAGGATCCCTCCCCCCTGTTTGGCCGGCCTGAGGGCCCCCATCAGTACCGCCGGACCTCGATGACGGTGGTCTTCTTGCGGCCCCGGCTACGGCCCAGAATGAAGACACCCAGGACCACGGCTGCCGCGATCACCGCGCCGATGGCCACCGCCGTTCCCTTGGCGGCGTCGGCTCGGTCATCGACGTCGGCGGTGAGCTGGCGGAATTTCGCTTCTATGTCGTCTCGGGTGATGGGCCCCTCACGGCCGTCAGCCAGTTGGGTTTCGAGCTTGGTCATCGGATTGCCTCGGAGTTCTTGAATGGGCGTTTGATCGCCATCGCCGACAAGCCTGCTCCCAGCGCCGCGAACAACAGTGCCCCGATGTGGGGAACGTAGTCCCAGCTTCCGGTCAGATGAGCACCGGTCTCGGTCTGAAGTCCCCTCAGAATGGCCAGAGAGCCGAAGAGGAGACCCAGAGTCAGCAGGATGGCGCCCGGCAATCCCCACATGAGAAACCGTCCGATGGACCGGAGCGGATCGATCGTCTCCTGCTTTGCATAGTCACGGATGAGTTCCCACAGGTCAGTGAGTATCTCGCCGGTCGACTTTGATGATGGTGTGGTTGCACCGGTGGGTGCCACGGGATCTCCCAGTCAGTGAACAGTCCTAGACGCAGAGCGTAGGGCACCGCGCCCGCATCGGATCGGACCGGCCGGTGCCCGCATCAGCCGCGAGACACCGGTGCCGTGAGGGTCAGCACGAAGTCAGCGCCCGCTGCCCGGCAGGGGTCCACTGCGGACTCTGGTGCCTGGCCGATGGCAACCAGGGATGCCTCCACCATCGGGCCGAACGCAAGACCCCAGGGGGTTGCCGCCAGCGTGATCGCCCCCAAGGGGTAAGGGGCAATCGGGGCCACCACCGACTCGCTGTCGTTCGAATGGCACTCCTGGCGGTACTGGCCGAGCAGCACGCCCAGGAAGTCTTGGCCTCGTCGAGGGTCATCGGCTTGGGCTCCGTTGGCGACATAGGCGAAGCTGGCGACGCGACCGTCGGCCATGGTCACGAAACCGACCAGCCCGGTGACGCCGTTGAGTGAACCGGTCTTGGCGTGCAGGGTCCCTTCGGCCGGAGTGCCTCGGAATCGGTCCCGCAGGGTGCCGGTGCGGCCCGCTACGGCCAGGCGGCCGCCCAGGGCCCCTTCCGGTCCGCCCGAGAGGGCCATGGCTCCCATCAGAGCGTCGCACGAGGCCCGGTTCGAACGGTCCAGACCCGACCCGTCAGTCATTGTCACGCCAGCGGTCGGGATCCCGAGGGTGGCGAGGGACTCCACGACGGCAGTAGTGCCCGCCGAGGTGGAGCCGCCGATGCCCGCTGCTACGCCGATCTCCTTGGTGAGCAGCTCCGCGGTGGTGTTGTCGCTCTCCTCGAGCATCTGCCGCACCACTTCACCCAGCGGTGCCGAGTCGATCGCGGCCAGCTCGGGAGCGTCTGGAGCCGAGCTGCCGACCGCCGTCCCACCGTCCACGATCACCCCGCGAACCTTCAGCAGGGCGAGGAGTTCATCGGCGGCGTGAACGGCGGGGTCTCCGACCCTACGGCGCACCGGCGGCTTGTCCGAGCCGTCGGCGGGTAGCTCGAGCTGGAAACCGTGGTTGACGGTCAGAGCCCCCAGAGGCCCGGCCTGATCCTGAGCCAGATCGCGATCGGGCCAGCTGGGTACTGATCTGACGGTGTCGTATCTAGACTCATCAGCCACGATCCGCCCGGTTATGTGTCTGACTCCGGCGGCCACCACAGCGTCTGCCAGGCCATCCAGAAAGGTGAGCGGCTGGTTGGCAGTGCGTCGGACGAAGGCATAGGTGGCTGTGCTCAGTAGCGGGTCTCCGCCACCTATGAGCGACAGATCACCGGTGATGACTCCGTCGATCGGAGCGGGGCCGGTCAGGCGGGTTCGGAAGCGATGACTGGCTCCCAGTCGCTCCAGTGCCGCCAGACCCACGAACATCTTCTGGGTCGACGCCGGAATGAGAGGACGGTCAGTCTGGTGTCGGTAGACCGTGGCCCGACCGATGTCGACTCTCAGGCAGGTCTCGGGCGGCGACAGGGCCACCACTCCGTCGAGGCCGGTGCGCAGGGCTGGGTCCAGCTCGGCTTCACCGCTCTCGGATCGGCTGGTGGCTTCCTGCGACTGGCCGCTGACGGCGACTTCTGCCTGATCACGTGTGCCGGCCATGGCGGAGTCGGGACGGGTAGGAGAACTGGCAATGAGCAGTGACAGGGCTGTCACGATGAGGGGCCAACGCCGAGACGGGCCTGACCGCCCGGCGGCGGACCGCACCATCATGAGGTGGGTGCGAGGCCGCGGGCCTGACGCCAGCGGCTGTAGGCCCATGCATGTGCCAGGGCGGTGACTGCCCGGTTGGCTGACGGATAGGCGAGGCGTCCTGTGGCGCGAATCGCGGCCGGACCGGCGTTGGCGGGATCGGTGGCCGCCAGTTCGGTGGCCACCAGCACTGGCTTGCCGCTGCTCTCGGATGCTTCTGCGGCTGCCGTCGCGTATCGGGCGTCCTGGCGCTCATGGAATTCCACGATTCGGGCCAGCCCGTGATCGGGGTAGAACGGACCGGATCTCATCAGCCGCGCCTGGTTCGACTGAATGCCGATACCGAGCAGGATGACCGCATCGACTCCGGGATGGGCGGTGACGAGTCGGATGACCTCGGGAACGGTGTCCCTGGTCTCGCCTCCCGCCAGGTCGATCGGATTGTTTCGACTCCACCGCGGGGGAAGAAGCTCATCCACATCACGCAACAGATCATCAGGCAGGGTGATCAGGTCCAGGTTGGTGGCCGCCATGGCATCGGCCGCCACCACTCCCCAGCCTCCGACAGTGGTGAGAACGACCACCCGGGGTCCTTGGGGCAGAGGTTGAGTGGCGAAGGTGGCGGCCGCTTCGAAGGCTTCTTCGACGGTAGCGGCCCTGGTCACTCCGACTTGGCGAAGTGCTCCGTCGAACACTCGGTCGTCGGTGGCCAAGGAGCCGGTGTGGCTGGCCGCCGCCCGTTGCCCGCCGGCGGTTGCACCTCCCTTTACGAGCACGAGTGGCTTGCGAGCAGTAACTGATCGCATCCGTGACAGGAACGAGCGACCGTCAGTGACCCCTTCGAGGTAGGCGAGACCAACGTGGGTGTGGGGGTCCTCGGCATAGAACTCGAGATAGTCGGCCACTGTGGTTGCGGCAGCGTTCCCGGCACTCACTGCCCGACTGATGCCTACACCGGTGTGCACCGCGTAGTTCTGGAAGGACGACACGAAGTTGCCGGACTGGCTGGCGACTCCGATGTGTCCGGCCGGCGGATAAGGGGCGACGATCTGGGCGCACAGCGCCGACGGCGTCGACACCACACCCTGACCATTGGGTCCAGCCAGCAAGAGACCGAGTCGATCGGCCTGGTCCACGAGGTCACGCTGAGCGGCCGCGCCGGCTTCGTCGGCTTCTCCATAGCCCGCTGAGGTCACGAAGACGGCGCGAACGCCTTTCGCGGCTGCGGCGTCGATGATCGCCGGGTTCGCTGCCGCCGGTGTGCAGCACACCAACAAGTCGGCTGATCCGTCGGGGATCTCGGAGATCTCCGCGACCGTCTGGACACCGAGGACCTCGGCGCGATCTCGGTTGGTGGCGTGAACTGCCCCTTGGTAGCCCGATGCCAACAGGTTGTGGAGGGTTACGAACCCGAACTTGCCCGGATGAGTGGAGGCCCCGGCCACCACCACACCGGTGGGGTCGAACAGTGCCTGGAAACCATCCAACCGTTCCTGGGACATGACCGATGGCCCCAGCTCCGCGTTCCGCGGATGGTCAACGGTCGGGTCCGACCGTTGACCATCGGTCGATACCTCCACCAGGGCATCTACCGCTACCGGTCGACCGTCGACCAGGATCAACGGGTTCAGGTCCACTGATCGGATGGTGGGGTCGGCCGTCACCGTGTCCGAGAGGGCCACGATCACGTTGATCAGTTCTTCACGGTCCAGGGCTGGCTCTCCCCTGAATCGACCCAGTAGGGCCTGAGTCGCCAGTTCGTCGATCATCTCCGCGGCGTCGACTCGACTGACCGGGGTCGGACGAATGGAGACATCAGCCACCGCTTCGGCCAGGATCCCTCCCACCCCCACCACCACCGTCGGACCGAACTGGTCATCGGTGGCCACCCCGGCGATCAATTCACGGGTTCCCCGCAACATGGGGGCCACCAGGAGAGAAACCGGTCCGTCCGCCTCGGTCGCCGACCCCAGCAGATCGTGTGCAGCGGCGGCAACTGCGGGCTCGTCACTGATGTTCAGCCGCACCAGGCCCCGCTCGGTCTTGTGGGCAATGGTGTCACCGTTCAGCTTCAGGACCACCGGGAAGCCGATCGCACGCGCCGCCGCCACCGCTTCTTCCGGGGTATTCACTTCATGCTCGGTGGCGAACGGGACGCCGTTAGCAGCGAGGATGGCCTTGGAGTCGGACTCGCTGAGGGTAGTGGTACGGGGTCGGGAGGCTTCCTGACTCGACATGGATGCGAGGGTAGGACAACGCTGCGCCCAGCGAGGTACCGGGCGCCTACCGGCTCACCTCCTAGCCGGTGATATCCCGCTCGGCCTTCAAGGTTGGCAGGATCGAGGCGATCGAGGTCAGTCTCGCCGTGTCGAGCTGATCCACCGGAACCGGCCGGCCCAGCAGGAATCCCTGAGCGGCAGAGATTCCCAACGATTCGATCACGTCGAGCTGATCGGCCGTCTCCACGCCTTCGGCGATCACGCTCAGGCCGAGCCGATCAGACATGGACACCAGAGCGTCGGTGATGATCCTGGTCTCGGGGTCGTGGAGTAGCGCCTGCGTATAGGAGGTGTCGACCTTGAGCCCATCGATGGGATAGCGCCTCAGCTGCCCCAGGGATGAGTAACCGCTCCCGAAGTCGTCGAGGGCGAGCGACAACCCGCCGTCGCGGAGTCGCCTCAGGACCCGGATCACCTCGTCACTGGGGTCGATGAACACCGACTCGGTCAACTCCAGCGTGATGTCTGCTGGGTCCACTTCACTGGCACCGATGATCCCCAGCGTGCGGTCCACATAGTCACGATCGAGGAGTTGGCGGCCCGACACATTCACCGCGATCCGAAGGTGAGGGTCTCGGGTGCCGTGTCGGATGGCGGACAGCCCATCGAGCGCGAGCCGTAGGATCCGATCACCCAGGGTGATGATCAGGCCGGATTCCTCGGCCACCTTGATGAACTCGCCGGGGTCGCCTCCCGACCATCGGGCCAGAGCTTCGAAGCCAACGACCTTCCCGGTCCGAATCGACACGACAGGTTGAAAATGGGCGGTGACCTCGCCTCGGGTCAGGGCCTCTCGAAGGGACGTGTCCACGTTGAATCGACGCTGGGCCCGCTCCCGCAGGGTCTCGTTGAACAGGACCACTCCGGCTCGACCCTGTCGCTTGGCCTCGTACATGGCGGCATCGGCATCGCTGAGGATCAGATCAGGGTCGAGAGTGCCGGGTGGGGCGATGGCCACGCCGATGCTGGTGGTGAGATCGGTGGCGATGCCGCGAACGCTCACCTCGCCAGCTCGTCTGAGCAGGCGGACAGCTAGGTCCGAGACCGCCCCGGGGTCGCTCCCGTCGGCGACGGCGACGAACTCGTCACCTCCGAATCGGGCCAGAATCTCAACGTTCTCGGTGCTGAGAGCTTCAGCGAGGGCGATCAGAAGGCGGTCACCGGCATGATGACCGAGTCCATCGTTGACGACCTTCAGGTTGTCCACATCAACGAACAGCACCGCGGTCGAGGTGGGACGGTTACGGATCAGTTCCAGATGCTCGACCAGCGCGAGACGGTTGGGTAACCCCGTGAGGTGGTCTCGTCGAGCCTGTTGAGCTAGCTCTCGGGCGTGGCTCCGCTCAAGTGTCACGTCCCGCATGACTATCCCGAAGTGGATCTCGTCGTTGTCGGCTCGAGCGATGGGGGTGACGGTGGTGGCCAGGGTGTGCACCTGTCCGTCCTCCAACCGGAATCGCAGGTCACCGGTCCAGGGTTCGCCCCGCCGCAGGGCCGGCTCGATCTCCTTGCTGCCCAGAAGCTGAAGCATCTCACCGGAGTAGGTGGCCAGCGGCACACCGAGTTCCAGACCGGGAACCAGGGCGAAGGCGGTGCGGTTTGCGTAGAGGAGTCCCTGGCCAAGGCATCCGACCATCACGATGTCAGCCAACTCGTCGACCACTTCGACCAGACGCTTGTGGGCCTGGGCCGTTTGGACGCGTAGTTCTTCGGCCGCGATCAGCTTTGAGATGTCACGGAACTCGATGATGATTCCCCGGACCTTGGGGTCCGCGAGTGCGTTCCAACTCCTTGCCTCGAACCATCGCCATGTCCCGTCGCCATGCAACAGACGCAGGCGGATGGGTCGGGCATTGTCACCGGTTCTGAGGAAGGTGCTGAACGAGGCAACGACCGCTGTCAGGTCCTCGGGATGGATCAGTGGCGTGAGCTGTTTGTCGGCCAGTTCGGCGATCGATCGTCCGAAGACCTCGACCACGTTGATGGTGGCGGCTCGCACCAGACCCTGCGGGTCGATCTGTAGACGAAACGATGTTCCTTCTTGGATCCAGGCTGGGACTGCTGATCCGTTGTCGTGCAGATGATCCTGAGGCTCGTCGGAGGCTGGTGAGAGGGCCACCACCACCGTGTCGAAGGGATCGGTTGCCAGCAGATCGACCACCATCAGGTGGTACTGCCCTGGATCGATGTGAACATCTCGATCGGTTGGAACGGAGCGTTCCAGCTCGACCGTGGTGTGGGCCAGGCGATCAGGTGCTGTGGCGGCATCGAGCCATGACGTCAGGACTCGGTTGTGGTGCGGCCCGTAGATGAAGGCGAGTGGGTGTTCGTCGCTTACCATCCAGGCAGCGGTGCCCAGCCGGGTCGTCAACTCAGAGTTGGGAGTCATGACGAGGCCGAGCTGGCTCACACAACAGAACATGGCTCCCGGACCGACCGACTCCAAAGCGTCCAGGGCCGGCGCAACTGCCCGGGCGGGATCGTGGAGGTTGAACAACCCGGATCTCGCGTCAGGGAGCGGTGGGGCTCAGCGCCACATGGAACAGGTTTCTGAGGTGTTGCAGTCGCGCCTCGAGCGCGTCGGGTGCCAACGGATCGCTGTTCAGCAATCCCTCGAGGAATGGGATATCGCTGAAATAGCTGAACATCACGCTGTACCCGGTCAACAGAAGTTGTTCGGTGTCGACGCGTCGGAATCTCCCCTCGTTCATCTCCCGTTCGAACCAGCCCAAGGCTCGCTGCA
>CAUJFC010000177.1 GCA_963169755.1 Actinomycetota bacterium | reverse complement strand
CCGGAAGCCACCCGCCGCGAGACGCAACAGAGCGGCGTGTTCCTCGGCCCGCTGGTCGGCCAGGCCCATCAGCGCGGCGGCCGTCAGATGGGGAACATGGGACACCACCGCCACCAGAGCATCGTGGCGTTCGGGTTCCAGCGCCACGACCTCGGCGCCGAGCGAGCGCACCACGGCATTGACCGTGGCGAAATGGCGGTCGTCGGTTGATGCCACTGGCGTCAGAACCCATACCGCCCCCACGAACAGATCGGCGGTAGCTCCATCGACACCAAGTTGTTCGGACCCGGCCATGGGGTGACCTCCCACGAAGCGGGGATCGGCCACGGCTGACACCACGGGCGCCTTCACCGAGCCGACGTCGGTCACCGCCCCACCACAGACCTCCAGCACCCGTCGGGCCTCGGCTGGAATGGCAGACACCGGCGCGGCCACGAAGGAGATAGTGGCCTCGGGATCCAGTCCGACGGTGTCGATCGCCCCCAGTTCGAGGGCCCGCTCGGCCGCATCGGAGTCGCGATCGGTACCGGTCACCTGCCAGCCTCTCTCGCGCAGAGCCAGACCAACCGATCCGCCGATCAGGCCGGTTCCCACCACGTTGGCGCGCCCGGGGGTCAAATCGGCCATCTCAGCCGGGGAGGTCGTCGCGCAGACCGGCTGCCCCGTGCAGGTAGACGTGACGCATTTCGCGGCGGGGCCGGTCGGTGGTCAGGTGGGCCATTACCCGGATGCAGCGGGGGGTGCTGTCAGGCACCGGAATCTCGGTGGCGCACAGCAGCGGGACATCGCCCAGACCGATGGTGCGGGCGGCCGAGGCCGGGAAGGCCGAGGTCAGATCGACGGTGACCGTGAACCAGATGCTGATCAGATCATCGTGATCGACATCGTTGCGCTCGAACATCTGCTCGAGCAGCTCGACCGTGGCGGAGGTGATCGCCTCGGGAGTGTCGACGTCGACGGTGGTGGCACCCCGCAGGGCACGAACGGCAGCTGGCATTCCGGCGATGCTACCGATCTGACCCGGGGGTCTCGGCAGCCTGTTGGTGTATGGACCCGAGCGGCGGGGCTAATCGTCTAGCGCAGCGCGTCGGGCCCCAGTGCCACCACGGTTTCGAGCGAACGAAGTTCATCAGGGGTGAGCGACCGCCACTCCCCCGGGGCCAGACGTCGGTCGGTGATGGGGCCGATCCGGGTTCGGATGAGGCGGGTGACCGGGTGACCAATCGCGTCCATCATCCGCCGGACCTGGCGGTTGCGTCCCTCGTGGATGGTGATGCGTATCAATGATCGGTCGACCAGGGCCACCCGGGCCGGAGCGGTGAGCCCGTCGTCGAGTTGGATGCCCTCGCGCAGTGACCTCAGAGCGGCACGGGACGGCGAGCCGACAACCTCGGCCAGATACTCCTTCTCGACCCCGTGGGACGGGTGGGTCACCCGGTGGGTGAGGTCTCCGTCGTTGGTCAGCAGCAGCAGTCCCTCGGTCTCCCGATCGAGCCGTCCCACCGGGAACACTCGCGGCTCGGGTGGAACCAACTGGACCACCGTGGGGCGCCCCTGAGGATCCGATGCCGTGGTCACAACACCGACTGGCTTGTTCAGTAGGTAATGGACCAATCCGGGGCGGATGCCCACCGCCACCCCTTCGACCTCGACCTGGTCGCGTTCGGGATCGACCCGGCAGCCGAGTTCGGCGACCGAGCCGTTGACTGTGACCAGTCCGTCGGCGATCAGCTCTTCGCAGGCCCGTCGACTACCGATGCCGACCCGGGCCAGAACCTTCTGGAGCCGTTCACCGGAATGCTCCGATCCGGCGGATGCCCCCGGGCCGGACTGATCCGGTGGTTCTAGATGACCTCCGGGCACCCGGTCGCTGTCAGCTTCCAAGTGGCGGCTGCTGGTCGGGGGTACCCGGATCGGGAGCGCTGTCAGAAGCCTGAGCATCACCGTGATCGCTGGCGGGACCAGCGGCGTCGGCCTCGGTGAACCAGGCGGGAAGCTCGGGCTCGTTGGGGCTGGACGAGGACAGGTCGGTGTGGGACAAGGCTGCCTGGCCGGATTCGCCGGTGACCTCGTGATCCGGGTGATCGGCTGAGTGGGTGACAGGTTCCGATGGGGCGGTTGCCGGCTGATGGGATACGGGCTGATCGGCTGGCGGTTGACCGGTTGGCGGTTGACCGGTTGGCGGTTGACCGACTCCGGGGTCGGGATCGGCGCGCAGGCCCCGTTCCAGTGCCTCCAGCACGTCGGCGCTGGGAAGCAAGGCGGCGATCGGGGGCAGGTCGCTGAGCGAGTCGAGCCCCATCCGCTCGAGGAACTCGCGGGTGGTGCCGAACATGGTCGCCTGACCGGGACCGGGGTCTCGCCCCACCTCGTCTATGTATCCCCGCTGCTGGAGGGTACGCATGACCCCGTCGACGTTGACGCCACGAATGGCGGCCACCTGCGCCCGTGAGATCGGCTGTTTGTAGGCCACGATGGCCAACGTCTCCAGCGCAGCAGCCGACAGGCGGGCGTGTTGCCCCTCCAATACGAACCGCTCCACATAGGGGGCGAGATCACCGTGGCTCTGGAAGCGGTACCCGCCCGCCACCTTGACCAGCACGAAGCCCCGGTCCTCGGCGGTGTAGGAGGCCTGGAGGTCATCGCACAGCTCGCTGACCCGAGCCGGGGGAACCTCGAGCAGTTGGGCGAGCAGGTGTGGATCGACCGGCTCCTGGGCCACCATGAGGATGGCTTCGATGGCCCGGGCGGCCTCGCTCGCCATCGGGCTCAGCCCTCGTAGACGTCGATACGACCCATCAGGTCGGCGAACACCGACCGGTCGTCATCGTCACCGGACGCGTCGCCAATCCAGATGATCGAGAGATCACCGAAGGTGACCGGCTGGTCGAGGTCTACCATTCCCTGCTTGTACAACTCGAGTACCGCAAGGAACCGGACCACAACGTCGAGCCTCTCAACGAATGAGTCGGTGAGGTCACGGAACGTGGTGCGCCCCAGCCGGGGAAGCTCGTCGACCAGTTCTGCCACTGCTTCGGTGACGCTGATGCGCGCTACCGCCACGTGCTCCAGCGCCACCTTCGGGGCAGGCCGCGGGGTCATGGCTCTGACCATGGCGTCGCGCAGATCCAGTGGCGTGACACCGGCCAGCAGATCCGGCGCCAGGTCTGCGAAGCGCTCGTCCAGACCGGCGGTGCGAGGGAACGACAGGCCAGCTTCGTCGGCCATGGCCGACAGCAAGCGGGCCGCATCCTTGAAGGTCTTGCACTCGACCAGGCGGGCCAAGAGCAGGTCGCGCTCTTCCCACAGGGAGAACTCGTCATCGACCTCGACGTCGGGATCACCGGGGAGCAGTCGCCGGGCCTTGAGCTCGATCAGAGTGGCAGCGATGAGCAGAAACTCGGTGGCCACCTCGAGATCGAGCCCCTCCATGCGCTCGAGTTCGGCCAGGTAGGCATCGACGATGTGGGTGAGGGAGATCTCGTAGAGCTCGACCTGTTCTTGGAGGATCAGGTGCAGCAAGAGGTCGAACGGACCTTCGAAGACGGTGGTCTGCACCTCATAGGCCATGGCCAGAGGATAGTTACAACGGTGTGGTTTCGTAAAGGGTGACTCGGTCATCGACCGACACCGGGGCTTTGGCTGCCGGCTCCCCGGCGTCGGCAGCCGACCGAAACGGCTGCCCGAGCAGATGCCCCTCCCACCGTAGGATCACCTGCCATGACTCGCGTGTTCTCGGGTATCAAACCCACCGGAAACGTTCACCTCGGCAACTTGTTCGGGGCCCTGACCCGGTGGGTGGATGATCAGCACCGGGCTGACAGCATCTACTGCGTCGTCGACCTTCATGCCCTCACCGTTCCCCAGGACCCCGCTGAGCTTCGTGAGGCCACCCTGCGGCTGGCCCAGATCCTGTTGGCGGTTGGTATCGACCCGTCGGTCAGCACGCTGTTCGTGCAGAGCCATGTGCCCGAACACACCGAGGGGGCTTGGCTCATGGAGTGCACCGCGGCGTTCGGCGAGCTGCGTCGCATGACCCAGTTCAAGGACAAATCAGACAAGGCCGACTTCGTGTCGGGTGGGTTGTTCACCTATCCGGCGTTGATGGCCGCCGACATACTCCTCTACGACACCGATGAGGTACCGGTGGGCGACGATCAGCGTCAGCACGTCGAACTGGCCCGGGACCTGGCCGAGCGGTTCAACAGCCGCTACGGCCCAACCTTCACCGTGCCCCGAGCCACCTTCCCGGCAGCAGGGGCCCGGATCATGGACCTCCAGGACCCCACCTCCAAGATGTCGAAATCAGAGGACCAGGCCCCGGGAACAATTCTGTTCCTCGATGAGCCCGCCGCCATAGAGAAGAAGCTGAAGCGGGCGGTTACCGACACCGAGGCCGAGGTGCGCTATGACGTGGCCGCCAAACCCGGCGTCTCCAACCTGTTGTCGATACTGGGGGCAGCCACGGGACGAACCCCTGAGGAAGCCGCCCAAGGATACACCCAGTACGGCCCGCTGAAGACTGACGCGGCGGCAGCGGTCATCGAGCGCCTAGCACCCATGCAGGAACGCTTTCGGGAGTTGGCCGCCGATCCGGCCGAGACGGCTCGGATCTTGGCTGCCGGGGCCGAGAAGGCTCGGGCGGTCGCCGCCGCCACCCTGACCCGTGCCAAGGATCACATCGGGCTGCTTCCGCCCGGTTGACCATCTCCCTCAGGTCGACCATCTCTCTCAGATCGACCATCTCCCCCACTGTGGGTGCTCTGGTCAATACGAATCGTACGCCGTAGACTCCGGGTCGTGAACACTGTCGGCGGCTGAAGGCCTACGGAGGGGAAGCGATGGCCGAGGTGCCCCTACTACGACGTTGTGCGGGCGCCATGATCGCTGCGCTGATGCTGCTGGCCGTCCCCGCTGCCGGTTCAGCGGGTGCAACGGGCCGGGCGTCGACGGCCACCACGGCCCAGAAGCACTCCGTCTACCGCCTCTACCGTGCTTACTTTCTGCGCGCTCCCGACTCCAGTGGAGCGGCGTACTGGGAACAGCGGTACGCGTCCAACTCCATGTCCCTGCCGGCCATCTCGGAGTTCTTCTCCCGCTCGACCGAGTTCAAGAATCGCTACGGGTCACTAGATGACGCCGGGTTCGTGAACCTCGTGTATCGAAACGTACTGGGCAGGGCACCCGACAGCGCCGGGTTGGCCTACTGGACAGGACTGCTGCGAGGTCGACAGCCTCGAGGCGCGGTGATGGTGGGGTTCTCGGAATCCCCCGAGTTCCAGCGCAAGACCAAGACGGTCCCGCCCGAACCGGCACCAGTTGGCCCAGACTGCTCACAGGGGTGCGTGCCCGAACTGCTGAAGGGGGCGTTGCTGACATGTCGGATGCCGGTTCACGGCGACGTGCCGATGGTGGGCGGAGGCGGAATCTGGCCGTACCTGAACGAGTTCTCCAAGCTCACTGGTGTTCAGTTCGTATCGGGCACTCTCAGCGAGGCCTCCAGCCGGGGGCTGACGATCACCCATCGCCCCGGAGCGGGAGGTCCGAGTCAGGCGGGCTGGACCGATGTGAGCTGGGGCAGTGTCAACAACGGCCCGATGCGGGTGACGGCAGCGAGCATCAGCTTCTACGAATCGCCGGTCAGCCCCGCTACCGCTCGCCACGAACTGGCGCACGCCTTCGGCCTGGATCACTCGGACTCAGCGCTGATGGCGGCGTTCCGAAACACCGCGCAGTCCGACCTGAACCTCTCAGCCTTGGAGAAGGCCCATCTGGAGGCCCTGGGCCGCCGCTCCGGCTGTCGCTGAGATCATCAGTGTGGGGGCCGGACGTCTCAGTCGTCGTCAGCAGCCTTGAGGGCCTCACCGATGTCGAGCGGTACGGTCCACTGGTCGGCGGGTAGATGGTGTTCGGCGGTCCAAGCCACGGTCACCGGTGCTGAGCCAGCCATTCCCAGCAGGTCCGCGCCCAGCTCGGGATGAAGTACGTACAGGCCGACTCGACGGGTGAATCCCCGGGTCTCACGCCAGGCCACGGCCTGCTCGTGGCCAGCAACCTTCACCGAGAGGGTGGCGATGACCCGACCGTAGGTTCCCAGGCCCGAGACGGTCTTGCCGCAGTCGTGCAGCAGGGCGGCGGCCACCACCGGCCGGGTTGCCTCATGGCCCAGGGCCCGTTCCACCCGCCGGGCCACCCCAGCGGCGTGTCGGCGGTCGGCGCGTGACATGGTCCGCCAGATGCCCCACTCACCCTCGGTGAGGCTGTCGCGGATCCACTCGCGGTCAGCAGCCGGCTCGCCCAGCGGTACGAGCGAACCGACGAAGCGCTTCACCAGGTGCAGCGGGCCGCCCACCAGTCTCAGGTCAGGCGTGGTTGATGCAGTAGGGCGTGGCCGGCATGGCCTCGAGGCGGGCCTCTGAGATCTGATCACCGCACTCGAGGCAACGTCCGTACGTACCGTCGGCGAGGCGGCTCAGAGCACCCTCGATATCGGTCAGTTGGTCCCGCAGGGCGGCCGCCAGCGAGAGGTTCTCGCCCTGCTCGGCGGCAACCTGAGCGCTGTCGGCGAAGTTCTCGTCGAAGTCGGGAGCAGCCGCCCCGTCGGCGGTCAGTTCCTCGAGCCGGCGGGCGAGCTCATCACGCTCGGCCTCCAGATCGCTGCGGAGAGTGTCGTTGACGGCACTGCTTGTCATGGCCTCAGGATACAGGCTTACTTGGGTCGGTCAGTTGCGGTTTGGTGCCCCGGCAATCTCATCTGAGACTGGCGCGGGGATGAGCTTGCCGGTAGACGTTCCACAGCCGCTCAGTGGACACCAGGGTGTAGACCTGAGTTGTACTGATCGAAGCGTGACCCAGCAGCTCCTGCACGGTCCTGATGTCAGCGCCCCGATCAACCATGTGGGTGGCGCACGAATGCCGTAGGACGTGGGGAGACAGCTTGTCGGTCAGCCCAACCTTCTCGCCGGCCCGCTTGACCACCAGCCAGGCTCCCTGGCGAGACATCCGACTCCCCCGCTGGTTCAAGAACAGGGCCTCGGAGTCGCTGCGGCGGGCCCACCGATCGGGTTCCAGACATGGTCTGCCCTCGGGCGAAAGCCAGTCGACAATCGAGCGCACCGCGTGACGACCGAGTGGCACGATCCGTTCCTTTGATCCTTTGCCCAGAGCTCTCAGCAGACCGGCTTCGAGATCGACATCTCCCAGCGAGAGTCCAACCAACTCCGAGATCCGCAGACCCGTTCCGTAGAGGATCTCCAGGATCGCCCGGTCTCGTCGTTCCAGCACACCGGTGCCAACCACCGCGCCCAGGAGCGACTCGACCTCCGACTCTGACAGCGCCTTGGGAAGCCCTCGCGGAACCCGGGGAAGCTGCACCTGGGCGGCTGGGTCTGGCCGGCCCTCCTGCTCCTCTGCCATGAAGCGGTGAAGCCCTCGAACCGCAACCAGGGACCGCTTCTGGGAGGACGCCGCCCTGCCGGTGTCCCTCAGGTGTGCGACGTAGGCGGCGATGTCGCTGTCGGTCACTTCCGACAGGCCCGTTCCGCGCTCATCGAGCCAGGCGACGTAGCTCTCGAGGTCCCTTCGGTAGGCCGCCAGAGTGTTGGCGGACCGGCCTCGCTCGACCCGGAGCCAGGTGAGTAGCTCCAGTACCTCGACCGGCGAGGTCGCGGGCCGGGGCCCTTCACTCACCCCGACGCGGCCAGGCGATCGCGGGCGAGGAGCAGCCCGATGATGGTCTTGGAGTCACAGATCTCGCCACTGGCCACCAGCCGGGCGGTATCAGCCAGCGACACCCGCTCCTCAGTCATGTGCTGCTCTTCGATTCCCTCACGAGCGGCCTCACCCCTGGTCAACCCGGTGGCCAGATAGATCCGGACGAACTGGTCCGCGAAGCCGGCCACCGGGAAGTACTCGGTGAGCAACTCGAGCGAATCAGCCGAAAGGCCCAGTTCCTCGTGAAGCTCGCGCTGGGCGGTCGAGGTGGGAGCCTCCCCGGCCACGTCACACAGTCCAGCAGGGATCTCCAGCAGCTCTCGGTCGACCGGGCCCCGGTACTGACGAACCAGGCTGACGGTCCCATCAGGGTGAAGCGGGACCATGGCCACGACATCCTGGTTGCGGATCACGTCACGTTCGAACCGGGATCCATCGGGGGCTTCGAAGGTGGCTCTGACGACCCGGCACCGCGCCAGGTTGGCCACCTCTATGTCTTCGAGATGACGGAACCCGGCCACGTCAGCGCTGTTCCGCCGCCACGGGGGCGGGGGTCTCGAACAGGTGAGGAGCGCGTCCCTCGGCCCGCTGGAGGGCGGCACCGATGAATTCGATGAACAGCGGAGCCGGGCTGGTGGGACGGCTCTTGAACTCGGGGTGAGCTTGGGTGGCCACCCAGAACGGATGGTTGCGCAACTCGATGAATTCGACCAGACGGTGATCTGGTGAGGTGCCCGAGAGCCACAGGTCCGAACCCTCGAACTGGCTCCGGTAGCGGGGATTGAACTCGTAGCGGTGGCGATGGCGTTCGGACACCACGGTCCGGCCGTAGGCTTCGGCCACCCGGGACCCAGGCTCCAACTCGGCCACATAGGCACCGAGGCGCATGGTGCCGCCCATGTCGGTGACGTCGCGCTGAGCATCCATGAGATCAATGACCGGGTGCGGGGTGTGGGGATCGAACTCAGAGGAGTGGGCACCGTCGAGACCAAGGACGTTGCGAGCCACGTCGATGGTCATGACCTGCATCCCCAAGCACAATCCCAGACAGGGGACCTGGTTCTCCCGGGCGTAGCCGGCGGCCGCGATCTTCCCCTCCACACCGCGTTCTCCGAACCCACCGGGAATGATGATTCCGTCGAGGTCCCGTAGGCGTCCGGCGGCCAGGAGGCCTTCGACGTCCTCGGCCTGGATCCACTCGATCTCGACCTTGGCCCCGTGGTGGAACCCGGCGTGCTTGGCAGCCTCGACCACCGAGAGGTAGGCGTCGATGAGGGTTACGTACTTACCGATGATGCCGATGCGGACCGGCTCGGTGGCGGCTTCCACCCGACGCACCAGCGACTGCCATTCGCTCAGGTCGGGCTCGAGGTCGTCCAGCCGGAGTATCCGACAAACTTCGGTGTCGAGCCCCTCTTCGTGAAGGACCAGAGGAATCTCATAGATGTTTCCGGCATCGGCGGCGTTCACAACGGCAGTGGGTGGAACATCACAGAGGTTGGAGATCTTGCGCTTCAGATCTGCCGACAGGGCCTCTTCGGACCGGCAGACGATGGCGTCAGGTTGGATACCCCGGCTGCGCAACTCGGTGACCGAATGCTGGGTCGGCTTGGTTTTCTGTTCGCCCGACGGGCCGATGAAAGGAACCAGCGTCACGTGGACATAGCAGACGTTGTCCCGCCCCACGTCCAGCCGGAACTGCCGTATCGCCTCGAGGAAAGGAAGGATCTCGATGTCACCCACCGTTCCGCCGACCTCGGTGATCACCACGTCCACTTCGGGTGACGCCAGGCGGGTGATGCGACGCTTGATCTCGTCGGTGATGTGAGGGATTACCTGGACCGTCTTGCCCAGGTAGTCACCACGGCGCTCGGCTGCCAGTACCGCCGAGTAGATCGATCCGGTGGTGGCATTGGAGTCTCGGGAGAGGTTCTCGTCGATGAACCGCTCGTAATGCCCCAGGTCCAGGTCGGTCTCGCCGCCGTCGTCGGTGACGAACACCTCGCCGTGTTCGAAGGGGTTCATGGTCCCCGGATCGACATTGATGTACGGGTCCAGCTTCTGAAGGGTGACCCGCAGCCCTCGGGCTTTGAGAAGGCGCCCCAGGGAGGAGGCGGTCAGACCCTTTCCCAGCGAACTGGCCACCCCACCCGTCACGAAGATGTGCTTGGTCACGGGACCTCAGCGTATCCCCGGAGCCTGGATGGCGTTCGATCCCAGGCGCGATCCTTGCCAGACAAGGCGATCAGGCTCGTCGTCCCAGTCGATCCAGTGCTCGCAGTGGCGGAGTGGCATCGATGACACGACTGAAGGAGACCTTCTCACTGGCACCGTTGAGCAGGATCAGCACCACCAGAGCCGCCACGGTCACGCCCGGTCCGCCAACCAGGACCAGTCCAGTGGCCAGTACGGATCCGATCACGTTGGAACCGGCGTCACCCAGCATCAGTCGCTCGCCCAGGTCGGCGCTCAACAGTCCAACCGAAGCCCCGATCACCAGGGCTACGGCCCCCAGCATCGGCCGCCCGGTGGCACCGGCACCAGCCACCAGTACCACAAAGCAGGCCATTCCGACTTTGGTCACTCGGCCGGGAGCACGGTCGAAGAGGTTCCCGAGGTTGGCTCCCAACGCGATGACCCCGGCGTCCACCAGCAGCCATCCGACGTTGTCGGGAGCGGTGAAGCTGGCTGCAACCACCGCCAACAGTCCCCCACCCACCAGTTTCAGGCCACCGGTCGTCAGACGCCCGGACTTCATGGCCCGTAGGTGACCCCGGAATCCTTTGTCCTCGCCTTCGGCGGCTACGTCATCGATGAATCCCAACAATGCGAATCCGCTCGCTACCGCCATCACCAGGAGGCGAGCGGTCCGGTGTGAGGACACCGAATCGGTGAGGATCTCCCATGTCGTCACCAGTGCCTCCCCTCCCACTGCGCTCACTGCCAGCAAAACGCCCACCGCCACCGGTACATCAATGCCCCGATAATTGCGACGAGCGAACATTGGTTGGGCGAACACGTGGGCGGTGGCTCGCCAAGCGGTGGCCGAAAGAGCTGCACCCAGCGCCATCGCGACGACCAGGTTCACGACTCTGCCACCGGGGAGCTCGGCGTCGGCCCGAGCGGGCCGAGCAGGACCGGTTCAGCAGAAGGCCCCTCGAGGCTGGTGGTCAGGACCAGGGGTGCTGCAAACACCGCCACCATGGCGGCAACCAGGGGTCCTGAGTCGTTGGTGAGCCAGCCCACCGCAGCGGCTACCGCCATGGCCGCCAAGCCGGCGACCACCATGGGGCGTTGTCGACTCATCCACCGCCACCGGCCTTCGGTGGCCACTAGCGCGGCCGCTCCACCTCCCAGTGTGAGGATCAACCAGGACCATCGTGATCCGGTGAGAAGGCGCATGTTGGTCTCCCACTTTCGGGTGATGGTGGTGGTCGCCGATCCTTCGCCACCTCCCAGAAAGAAGGTCCCGATGTGGGTGCGGGCTTCGGGCGGTCGAGCCGCCTCCACGCCGATTGCCAATCCCAGGGTGACGACCCCCAGCGCCGCCAGACCGACCAGCGAACGCCAGTTCAGGCGCCGCCCACTGGCCAGCAGAAGGAGGACCCCACATGCCGGTACGAGGCTGAGAGTCCCGCCCACATCGGCACCCATCCAGGGAGCACCGACTACTGCAATGGTGACCACACTGAGGGCGCCGACCGACCACCGGGCATCGGGCGGACGGTGGGAGCGGTCCAACCAATGAGTGGCCGCAACCAGCCATGCCCCGGCCAGGACACCGAACCCCAGGTTGCCGAGTCCGCTGAACCTCGCCCCGACCGAGGGGGTCGAACCCAGATAGCTGGACACCTGAAGGCGGCCGCCGGTCGCAAGGTCACAGACGAGGAGGGCGACCGTTGAAGCGGTGACGATCGTCAGCGCCGCCGAGGTGCGTCGGGTGAGCGCCAACGATGCCCCAGCGAGGGTGGCGGCGACCAGCCAAACGAGCGCGTGGCTCAGTCCACCCCACCCATAGGTGGCGGGAATCACCCTCAACAAGAATCCCGAGACCGGCCATGCGGCCAGGGTCAGAGCCCCAATTGAGACCGGGCGGCTGCGGGCCACCGACGCCCGACCGAGAATCACCAATAGAGCGGTGGCCACGTAGAAGGCGGCGGCCACCCAGACGAAAGTCTTCTGTAGCGCGCCGTACACCGAGTCTCGATTGGCGTTGAGAGAGTCGATCGACTCGAGGTCGGATCGGCTCCATGCCGTGCCCGAGGTCTCAATCGGTCGCCCGATCATGGAGGACGGGATGGTGACACCGATCGAGCGCAGAATGGTCGGGGCCAGGTCGGTGAGGGTCACCAGGTTTGCTCGACCGGTGGATGCCGAGGTGATCTTGCCAACCGGGACATCGGGTCCGAAGAGCACGGCGGGCGCCAACCGGGAGCCGGGGCCGGGGGTGACACCGACCACGAGGTAGCGGGTATCGGGGTCGAGATCGGCGGCTATCCGTCCCAATACGTCGTCTGTGCGGGCCAGAGCGGCGACCCGTGCCGGATCCACAAGATCTTCGGCCAGGTTCGGCCGGTAGGCGCCGTAACGGTCCATCTCCCCAGGGTCGACCACGATCACCCGTGCCGACTCGGCGGCGATCCCCACCGCGACCGCGAACATCTCGGGGTCGGCCTCCAGGCCGAACGGACTCGAAGCGACGGGGGTCAGCAGATCCGAACGGACTGAACCGGCCGCGATCCAACCGGAGCGGTCGACCACGGCCAGCGCCGCTGGGGCCGACAAGTCGGGTTCACCGGAGCTGGTGACGGTCTGGGAGTTGGCCACCACCGCGGCCTGCACTCCGGCGGCTCGGAGGGCCTCGCCCAGTGCCCCGGGCGGTGAGTTGATGATCTGTCGACCGGTGTCCAGAAGGGAGACGATGGCGGGTACCACCACCGTCCCGGTCCCATCGTGTCCAGTCCGGCGGCTCACGACCACCCCGGCTGGGGCACCTTCGATCATGTCATCGGGGTCGAGGGCCACGCTGGTGACAGCGCCAGCGGCAACTCGATCGCCGGCGCCGATGGTCGCATAGGCCGAGGTTGAGTTAGGTCCGCCCCCGGTGCGGGGAGAGATGAGCCCGACTGCTCCCTCATTTGCCATGCGGTTCAGGTTGGGCATGGTTTCGGGGTTGATGTCGCCGATGGTCAGGCCCGGAATTCCGAACAGAACCACTCTCGGTGCCGGCCGGGGCAGGGCGGTGGCGGTTGGTCGAACGGAGGTGGCTGTGAAGGTCGACATCGCCAGAGCTGCCAGGACCAGTATTCCCAGCGCACCTCGTCGGGCTCGGGCGGGAACCAGACGGGGCCACAACGCCAGGGCGATATCGCGACCTTGGGTCCCTCGATGCCGAAACCCGCTGAGGGACCGGCCGGTGTGACGATGGTCCATGGCGACATCGATTTCGAGAACCCGCGCTCCCGATCGTGCGGCGTCGATGGTCATCGCCACCTCGAGACCGAACCGACCCGAGGCGGTCAGTTCGCGCAGATACCGCGCCCTGACAGCCCGCTGACCCGACAATGGGGCGCGGGTCTCCAGACCACACCCCCGCTCGATCCCCCACCGGCTGAATCGACGCACATTTCCGAATCCGCCCTTGCTGCCCGGAGATGGCAGCACCCCGATGACCAAGTCAGCCCGGTCTTCGAGGACCGGCTTCAGAAGATGCGCGGCTTCGGACGCGTATGAACCGACGTCGGCATCGATCAGCAGAAAGATCTCGGCATCGGGAGCGGCGGCCACACCCGCGGCCACCGCGCCGCCCTTTCCGACATTGGCTGGAAGCCGGAGTACCTCAGCCCCCGCTCGTCTGGCTTCGCCGCTGGTGTCATCGAGCGAGCCGTCGTCGATGACCACGATACGGTCCAACGTTCCGAGGGCCCTCAGAGCGGTGACCGTTGCTCCGATCGAGTCAGCCCGGTCCTTGGCCGGTACGAGACCCACCACTCGGCCTGTCGGGGTGGCAACTGGATCTGACTCTGGAGTCGTCATGTCTCGCTCGACGTTACCGAGCACGGGCTCAGCAGACGGGGAGCTGCCTCCGGTAGGAATCCGCTCTTGAGCCATGAGCCAGATGTAGGGGCCCAGGAACACCGAGGTCAGGGCCAGGACGACTACTCCGGAATCATTGAGCAACCAACCCAGGAATCCCAACGCCAACGTGGCGGTGACGCCGGTGCGTTCAGGGCTGCCGACGGGCAACACCCGACGCCAGAGCTTTCCACTGGCTACCGAGAAGAATGAGGCAGCCGCCAGCAACGGAACCGTCCAGGCGATCGGCGACGAGCGAAGAACTGCCGTGTTCGCCCGCCACTTGCGAGCAAAGGTGTCCCTGACCGAGCCGCTGTCGGAGCTGTCGAGGAAGAACCGACCGATGTGAGTGCGCTGATCGGGGTCGCGAAGGGCCTCAACCGCCACGGCCACCCCGAGCACCGCGGCGCCCACCGCAGCGGCCGTCGCGATCGTGGACCAACGCACCCGGCGCCCCGAGAGTGACCACAAGAGCAGGCTCAACACTGGGACCAGGGTGAGAATCCCGCCCACATCGGTACCCATCCACGGAGCACCGTCGGCCAGCACCACTACCGCCGAGACAGCACCAGCCATCCACAGGGCGCGTGAACGGTCGGTGGAGCGAGCAACCAGTGCGGTGCAGATCACCACGGTCGCCCCACCGAGGATGGCGAACGCGGCGTTTCCGATCCCGATGAAGCGGGGTGCGGTGTTGGGGGCGTAGCCGAAGAAGCTTCCGTACTGGAGGTGGGCGCCGGTTGCGAGGTCGATCACCAGGGTCGCGGCGGTGAGTGAGCACAGAGCCAGAACGGGGTCGAGAGTGTGGCGACGCAGGGGTGCCACCATCGCGGCCACCACGCCCGCCAGTGACCAGGTCAGAACGAATGTCCAGGTCCCGTGGGAGTACAGAGACGGGGTCATCCGCATCCAGAAGGTGGCCAGGGGCCAGGCCGCGCACGTGAGCACAGCCAGCAGCAGCACCCGGTCCATCCATGGCGGCCGGTGGCGGGTTGCCAGGGCTGCCACTGCTGCCAGATACACCGCCACCTGAACGGCGATGAAGACCACCGCCATCGGCTCGTCGATCGGGGCGCGGCTCGCCAGCAGGTCATCGAGAGCCAGGGCCCCACTCCAGTTGGCTTCTCCGGGTCGGTAGGCCAGCGGATGACCGATCATGGCGGTCGGAGCGGTGGCTCCGAGGGCATCGAGAACCGTCGGCGCGACGTCGGTGAGGGTCACCAGATCGGGTCGCTGGGTGGACGATGAATGGAGGTAGCCCCGTGGGGTGCCCGCTCCGCTCACCACCATGGGGGTCAGGGCCCATCGTTCACCGGGAGGCGTCACCCCCACCACGATCAGGACCGTTCTGTGGTTGATCACCCTGGTGACCCGGGCGAGAACCGCGTCGGTGGTGGTCAGAGCGTCCAGGCGGTGCTGCTCGGTCGTCACCGGATCTGGTGGTGTCAACCAGTCACCCTCAGCGGCAACGCTGGCCCGTGTGGTCTCACCCGGGTCGACGACGACCACGTCGGCCTGTGACAGCGCTCGACTGACCGCCAGAGCGACCTGGTCAACATCGGCGGTGACCCCAGATGGATGATCGTCGGCGGGCCGCAGGAGTTCTCCGCCAACCGATCCGCCGTCGATGACTCCGGTCGGGTCAGCGGCGGCCAGGGCAGCTGGTGCCAGTGTCGCCGAATCGTCCTCGTCGGGGATCGTTGCTCCAGCATTGGAAACCACGGCCAGTCGGTGACCGGCCGATCGCAGAGCGGTGGCGAGTGATCCGGGTTGGGCGCCCGGATCAGAGCCGGCATCGGCCAACTCGATGATCCGTGGCATGGCCTCCAATCGGAGCTGTCCGGATGGCGCGGTGGCATCGCTCGAGGGGGTCACGAGCGGCACAACGGCCTGAGTTGGTTGATCGGCTCCCGGGTCGACTCCGGGGATTACCGAAGTCGATGTTCCCGGGGCGCTCGTTGGGTCGGAGGGCACCGTCGACGACGACCCCTCAGGCGCTATGGGCTCCTCGGCGATGGAGACTCGGTTGCCAGAGCCGAGCGTGGCGTAGGCATCGACGATGTTGGGCGTCGGCCCTTTCGAGCGGACGTTGGTGGCGGCAATGGCACCCGTTCGGGCGAGTCGGCTGAGAGTGGGCATGATCGCCGGGTCGACGTCATCGATGCCCAAACTCGGGATGGTGAACAACACCACCTTCGACACCGGTCCGGGTGCTGGTTCGGAACCGATGCGGCCCTCGTGGGAGAGGGCGAGGGAGACCGCAGCGAACACCACGACCATGGCGATCAACGCCACCCGGGTGATCAGGGTCCGCCTCATGGGAGGCGTCTCCGGACGCGGCTGACCAGCGACAGCAGCGGTTGCACGTCGTCAGGTCCCAAGATCGCCAGAACCAGGGATCCGGCTGCCGCCCCGATGGCTCCGGCTACTCCGAGCGTGAGGAGGTTGCCGACAACACCGGTGAAGTCGGTCACGGCCACAACCGCCCAGGCCGCTCCCCCGGCCACACCGGCGACCACAGTTGAGCGGGCAAGGGACTGCCGCACCGCAATGGGTTGACCGACGAGGCCGACCACCCGGTGGTGTTGGCGAACTGCCCCGATGGTGGTTCCGGCCGCAGTGGCCAGACCGAAGGCCACCAGCATCGCCGGGCCACTGAACAACGAGCGGGCCACGACCATGGCGGCAATGATCGAGCCGGTCACCCCCAGATTGATGATGGTTGGACTTCGGGCATCGCCAAGGGCATAGCTGGCCCTGGTCAGCAGGAAGGTGATCGAGTAGCCAGCCAGACCGGCCAGGTAGGCCGCCAGAGTGGATGCCACCAGTTCGGAGCCACGGTGATCGAGCTGACCGACCCGGGCCAGGTCGAGCGTGGGTGTGGCCAGGGCCGCCATCAGGGCAGAAGCCGGCAGTATCAGCGCTGCCATGGTGCGCAGTCCCTGGCCCAGAGTGTCGGCGAACAGATCGAGGTCGGCTGATGGACCCTCTCCCCCGGAAGTGGCCAGTCTCGGGTACAGGGAAGTGAAGATCGGATGAGCCAGAAGGGCGTGGGGAAGCAGGAAGAACGTGAACGCTGTCTGGTAGGCGATCACACCTCCATTGAGGCTTCCGGCCAGAACAATGGTGGAGATGGCGAGAACCTGGTTGGTTCCCACATGGCCGGCGGCCCAGGCTCCGCGTCGGGCCAGGGTGGCCATCTCTCTGCCGGGGACCTTCCATCCGAGCCGGAGGGGGTAGCCGGCACGCGCCGCCGCCAGGACTGGGATGATCGCCATGACGACGGTTGCCGCCAAGGTGCCCCCGCCCAGCAGGATCTTCTGGCCCGCGGTGAGCGCCAGAGCTTGGCTGGGGTCGTAGGACAGCGAGAACACCACCATGGTCAGAGTGACGATGAGGCTGCTGCCAGCGGGTGCAACGGACGCCGCCACAAAGCGATTGTCGGCCTGGAGCAGAGCGCTGGACACTGCACCAACTCCGTAGAACATGAGCTGAGGTAGCACGAACCACAGCCAGAACACGCCCAGATCGATCTGCTCCGGGCGGCTCAGGTCATCGACTCCGGCTGTCAGCGCAACCATCAGCGGCCGAGCCAGAATCAAGCCGATAGCAGTCACCGCGCCCAGCGCTGCCACCGCCCTGGTAGTAATGGCGCCAGCCAGCGCCCCGGTGTCCCGGGCAGTCTCCCTCTGGCGGTGGCTCACGAAGGTGGGGACGAGTACTGCGAACAGCATGCCGCCCGCCAGCAGTTCGAACAGAAGGTTCGAGACCTGGTTCGTTCGCTGGTATGTGTCACCCAGAGCGGCAATGCCGAGCGCGGCGGCGGTAGAGATCACTCGGGCGAATCCGAGGATCCGTGACACCAAGTTCCAGAAGGTGATGGTGACCGCCGCCGTGGCCACTCCCCGGTCCGGGCGCGATGTTTCGGTGCTCACGTACCGCCGGGCAGCGGCGCGGCCGCACCGCGACCCTCTCCATAGTGGCCGCGGGACCCTCGTCCGATCTCCTGGAGCCCGAGCACGGTGGCAACCTGGCCGTTGAACCAGTTCAGGTTGTCGACAGTGCTGACCAGTCTTGTCAACTCGGCGTCTGATCGAATGGTGGTCACCATCTGGGCCCGTACGGCCTGAGGGTCATCGCCCCTCTCAGTCGTTGACGGCACCGCCACCAGTACCGGTACTGGTCCGCTCTCGGCCATTCGCCGCAGGACCGGGATCAGGAACGAGTCGTGGATGGAAGCGGGAGAGCTGCCAGGGAGGAATACGTAGCGGTAGCCGGATCCGGTGAGCAGCGGTCCTCCGGTGGGCTCGGTGGGGGGCTCTTCGAACGACGCGATACCGGTCTCGATGAGGGCAGCCACGATGTCAGGTGTGGTCGGCGGTTGGGGCGGAACGGTGGTGGTGGGCACCGCT
>CAUJFC010000176.1 GCA_963169755.1 Actinomycetota bacterium | reverse complement strand
GGTGCGCTCCCGTACGGCCGGAGCGGCTCCGGGCCGACGGGACGCGATCAACCGGCCTTCTTCGACGGCATCGGCAATCACCCGGCTCATAAGCGTTCCCGAGCGGATGGCGTCGTCGTTGCCTGGGATGGGGTACTGGATCACATCGGGATCGCAGTTGGTGTCGACCACCGCCACGATCGGGATGCCGAGCTTGTTGGCCTCGGTGACCGCGATGTGCTCCTTCTTGGTGTCGAGCACGAACACCACGTCGGGCAGCTTGTTCATCTTGGCGATGCCACCGAGGTTGCGCTCGAGCTTCTCGAGCTCACGCGAAATGAGCAGGGCTTCCTTCTTGGGCATGGCCTCGAACTCGCCCGAGTCGCGCATGCGGCGGTACTCGGCCATCTTGGCGACCCGCTTGGACATGGTCTCGAAGTTGGTGAGCATGCCACCCAGCCAGCGCTGGTTGATGTAGGGCGAACCGCACTTCTCGGCGTAGGACTGAATGGGATCCTGGGCCTGCTTCTTGGTGCCCACGAACAGCACGGTGCCACCGTCGGCGACCGTGTCGCGGATCATCGTGTAGGCGGTCTCGATGCGCTGAAGGGTCTGCTGGAGGTCGATGATGTAGATGCCGTTGCGGTCTCCGAAGATGAACCGCTTCATCTTCGGGTTCCAGCGACGGGTCTGGTGACCGAAGTGAACCCCGGCCTCGAGCAGTTGCTTCATGGTCACGACGGGCTGCGTCATGGACCTCTCCTTTCCCAACGGTTCGACGAAGTCCGGATCCCACGCCGACCGGCAGGAGCCGGACAGCGACCGTGGGTGGACCCGGACGAGGGTGGTAGTCGACCCGGTTCGGGACCGAGCCGAGGGGCAACTTTAGTGAAGGCGGTGCCAGCACTCCCAAAGAGCGCGCTCCCCCTCACCCGGAAGGCTCACCATCTGATCAGGACTCCGACGGCCCGGTTCACTCGCGCCGGTAGCCGTGCGCGACGGTGTTGGTCCGGTACCAGGTAGACCTCGGCCGAGCCCACCACCGTGCCGAACAGGGCCGCCGGGTCGATGTAGTTGCCTCCCTGGCGGGCCCCCAGATGGAACAGATCTCCTGCCACACCGACAACTGTCCCGGCCCGCACCCGATCACCTCTGGACACGGAGATGACAGCCAGGAAGGAATACGACGAGCGGATCCCATCGGGATGCAGGACGGTCACGTACAGGCCGTCAGCCACCGATCCGGCGAAGACGACCAGGCCGGGACCGATGGCGGTCACCGCAGTCCCAGGCGTCGTGTCGTACTCCAGCCCACGGTTTCCCGCCAACCATGGCTCCGCCGGCGGGCGGAACTCGTCGGAGATGGGGGCCGACACCGGCGGCTGGTAGCGAGGCGGTCCCGGTGCTCCGAGCGTCACGGCCAACAACATCGGGATCACCCAACCGACACCGATCATGGTGGGCTCGCCCAAGGCGTGAGGCGACGAATGCGGGGTGCGATCAGGCAGGTTCGCGCTGGGCAGCCTGGAGTCGGCTGCGCAGTTGGAGAACCGATTTCGTGTGGATCTGACTCACCCGGCTCTCGGTGACTCCGAGCACCTCGCCGATCTGAGCGAGCGTGAGGTTCTCGAAGTAGTACAGCGAGAGCACCACCTTCTCGCGTTCTGGCATCCGATCTATGGCGGCCGCCAGTTGGCTCCTCAGCTCGCTCTGTTCCAGCATCGCCATGGGACCGTCGGACTGATCGGCGATGGTATCGGCCAGCGTGGTGCCGTCTCCTCGGTCGCCAAGCATTTCGTCGAGTGCGGCGATGCCAGTGAGCGAGAGCTGCCCCAGCACCTGATGGAGCTGATCCTCGCTGTAACCGAGTTCCTCGGCCAGCTCGGCCTCGGTGGGCGAGCGGTGCAACCCGGCCTCGAGTTTGCTGAAGGCCCGCTCTACATCCCGACCCCGAGCCCGTACCGACCGGGGAACCCAGTCGATCGAGCGGAGGCCGTCGAGGATGGCGCCCTTGATGCGCGAGATGGCATAGGTCTCGAACTTGTACCCGCGCTCGACGTCGAACTTCTCGATGGCGTCGATGAGCCCGAAAATGCCGTAGCTGACCAGATCGGCCTGTTCGACATTGTGCGGCAGGCCCACGGCCACCCGACCGGCCACGTACTTGACCAGCGGCGAGTAGTGGAGAATCAGCCGGTCTCTCAGGTCGCGCGACGGATTGGCCCGGTACGAGCTCCAGAGCTCGATGATGGCATCGGCGGTCATCACCGACACTCCCGGGAGTTCGTGGCGCTACGCACGGGGATGAGTTTGGTCGAAGACCCGACGAAGCCGCTCCCGGCTCACGTGGGTGTAGATCTGAGTGGTGGACAGGTCTTCGTGGCCGAGCAACTCCTGGACGCTGCGCAGATCGGCCCCGCCGTCGAGTAGGTGGGTGGCGAATGTGTGACGGAGAGCGTGGGGGTTGACCGGCTCCACGCTGCGGTGATCGAGAATCCGCCGGACATCTCGTGGGGTGAGCGGGTTGCCACGAAGGTTCACGAACACCAGGTTCTCGGCGGTTTCGGAGGAAGCCAGGATGGACCGTCCGTCGCTGAGCCAGCGCGACAGGGCCGCAGTGGCCGGGTCGCTGAGGGGCACCAACCGGGTCTTGGAGCCCTTGCCCACAACTGAGAGACGCTGCCGGGCGAGATCGACATCGCTGGTGGTCAGACCACACAGTTCTGCCACCCGCAGGCCGCTGCCGTACAGCACCTCTACCACTGCGTCGTCGCGCCAACGACGCGCATCGGCTGCCTGACGGGAACGCTCCGAGATCGGCTCCGGGCCAGCGCCCGGATGGTGCAGCAGGGCGTCGAGCTGCTGATCGTGGATCACTCTGGGCAGCCGACCACCACCTCGGGGGGCACGGAGACTGATGGAGGGATCGCTGGCCAGGCGGCCGGCGCCGGTGGCCCATCGGAAGTAGCGCCGCAGAGCCGATGCCCTGCGAGCCATGGTGCGCGGGGCCGAACCGTTGTCGGCCAGGGCAAGGAGATAACGGCGCAGCACCTTGCGATCCACCATCTCTGGACGATCCACCCCGCTGGAGGCGGCCCAGGTGGTGAAGTGGTCGAGGTCGCGCCGGTACGCGTCGATGGTTGCTGGGGCCGCCGCGGTCAGTGCCGCCAGGAAGCCGTCGACATCCCAGGTCACGCCCATACCGTACTGGCCCGGCGAGCAGTTGGCCCCTGAGAACGCGCGGATCGGTGGTCATCTCGGTCCAAGGGCAACGGGAACCGCTTCGTACCAGCCCTCTGTCTCGGCCACTCGGCCGCTGGCCATCAGGCAGTACAGGGCGTGTGACACCTCACTGACACTGCGACCGGTGGCGGTGACCACCTCGGCCAGGCTCGAGGGGGTGGCACCGAGGGCCGCCATGACCGCCCGTTCTGCCGCGGTGTCCTCCCGAGCCCCGACCCCGTCGGAGGCGGGCTGGCCTTGCGGCCGGGGATCGTCGAGACCCAGTGCCAGCAGCACATCGCTGGTGTCACGCACCAGGCCCGCTCCATCGAAGATGAGGGCGTTGGTGCCCGCTGAGGCCGGGGCCGAGGGATGACCGGGTACCGCCAGCACCGGCACCCCCCGTACAAGCGCCTCGTCGACGGTATGCAGCGAACCGCCGGTGACCCGTGACTCGACCACCACCACGACATCGGCCAAGGCGGAGATGATCCGGTTGCGGGCCGGAAAGCGCCAGGTGTCGGGCCGCATTCCAGCGGGCATCTCGGTCACCAGCAGGGCGTTCTCGGCCAGATCCCGGTGCAGATGGGCGTGACGGCGCGGATACACGACATCGAGGCCTGAGGCGATGACTCCCACCGCCCCACGGGGGACGTGGACGCCGGTCACAGACGGTTGGACATCCACCCGAGGACTGAGAGCTCCCCGGTGCGCGGCCCCGTCGATCCCCAGAGCCAGACCCGACACCACCGTGACCCCAGCTCTTGCCAGGCCCTCGCCCAGATCCTCGGCCAGGGACCGACCGGCCAGGGTGGCATTGCGGGTTCCGACGATGGCCGCGGTGGGACGCCTCAGCACATCGGGGTGGCCAGCCATGAACAGCACCGCCGGGGCAGCCTGATCGGCAACCAGACGCTCGGGATAGCCACGCGTCCCGTGAACCACGAGATGGCGGCCTGTCACCCGCTGGGCGGCGAGGTCGGCGATCGGGTCGCGCTGGCGAGCTTGGCGGGCCAGTCGGGCCCCGAGTTCGGGATTCCCCCGCGCTGCCAGATCGACGATGGGCACGACCCGGTCCGACCGGCCGGCGAGCAGATCGAACCAAGTCTCTTCGGCCCCGTGTTCCAGGTGGCACCGTCGAAGCGTGGCGGGCCCTATGCCGTCCAGGTACGAAAGGGAGACCAGACACGCCGCGGTGCGCTCCGCGCTGGAGAGCCCCCGAAGCCTCGAAGGTCCGATCATGCCGCGATGCCCCGCGTGCCGGCCACATCGATGCGCATCGCCATGGCGGTCGACAGATGGAAGGCGGTCAACGGGCCCCGGTGCCCCGCCAGATCCGCCACGGTGAGAGCCACCCGTCGGACCTTGGTCAGACCCCGGGCGCTGAGGCGACCAGCGCCCAAGGCGCTGGAGAGCAGGGCGGTGGCCTCGTCGTCGAGTGGAGTGGCCTCGTCGAGTAGACGGCCGTCGAGATGGGCGTTGCAGTCCACTCCCCGGCCCGCGGCCATCTCGCGGGCCCGGGCCACCCGCTCGGCCACTTCGGCGCTGGACGGACCCGGCTCACCACCGAGCAGACGCTGGGGATCGGGCCGGAAGACCGCGATGCGCAGGTCGAAGCGGTCCAGCAACGGCCCGGACAGTCTCCGCCGGTATCGCGCCAACATGCCATCTGGACATCGGCACGCCCCTGGCCTGCCGCCTTCTCCGCACGGACAGGGGTTCATGGCCGCCACCAGCAGCACCCGGGCCGGTAGGTCGGCGCAGTAGCGGGCCCGGCTCACCCGGATGATGCCTTCTTCGAGCGGCTGGCGCAGGCAGTCCAGTACCGCGGGCGAGAACTCGCCGAGCTCATCGAGGAAGAGCACCCCATGAGCTGCCAACGACACCTCTCCGGGACGCAGCGAGTCGGCTCCGCCCCCGACCAGTGCCACCGGGGTGGTGGTGTGGTGGGGCGCCCGGTAAGGCGGGCGGGTGATCAGCCCACCCACGCTGAGACCGGCCGCTGAATGCACCCGGGTGCACTCGATCGATTGACTCAGGTCGAGGTCGGGGAGCAGCCCCGGCAAGCGACTTGCCAGCATGGTCTTGCCGGCCCCGGGCGGACCGACCATCAGCAGATGGTGGCCACCGGCGGCAGCCAACTCCAGGGCCTGCATGGCCGTTGGCTGGCCGCGCACCTCGGCTAGGTCCACCGCTGGAGGATCGGGGAAACTGGTTGGAACCACCCGATAGTCGGGCCACCCCGCCGGTGGATCCTTCAGAGCCCGGACGACCTCGGCCAAGGTGGCCACCGGTCTCACCTCGGGGCCCCGTATCACCATGGCGTCGGCCGCGGAGGCCACCGGTACCACCACCTCGGTTGACCTGATGGCCCCCACCCGACACACCATGCCCGCCACCGGGCGGACAGTTCCGTCGAGACCGAGTTCGCCGATGAACCCCAGACCATCCACCGCCGACTGCGGAACCTGACCCGAGGCCACCAGCACCCCGATGGCCATGGCCAGGTCCAGCCCGCTGCCGACCTTGCGAGTGTCTGACGGGGCCAGGTTGATGGTGATTCGCATCTGAGGCCAGTCCGATCCGGCAACGGTGACCGCGGCCCGGACCCGGTCACGCGCCTCTCGACAGGCGGCATCGGGCAGGCCGACAATGCTCAGGCCCGGCAGCCCTCTGGCCACGTGGACCTCCACCGTCACCGGCTGACCGTCAACCCCCATGACCAGGGCGGAGGGAATGGTGGCGAACATCAGGCGCACCCTTTCGGTTCGGCGATCGACACGGGACTGGAGGCCGTCACGTCGGCATCGAACGAAGGGGACCGCCGGATCCTGCCGGCGGGGCCGGGCTCTACCCGGCAGTCCCAATGGTCAAACCCACGCGCTGCCGCGATACTTGCCCGATGGGTTTCAACCCCCACCGCCAACACCGACGCACGTCGGCCGACTACTTGATGGTGGCCGCGGCAGTGCTGGTATGTGCCGCCCTGGTGGCATGGGCCCTGCTGGGCTGACCACGGCCGGTACGGTTCTGGGCCGATGACGACCTATTCGACCTTCGGACACGACC
>CAUJFC010000175.1 GCA_963169755.1 Actinomycetota bacterium | reverse complement strand
ACCCGCATTCCCCTGCGGGACCGGGTGGCACCGCTGGGAGTCGACCTGGTGGTCCGAGAGCACCCCGACCATCACCTGCTCGAGATGTGGACCGAGGTCACCAACCACGGTCACGGCACCCTCACCGTCCACCGTCTCATGGCCTCCAGCCCGGCCTTCGCTGGCTCGGACCCCCACCTGACCCACTGGGGCGGGGGATGGGCGGGTGAATGGACTGAGACCACCGAGCGGCTGACCCCGGGGGTCAAGACCGTGGGCTCGGCGGGTGGCGTGCGCTCCTCGCTGTACCGGCCGCCGATCGTGGTGTTCGCCCCTGACGGGCCACCCGCCGAGGAGTCCGGGAGGGTGGGTGCGTGCACGGTGGTGTGGGGAGGCGACGTCCGATTCGACGCCGAGGTTTTCCTGCACGGCCACATCCGTCTGCTGGCCGGTCACCACGATCGAGGATCCGAACGGCAACTGGACAGCGGCGAAACCTTCGAATCACCCCATGTGCTGTGGACCTGGTCCGAGGCGGGAGTGGGGCCGACCAGTCGGGCCCTGCACGACTTCGTACGTAGCCGGGTCATCCGCGACGGTCATCGCCCACGGGCCATCGTGGTCAACACCTGGGAGGCGGTGGGGTTCTCGCTCGACCCCGCTGGCCTGGCCGCGCAGGTCGACCGGGCGGCCGAGCTGGGAGCCGAACTGTTCTTGTTGGATGACGGATGGTTCGGTAGCACCCACCCCCGCAACGACGACACCTCCGGCCTGGGTGACTGGGAGACCGACCTGACCAAGCTGCCCGGCGGCCTGCAACCCCTCATCGACCACACCCTGGATCGGGGTCTGAGGTTCGGGCTGTGGGTGGAGCCCGAGATGGTCAACCCCGCCTCCCGTCTCTATGAGACCCATCCCGACTGGGTGGTGGCTGAACCCGGGCGAGAACGACGCGAGGAGCGCCAGCAACTGGTTCTCGATCTCTGTCGACCCGAGGTTCGCCGATTCGTCATCGACACCATCGACACGATCCTGACCCGTCACCCCGCGATCAGCTACCTCAAATGGGACGCCAACCGCGACCTGACAGAGCCGGGCTCAGCGGCCCTGGCCCCCGATCGTCAGAGTCATATGGCCGTCGACCGGGTCCGGTACCTGTGGGAGGTGATGGCCGAGGTTGCCGCCCGGCACCCAGACGTGGAGGTCATGGCTTGTGCTTCGGGCGGGGGCCGCAGCGACCTCGGAACCCTGCGGTGGTGTCACGAGTTGTGGACCTCGGACAACACCGATCCTCTCGACCGTCTACGGATCCAGTGGGGGGCCTCACACCTACTACCCGCCATGGTGCAGGGCGCCCACGTGACCCGTTGGGGTGGGCGGCCGGTGGCCTTCGGGGCCATGGTGGCCCTGAGCGGTCGCTTCGGCTTCGACCTGGACCTCACCGCCATGACCAGCGACGAGCTGGTGGTCGCCCGTCGCGCCACCGAGGTGGCCCGACGCATCCGGCCGCTGGTGCAGTTCGGTGACCTGTACCGGCTGGTCTCACCCGTCGGTGGCGACCGTTCGGCTCTGGCCTACCGGTCCCCGGGCGGAGGCTCCAGCGTGGTGTTCCTGTATCGCAGCGCGTCCGGCACACCCGGAGCCGGTCTGAGCGTGCCATGGTTGGCCACCGCAGGAGAGCTGAAGGCATGGGACCTGTCAGTCGATCAGGAACCGCATGAGTTCGTGATCACCGACGGAGTGATCGACTGGCCTGACGGGCCAGAACCGTCTGCTCGCGTCGTCGAGGTCACTCACCCGGGGATCTGACGCAACCGGGTACCCAGGTTGCCCAACCCGCCACCGAGAATCTGATCCACCGGCACCGCCGGAGACAGCAGGAACCCTTGGACCCAGATCACCCCGAGGTCGGCCAGCGTCTCGAGTTGGGTCTGGTGCTCGACGCCTTCGGCCACGATCGAGATACCGAGCCGATGGGCCAGAGCGATGATGGCCTCGGCGATCACCCGGGTGTAGGTCTGGCTCAGGAGGGCCCGGGTGTAGGAGTTGTCGAGTTTCAGGCCGTCGAGGGGGTAGCGGCGCAGGTAGGCCATCGACGAGTACCCGGTTCCGAAGTCGTCGAGCACCAACGACACCCCGGCATCGCGCAGGGTCCGGAGCGTCTCGTCGACGGCGTCGGACGAATCGATCAGGACCGTCTCGGTCAGCTCCAGCACCAGGCGCCGGGGTGCCAGGGCGAATCGATCGAGCAGATCCAGCACCCGCGGGGCGAAACTGGGCTCGATCAGTTCGCGGGCCGAGATGTTCACTGCCATCTGGGCTCGGGGAATGGGGGCAACCGCACCGGCGGCAGTGGACTCGGCCAGGTGGTCATCCAGCCGGCGTAGATGGCTCAGGGCCCGTTCGAGGATCTGGGCACCCAACGGGATGATCAACCCGGACTCTTCAGCGGTGGGGATGAACTCGGCCGGTGACGCCTGGCTCCAACGGGCCAGCGCCTCGAAACCGCCGATGGTTCCGTCTTCGGTGGACACCACCGGTTGGAGATGCACCTCGATCTCCTGGGCGACGATGGCCTGCTGGAGTGCGGTTTCCATCACGAACCGCCGGGTCACTGCTTCGCGTTGCTCATTGTCGAAGCGGGCCACCTGACCCCGCCCGCGGCGCTTGGCGTCGTACATGGCGGTGTCGGCGTCTTTGATCAGGCTCTCGGGGTCCAGGTCATCGACGGCGGTCCACGACACGCCGATACTGGCCGACAGGCGGGTGGGAATGTCGGGCACCCTCACGGCGGTGATGGACTCCAGCAGCCTTCCGGCCAGCTCATGAGTTGCTTCGATACTTCCCAGGTCGGTGTGCACCACCACGAACTCGTCGCCCCCGAAGCGATACACCGTTCCACCCTCTCGGGCCGACTGAAGGGTTTCGGTGACGCTCACCAGCAGTTTGTCGCCCGCCCCGTGCCCCAGACCGTCGTTGACGACCTTGAGGTTGTCGAGGTCGATGAAGCACAGTCCCACGTCGGCGGCGGTCAGCGATGCGAGCCGTTCAGACAGGGCGAGCCGGTTGGGCAGACCGGTCAGGGGGTCGCGGCGGGCTTGGGCGGCCAGTTCGGCCTCGTGGCGGCGTTGGTCGGTTACGTCACGCAGGATCACCCCGAAGTACGAGTCGTTCATCGTCGGATCGATCACCGGGGTGACGGTGGCGGCCATGGTGTGCCACTTTCCGTCGCGCAGGGCCAGAGTCATGTCGCCGCTCCAGCGCCGCTGGGCCGCCAGGCTGGGCAGGACCTCCGACAACACCAGGGCCCGCATGGACGGATCGAGCAGGTCGATGACCGGCACTCCGGCCCGTAGCCCCACCAGATGCTCTTCGGCTCGGGCGTTCCAGTACTCCAGGCCAGCGCCAGTTCGGCCCACCATGACGATGTCGTCCACCTCATCGAGCACGTGGACCAGTCGGTCGTGGGCCCGGCTGGAGGCCAGCCCCAGGTTCTCGGCTCGAACTCGGGCGTCGACGTTGCGCAACTCGGTGACCACGGCGTTGACTGCTGGATCACTCAGGGCGTTCCAGTTGACGGCCTCGAACCACCGCCAGGTTCCGTCGCCGCGGCGGAGCCGGACCCGAGTGGGGCGAGGCTGCTCGGGGTTGTCGATTACCGCCATCCAGTCGTCGAGACTGCGCTCGATATCGTCGGGGTGAATCAGTGACAGCCCGGTTGCTCCCATCAGGTCATCGGGTTCAACGCACAGAGCGGCTGTGTCGCCGGCAACCTCGATGATCACGCCGTGGCGGTTCATGTGGAGTCGGAAGGCCGCCCCGGGGTCGTCGTCTCGCTCGTTCTCCGGCTCGTTGGATGGTCGGCACAACACCACGATCAGTTCGATACCGCTCACGCCGATCAGGTCGATGAACGTCATGTACACGAACTCGGCCTGGGCCTCGGTGCCGTCCTCGGCTCGGATCGGGCCGACCATCGGGACGGTCACCTGTGCGACTCGGGTCGTGCCGGTGGCGGCGTCCAGCCAGGCCTGATGGACCGCCTGATGGGCCTCCAGGTGAACGAACACCAGGTTGGGTAGGTCCAGCGCGATCTGATGGGTTCCGGCCGGCAGTCGCTCGAGCAGGGCAGGAGGAGCGGGCGCCTGCTGGCCCATGGGCTGAAGGCAACGCACGAAGGTTCCGGGCTGCACCGATGCCAGGGCCAGCGTGGCCACGGCCATGTCGCGATTCACGTCGTGGATCGTCAGATTCGCGGACGGTTCAGCTGACGGTTCAGCGGCCGGTTCAGCAGACGGGATATCAGCGTGCACGGGCAGTCCTCAGGTCCCGGCCAGGGCGGCCACCACCGGGGCCATTGCCTCCATCGCGTCGTGGTGGATCACCACGTAGCTGGCGTCCCACCGCTCTCGACGAGCTTGGAGGGTTTCAATGATCTCCTCAACCGTGCCGACCAGTGCATGAGGCAGCTCGAGCAGTTCTTCGGGGGGCAGCCCGAACATGGGGGAGAACTGTTCGGCCAAGCCGTGGCGATCGTCGGTGACGAAACACCCGAAGGTCAACAGGTTGATCTCCAAGTCGGGGTAGCGGTCTCCCGCGGCTTCCTTCACCCAGGCCAGCTTCCGGTCGGTTTCGGCCGCAGTGCCAGATCGGGCGGCGTCAGCGTCGACGGTTCCGTTGGGCATGGTGGGATTGATGCCGACGATGTCGGCCTGGCGGCCAGCGATCGACAACATCCGTTGCTTTCCTCCCCCCACCAAGATGGGCGGGCCGCCCTGGCTGACCGGCTTGGGAAGACCGTTGTGGTCGGTGATCCGGTAGTGGGAGCCCTCGAACGAGAACGGCTCGGGCCCGAACAGGCCCTTGATCACCGACAGCCCCTCCTCGAATCGGTCCACTCGCACCCTCGCCGGATCGTGAGGGATTCCGGACTCGGCGTAGTCAGAGGCCATCCAACCGGCTCCCAGGCCCACCTCCAGGCGCCCATCGGACAGCAGGTCGATGGTGGCCAACTCCTTGGCCAGGACCAACGGGTGCTTGTAGTCGTTGTCCAGCACCAGCGTGCCCACCCGCAGATTCGTGGTTGCGGCCGCGGCTGCCATCAGAGCGGGAACCGGCGCCAGTTGATCCCCGAAGTGGTCGGGCATGAACAGCGTGCTGTAGCCCAAGTCCTCGACCTGGCGAGCCAAACCCGCCCACTGGGCACCAGTACTTGCGCCGTGAGCCTGAAGACCGAACCGGAATCGACGGTCGTGGGCCATGGCCTGAGTCCCCTCTCTGAACCAGTTGAACCGATCGCAGTGAATCCGGTCCGTCAGTGGTCAGAAGACTACGTCACGTAGTGACAGTGAGGGGGCGAAGCCCGAGCAGTACCATGTCTCCCACCGTGGTCGTGGTCCGTCGATTCCTCCGATTCGTGTTCATCATGGTGGCGCTCGTAGGGGTGTTGTCGGGGTCGGCTGTGCTGGTGGGGCCCCATCTGGTCACCGTGGTCAGCGCCCACCGCTCCGATCACGAACGGATCAACCTCAAGCCGCTGGCCGAGCGGTCCCTGATCTTCGATTCCTACGGGAACCTCCAGGGCACCATGACCAACAGCGCCGACCCCCAGAACCGAGTTCAGGTTCCCATCGATGACATTCCCGACACCGTGAAGTGGTCGGTGATCGCCCGTGAGGACGCCAAGTTCTTCGAGCACAGCGGTGTGAACGTGCGGGCCATTCTGCGAGCGGTCGATGCCAACCTGGAGAGCGGCGGGGTGGCCCAGGGCGGGTCGACCATCACCCAACAGGTGGTGAAGAACTCGCTGGTGGGAGACGAGGAGAGCCTCAGCCGCAAGCTGCGCGAGGCGTTCCTGGCCGTCGAGTTGGAGCGCCAGATGTCCAAGGACGAGATCCTCGAGCGCTATCTCAACAGCGTCTACTTCGGGGGTGGGGCCTACGGGGTGCAGGCGGCCGCCGAGTACTACTTCCGAAAAGACGTTGAAGAGCTGAACTGGGCCGAGGGGGCGCTGCTGGCGGCGCTGATCCGCTCGCCCAACGACTACGACCCCTTCCGCAACCCTCAGACCGCCCTCAAGCAGCGGAGTCTGGTGTTCGACCGGTTGGTGGTCACCGGACACCTCACCGAGGAGGAGGTCCTGGTTTGGGAGACCGTGCCGCTCCCCACCGAGCCGAACCGTCCGGTGCCGCCCTACGACTACTTCGTGGAGGAGGTCAAACAGCAACTCCTCAGCGATCCCCGCTTCGGCCTGGGGGCCACTCCCGCCGCCCGTAACCGGGCGGTGTTCGAGGGAGGAATCCGGGTCTACACCACCTACGACCCGGTGATGCAGGCCCTGGCGGTACAGGCCAGAGCCGAGACGCTGCCCAAGAGCGAAGATGGGGCCACCTTCGAGGTTCGCAACCCCCGAACCGGCGAGACCACCTTCGGAACCCAGGCCATAGCCTCGGTCGAGCCGTCCACGGGGGCGGTGAGGGTTCTGGTGGGAGGTCCCGGTTTCGAACACTGGCAGTACAACCTGGCCACCAAGTCACCGGGGCGGCAGGCGGGCTCCACCTTCAAGACCTTCACCCTTGCCACCCTCTTGGAGGGTGACGGCAACGATTCTGTGGTCCACGTACCGTCGGACACTGTCAGCGGAGGTCGCTGCACCTTCAAGTTCCCCGGCGAAGAAAAGCCCTACACCCTCAGCGGAAACACCGGCTACACCACCATCACCAAGATCACCCAGGTCTCATCCAACTGCGGGTACATGCGGCTGTCGCAGGTGGCCGGTGTCGAGAACGTGGCGCTCATGGCCACCCGGCTCGGCATCACCTCCGAGCTGTACCTGACCGACAGCGACGGTCAGCCCACGGCACCTCCCTGGAACCTGACCCTGGGAACCATGGAGGTGACCCCGCTCGACATGGCCGCCGCCTACGCCGTGTTCGCCAACGACGGCCTACGCAACGAGCCCTACATGGTGGAGCGCATCGAGGACCGCAACGGCAAGGTGATCTACCAACACCAGGCGGCGCCCGAACGAATCGTCACCCAACAGACCGCGCGGCTGGTCACCGAAGTGCTGGTGGCCAACGTCACCGGTGGAACTGGACGCAACGCCCGCATCCGCAGCGGCCAGCCCGCTGCCGGCAAGACCGGAACCACCAACGACGCCACCGATGTCTGGTTCGTGGGCTACACCCCCCAGTTGGCCACCGCGGTATGGATGGGGGCACCCGAAGGAGCCATCAGCTTGGCCAACGCCGGGCTGGGCGGCGCCACCGGTGGTCGCTATCCCGCCAAGACCTGGGGTACCTACTACTCGCTGCTCATGGATGACCAGCCCACGGTGGCCTTCCGGGAGCCGGACTCAGAGCGTCGCGGCAAGTCGGTGGGCAAGATCCCCTACGAGGTCGGTGGCAGTTCCCAGCCCCGGTCGTCGCGTCCTCGCGGTTCGACCACCACGACCACGCCGGGGGGCAACACCGGGACCACCACGCCGGGCGGATCGACTCCGACCACCGCACCGCCCGCCACCTCACCCCCCGCCAGCGCACCACCCGATCCAGGAGGCTGACGTGACCTCGTCGGACAACCCGCCCGCCGCATCGCCGTTCGAGGCCCTGCTGGCCGTACAGGCCCACGACACCCGACTGGACCAGATCAGTCACCAACTCGCCGGGCTCCCGGCCCGACAGGCCCGTGACCAGGCGGCCGCCGCCCTCCGCGCCATCGACGACGAAGTGGAGGCCGCCACCGCTGAACGTTCGGACCTCGCTCGTCAGCAGAAACGACTCGAAGACGAGATAGAGACCATCGGGGCCAAGCGCGCCCACGAGGAAGCCGCCCTCTACGGCGGGTCGGTCACCAACGCCCGGGCTCTTCAGGATCTCCAGGAGGAGATCGATTCACTCCAGCGTCGGATCAGCGGTCTCGAGGATCAGGAACTGGAGATCATGGAGCAGATCGAGCCGGTCGATGCCCGCTTGGGCGACCTGTCGCGCCGGCGGGCCGAGGCCGCCGATGTACTCGACGCCGCAGAGATGGAGCTGACGGCGGCTGAAGCCGAGTTGGCCGTGGCCCGCGACGCCGAACAGGCCGCCCGTGATGCCCTTGTTCCCGAGGTGGATCCGACCCTGCTCGCCGAGTACCAGTCGCTGCGGGCGGGACGCGGGGGAGTGGGTGTGGCCCGGCTGGTGGGGTCGCAGTGCGGTGGATGCCACCTGGGCCTGTCGGCCATGGAGGTGGCACGGATCCGCAAGCTCGGCCCGGGCGAGATCACCCACTGCGAGGAGTGCGGACGACTCCTCGTCCCCTGACCGCTACGGGCTTGGCGCGATGTTCATCTGGTTCGCCGCGGTTTCGGTGGTGTTGGTGGCGGTGGTGTTCCGCAGCCCGGCAGTCGACTACCGCACCGTGATTCTGGGCTCGGTGGCTCCCCTGCTGGAAGCGGTCCTCGGTGGTCCCAGGCTGTTGCACTCGGTAGTGGGGGCCGTCACGGTCCTGGCACTGGTGATGGCGCTCACCACACGGCGCAGGATTCTCCGGCGCCGAATGCTGGGGATTCCCATCGGAATCATGTGCCACCTGGTGCTCGACGGGGCATTCGCCCGCACCGAGGTGTTCTGGTGGCCGGTCCGGGGCCTGGACTTCGCAGCCGGTCAGGTTCCCGAACTCGAACATCTGGCGGTGTCGTTGGTGCTCGAACTGGTCGGTGTCGGCGTGGGTATCTGGGCATGGCGGCTGTTCGGCCTGCACCAGCGCGAACGTCGACAGTTGTTCTGGACCGACGGTCGCTTGCACCTGCCCAGCTAGATTCTCTGACGACGGTGAGTTCTCCGGGTGACCGCGGGTGGGCCGCTTCGGCGGTACACCTGAGGAAGGTCGGGGCTCCACAGGACAACGGTGCTGGCGAGAGCCAGGCGGGGGCGACCTCGCGGACCGGGCAACAGAGAGACAGACCGCCGATGGCCGGGTCCGCCCGGCACAGGTAAGGGTGAAACGGTGCGGTAAGAGCGCACCAGCGGCGGGGGCGACCCCACCGGCTAGGCAACCCCCACCGGGAGCAAGGCCAAACCGAGGGCAGGGCGGTCCGTTCGCCCCTCGTATGAGGGACCCTCAGGTGGGCCGCACAGATGGATGGTCACCGAACCGGATCCCCGAAAGGGCCCGGGGAACAGAACCCCGCCTATAGGGGAACTCACCGTCGCCCAGCCTTCGCTGTCGCCGCCAGCCGTTGGCGACAGACTGTCAGCCTTCGGCTTCGGCCTCGGTGGTGGTGGTCTCGCCGCCCTCGCCCTCGGCGGCCTCTTCTTCGGCAGTGCTCAGGTAGGCGGCTGCCGAGATCAGATCTGACATGGGGTACAGCGCGGTGTTGGGAGCCAGGCCGGTTCCACCCTTGCCCCACACCGCCGCCCGGCGGGCGGCAGCGGCAGCGTGTTCAGCGAAGGTCTGACGCCACGATGCCTCGAGCATGGTTCCGGTCGCCGCGATGTAGGTGGCGGCGATCGAACTCTCGATGCTCGAGAACAGGTCGGCCACCGAGGCCTCAGAGGTCAGCAAGGAACGCAGCGGCTCGACCATGTTGGTGAGCAGGTACTCGTTCGGCTTCCCGACGCCGTCGTGGTCAGCGACCGGCTCGGCGAACACTGCGGCGGCTGCCGTGTGGTCCTCGGCGAAGCGGGTGGCCGCCTCCACCAGTTCGAGCTGGGTGACCTTGGAGCCGTGCGCCTGGTAGGTCTGAGCCGCCAGCACCTCGAGCGAGTTGGCAGTGGCCAGCGTGTCCTTGTCGGCTTGGAGCTGGGCCTGGGTCGGGCGACGGTTGGGCACCGTGGGGGCGACCAGCGTGGTGGCGGCCGGCTCGCCCGACAGACCGGCGCGGGGAGCGTCCGAGCCGGAGCAGGCGGCCAGGAAGGCGGTGGCGGCCAGACCGGCGGTACCGGCGGTGATCAGGTTTCGGCGGCCCTGGAAGGTGGGGGCGGTGGAGTCGTGCTCGGCGGGCTGACGCGGGGTGGTGCTGTCCATGATTTGGTTCCTCGCTCTGGCGGCGTCAGCCGGCCTCGGTGGTGGTGGTCGACTCTTCGGAGTTCGAGCTGGCCTCGGTGGTCGTGGTCGACTCCTCCGAGTCGGAGCTGGCCTCGGTGGTGGTGGTGGTGGACTCTTCGGTCTCACCCTCGGGTGCCTCGAACGGCGTGACCGGGGTTCCGCCGGCCACCAGGACGCCCTCGGTGGGGGCGGTGGCGGGCGTGATGTCGGCCAGCGGGGTACCGGCGGCCCGGGCCAGAAGCACCGCCTGCTGCTGCTCGACGGCGCTGAGCTGGATGGCCACCTTGGCCTGGACCTTGATGCTCAGGTCGACGATGACAGCCAGGTGGGTGGCGGCCAGACCTTCTTCCAGCGCGGCCAGGGTGCTCAAGATGGCGGGCTCGTCCGCGCCGAGCCGTGGCGAGAACTGGGCGGTAACTCCCGGGTCGGCCGTGGGCACCGCGGCGTCACCATCCAGATAGCTCTGGAGCAGGGTGGCTGCTCCCTGATGATTGCGCAGGAACTGGTTGAGAAGCTCAGTTGACCGGGGTGACAGCTCCTCGGTGCCGTTCTCGAGGGCTGCCAGATAGGCCTGCACGGCCGCCAGCTCCAACGAGAGAGTGGCCGCGGCGTGTTCGGCCATCGTCAGCGATTCTGAGGTGGACGCCTCGTCGGGGGCCTGCGCCAGAGCGGCGGGTATGCCGAGGCCGCCATTCAGGCCGATCACACCCACGGAGGCGGCAACCGCCCCACCGGCGGCGGTGCGGGCCAGTAACGCCCGCCGGCTGGCGCCGGAGCTGACTGCGGGCTCGGAGTTGTCGATCGGCACGCGGAATCCTCCTGGGATCATTGGTCCGGTGGTGAAGTGTGTCTAACAAACAGGGGTTGAGTCCAAGCGAAGAGACCGGTGGAGCCTCTAGAACGAGATCGCGGACAAGTCAGGGAACCAACGCTCGGCCCGGCGCAAGGTGTCGGCCCACCGTTCACGGTCCACACTGCCTGCTGGTTCAACCACGGTCCGGGGCGCCCAGGTTGCGGCGATCTCGGACTCGTTGCTCCATGCGCCCAGAGCCAGCCCGGCGGCATAGGCCGCTCCCAGGGTGGTGGATTCACGTTCGGGAGAGACTTCGACTGGTCGGTTGGTGGCGTTGGCCAGCGCCTGAACGAAGGTGGGGTTGTCCGACATTCCGCCGTCGATGCGCAGGGTGTCGATCGAGATGCCGCCGTCGGCCTCGGCAGCTTCGACCAGGTCGGCCGCTCGGTTGGCGATCCCTTCCAGCACCGCTCGCACGATCTGGGGGCGGCCGCTGCCCCGGGTGATTCCCAGTAGTGCCCCGCGGGCTCCGTAGTCCCAGGTGGGGGTACCCAGCCCCAGCAAGGCCGGGACGTAGGCGACGCCGTCGGTGTCGGTGCACTGGGCTGCCACGGTGTGGGAGTCGGCGGCCTCCTCGATGATGCCCAGGTCGTCGCGTAGCCACTCCACGTTGGTGCCGGCCGCCAGCATCACCGCTTCCAGTCCCCAGTGCCGCTGGCCGTCGCGGCCACGGGTGACGATAGGGAAGGTGCCGCCACTGCCCTGGGTGGCGAACTCGGGCCGTTCGGCCAGGCAGAGGTCCAGCATGGCGCCGGTGCCGAAGGTGATCTTGGTCTGGCCCGGAGCCACGCAACCCTGACCCAGCAGCGATGCCTGCTGGTCGCCCAGGATCCCAGCGATCGGTGGGGCCCCGGGCAGAGCGTTGGCCGCTCCGACCACACCGACGGAATCGACGACGGTTGCCAGAGCGGCGGTCGGGATCCGGAGGGCGTCAAGGGTGGGTTGGTCCCACTCGGACTGGTCGAAGTTCCGGAACCCGGTGAGTCCAACGTTGGTGGGGTCTGTCACGTGGACCTCACCTCGGGTGAGAGACCAGATCACCCACGAGTCGACTGTGCCCACGCACAGATCACGGGTGCGGTCGGGGTCGGCCTGATCCAGCAGGTGAGCTGCCTTGGTGGCTGACAGGTTGGGGGCCAGCCGGATCCCTTGAGCTGCCAGGGTCAGACAGTCGACCACCGTTCGCAGGTCCTGCCACCCGATTCCGGGTCCCACCGGTTCTCCAGTTGTCCGATCCCAGACCACCGTGGAGGCCCGTTGGTTGGTGACCCCTATGCCATCGATGGTTCCTGCCTCGGCCGCCGCCTCACGACTCAACTCCAGAACCGTCTCGGCCAACGCCCGGGCGTCGAACTCGACCAGCGCGGCGCCGGGTCTGTCAGGCAGCAGGACCCGCCTCCGGCTGACCGTCACCCCGGCACCGGGTGTAACCACCGCGGCGCGGATGCTGCTGGTACCGACGTCGATGACGAGCAGATTCACAGGGTCCCTCCGGGGGGAGTTGGTTCCGACAGCTTCCGGGCCACTCGGCGGGCTCCCACGCCAGCGCCGTTCACGGCCAGTGCCGTCGCCGCCAGTCCGAGCACCGCCATGGCGGCCACTGAGATGGCTCGACCCCGGTCGAGTCGGCCCAGGACGCCGATCACCTCGACCAGCGTCAATACCACCAGACCGGCGAGGGCGCCGTGGCGGGCGGGGTTGGTGGGGGCTTCGCGTCCGGCGATGAAGCCGGCCAGCCAGAACCCCACCAGCAGACCCACCAGGGTGGCGTTGAGTGCCGCCTTGGGCTGAGGTTCCTGGTCGGCCAGGAAAACGTTGATCAGGGCGGCCGGGACTCCGATCAACAGACCGTGAGCCGCCCCCCTGGCCACCACCAACCCACCCGATGGTGGGGAGGTGCTGGCCGGGGTCACCGGCTGGGCCATCCCGGGCCGCCGAAGCTGTCGGGCAGGCCGAGCTTGCCGGGGTTGCAGATGCCGTTGGGATCGAGGGCGGCCTTGACCGCGGTGAGCACCCCGAAGGCTGGTCCCAGTGCTTCGGGTACGAACCGGGCCCGGTTGAGGCCGACCCCGTGGTGGTGGCTCAACGATCCGCCCGCCTTCAGCACGGCCCGCGTGCCGGCGTCCCAGACCTCGGTGTAGTAGCGGTCGCGGTCGTCGGGCTCCACCTGGCCGCCGAAGGTGAAGTACAAGCAGGCGCCGGTGGGGTAGGAGTGCGACTGATGGGCCGAAACCAGCAGGGTTCCCGGCACCGCCTCCATGGCGGCGATGGTCTCGGAGTAGATGCGCTCCAGGGCCGACCAGGGGGCCGAGATCTCCAGGGTGTCGACCACGAAACCCTTGGAGATGAACGACTCCAGGGCGGCCACGTCGTTGCGGTGACCGAACCACCGTTCCACCAGGCTGTCGTCGAGACGATCCGCTCCCGCTGACTCGCACTCCTCGGTGACCACCGTCATGGCGGCCTCGATCATCACCTCGTCGCCCTCGTCGTAGGCCAGCAGCACATTGACCGACCGGTCGACTCCGAAATTCCGCTCGGACTCGACCCCGTCGTAGAGGCGCATCACCGCCGGTGAGGCTCCCCGGCGAACGGCTCGACGCATGGCCACCAGGGCGGCGGAGAAGGACTCGAAGCCCCACGCCGAGCGACGGGTGGCGGTGGGAACCGGCCAGGCCTGCAACCAGGCCCGCGTGACCACGCCCAGGGTGCCTTCTGACCCCACGAACAGCCGGGTCAGTTCGGGCCCTACCGCCTCACGTGGCTGGCCGCCGGTGCGGATCACCCGACCATCGGCCAGCACCACCTCCAAGCCCAAGACGATGTCTTCGATCTTGCCGTAGCGGTTGGAGAGCTGGCCTGCTCCCCGACAGGCAATCCAGCCGCCGACGGTGGACAGTGCCATCGACTGGGGCCAGTGACCAACCGTGAGGCCGTGGGTGGCCTGCAACTCGTTCTCGAACGCTTCACCGAAGGTGCCCGCCAGTACCTCGACCACCCCGGAATCGGTGTCCACCGACTCGATGCCCGACAGGGCCGTCAGATCGAGCAGGACGCCACCGTGCACCGGGATGGTCCCACCCACCACGCTGGAACGACCCGCGGCGGGCGTGACCGGAATACGGGAGGCGTGGCAGAGCCGCAGTACCGCTGCCACCTCGTCGACGCTGGAGGGCCGGACCAGCGCTCCGGCCACCTGGCCGACCTGACCGCCGGTGGCCCAGATCATGGCCAGTGGCCACCAGTCCCGACTGGCTTCGGCCAACTCGGCAGCGTCGACGCTCACCTGGGGGCAGGCCTCGTTGAGCTTGGTCAGGAAGGTGTCGTCCAGCAGCATCAGAGGAGCGGTGAGCCGGCCGCTCGCCTCGCCTGGCGCACCGGTCAGGGCGATCGGGGGGACGGGGGTACCGGGGGCGGGTGACAGCGTCATCGAGGCCGAACCCTAGGTCGTGCCCGGCCGCTCGTGAGCCGCGATCAGCTCACCCGTAGGTTCCGAGGGCGGCGTGGGCCGTGGGGTCGAAGGGGATCTCGGGAAGTTGGGCGGTGGTGCGCTCGAGCTCCACCGAATGCCGGTAGTCAGCAGCCTGCGCCGCGGCCTTCTCTGCCGAGATGCCCAGGAGTGGCGCGATCAGGTCTGCCACCTCGGTGGCGGCGGCCGCTGACGCGTCGCGGGCCAGAAGGCGTGACCGGGTTCGGCGGGTCAGCACGTCGTCCACCGAGCGGGCCATCTCGTGGCGTACGGCGTACACCGCCTCGGCCCGGATGTAGGGGAGACCGGGCACCAGCGGGCGGCGCAGTTCGGGGTTGGCTTCGGCCATGGCCAGAACGGTCCGGGCTTCTCCCCCGAACCGGTTGGCAAGGTGTTCGGCCACCGGATCGCCGAGGTGCCGTACGGCCTCGTAGCCGTCGGCGCCCCGCAAGCGAAGCGCCCGGGTGCGGCTGCGGCGTCCCACGCCGCTGACCCGGTCTCCGAGCTGATCGACCACCGCGTCGATCGTGTCGGCCGCCATCTCGCGGTAGGTGGTGAGCTTGCCTCCGGTGATGGTGGTCACCCCCGAGGGCGACGGCGTCACCCGGTGACGGCGCGACAGATCAGCGGTGCGCCCCGACGAGGCGCTCTTGACCAGTGGTCTCAATCCAGCCCAGGCCCCGACGACGTCGCGGTCAGTGACCCCGGTGAAGGCGATGGCGCTCAGCAGATAGTCGACATCCTCCCGGGTCACCGGTGGATCGTCGAGGGGGCCGTCGTAGTCGGTGTCGGTGGTGCCGACGTATGTCAGCTCTCCCCAGGGCACCACGAACACCGCCCGCTTGTCTCGGGGAACCGGCACCACGGCGGCCACGTCGTTGCGGACCTTGGACCAGGGGACGGTGATGTGGATCCCCTTGGCGGGCCGGATCGAGTCGGGATCCGCGCCCTCATCGAGGCGTCGGACCTCGTCGGACCAGACACCGGCGGCGTTGACCACCGCCTGGCAGCGCACCGCTATGTCCTGGCCGTCGGCACGGACCACCGCCCCCTGGATCCGCCCATCGGCGTCCTTGTCCAGGCTGACCAGGGCGGCACCGTTGACCGCCACCGCGCCGTGATCGATGGCGGCGGTGCGGGCCAAGGTCAGGGTCAGGCGGGCGTCGTCGACGGTGGCGTCGTAATAGAGGTACGAAGAGGCCAGCTTCTCGGCGGGCAGGGTGGGCATGTGGGCGAGGGCCTCGGCGGGACTGAGCCGCTCGTGGATCTTTCCGATTCGAGCCCCTCCGCTCAGGTCGTACATCCACATGCTGACGCCGAGGGCCCGGGACACCTTCTTGGGAATCACGCCCCCCTTTCCGCTGAACACCGGAAGCAGGAACGGCAGGATCTTGACCAGATGTGGTGCGTTGTGAAGCAGGCGCTGGCGCTCGTGGAGTGCCTGGTACACCAGTCGCAACTCGCCCTGCTGGAGATACCGAAGCCCGCCGTGAGCCAGTTTGGACGACTTGGACGAGGTGCCCGACGCAAAGTCGTCGCGTTCGATCAGAGCGGTGCGCAGACCCCGCGATGCGGCATCGAGGGCCACACCGGCTCCGGTGACCCCTCCGCCCACCACCAGCACGTCGAAGGGATCGTCGCCCAGCCGTCGGAGGGCCTCGGGGCGGTCGAACCAGCCCGAGCCACTCACGGCTGACCCTGGAAGGATCGGGGGGATCGGGTCGGCGACGCGGGAGCCATGGGGCGATCCTAGGTACCGAGGTGCGCAGAGGCACAGGCTGGTGCAGACGTGACGCTGTTCACCCCGATGTGGACAGTGCCACACCGGTGAGGCCATACTCAGCCATTCGCCCCCCGTCCCGGTCCCATATCCACCGGGTACGCCGGCCTTCGTTAACCCGCAATCTCCGGGAGTTTCCCCCCAACCGATGGACGTCACCTGGCGCACCAAGGCCGCCTGCCACGGTCTCGACCCCCAGATCTTCTATCCAGAGACCGACGAAGAGGCCGAAGCGGCCAAAGCGGTCTGTGATGTCTGTCCGGTTCAGACGCTCTGCTTGGAGTACGCGCTGGCCCGGAGGGAGAAGGAAGGTGTCTGGGGCGGTTGCACCGAGAAGGAACGGCGGCGGATCATCCGCCAGCGCCGTCGCACCGCCTGAACCTACCGCCGCACCGCCCGCCGCTGGCGGTCACGAGCGGGAGCAGGTCGAGACGATCCTGTGTCCAGCCCGGCTCAGGAGGTGCGCCGACAACGCACGAACTGCTCCACCAGCGGGTGGCGTTCTCCTACGCTGATTGATGTGTTCCAGGTTCGGCGTATCCGCAGCGACGAGGCCGAGCTACTGAGAGACCTGCGTCTGGCGGCACTGGCCGATGCCCCAGGCGATGCCACCACCACGCTGGCGAGGGCCCGGGCCCACGACCTCCATCACTGGCACGAGGCGGCGGTGGCCAACTCGTCGGGGCCGCTTCACGCCACTTTCGTGGCCGATGATCTCGAACCGGCACCGGGTGACGATGGCCATCTGGGTGTGGGCATGGTGGGGGCGTACTCCAACGCCGATGGCACCGTGAACGTGGTGGGGCTGTGGTCGGCCCCCGGTCACCGTGACGTGGGGGTGGCCGACGCGCTGCTGGATGCGGTGACCACTTGGGCCCGGGCCGAAGCGCGTGCTCGTCGCTTGCGGCTGTGGGTGGTGGAGCGAAACCGCTACGCCCGCGAGTTCTACGAGGGGCGGGGGTTCCGGGCCACCGGCAGCGAGATCCCATATCAGCCCGACCCCAGGATCAGGCAGTTGGAGATGGTTCTGGCCCTCTAGGGCGTGACGTTGGTCGAACTCCGGAGTGGGGAGACGGGCGGCGTCGGGGCCGGTACTACCGTCGGCTCATGGATTTCGCCCTCTCCGAAGAAATGCTCGCCCTCCAGGAGACCTGTCGCCGCATCGCGGTCGACAAAGTGAAGCCCCGAGCCCGCGAGATCGACGAGACCGGCGAATACCCCGTCGACCTGTTCGAGGTGTTCCGCGACGCCGGCCTGCTGGGGTTGTGCATTCCCGAGGACCTCGGTGGCGGGGGAGCGGGGATCATGGGCCTGACCATCGCCATCGAGGAGGTGGCCAAGTACTCCAACACTGCGGCCCTGATGCTGCTGCTGACCCGGCTGCCCACCGGGCCGGTGATGATCGCCGGCTCCCGGGAGCAGAACGAGCGTTACGTGTCGCCCATCGCCGACGGTTCCAAGCGGGCCGCCTTCTGTCTGTCCGAGCCCCAGGCGGGCAGCGACGTGATGGGCATGCGCACGCGGGCGGTGCGTGACGGCGACGAGTGGATCCTCAACGGAACCAAGTGCTGGATCTCGGGCGTGGTCCAGGCCGACTGGTACACGGTGTTCGCCAAGACCTCCGACGACGTCACCGAACGCAACCACAACTCGATCTCGGCCTTCATCGTGGAACGAACCTGGGATGGGGTGGAGGTGGGCTCCACCGACCGCAAGATGGGGGTGCGGGGAGTGGACACCGGCGAGCTGCTGCTGCACGACGTCCGGGTACCGGCTTCCAACGTCATCGGCGAGATCGGGGGGTTCCAACTGGCGATGCAGGGACTCAACTCGATGCGGCCGATCGTGGCCGCTCGAGGGATAGGTCTGGCCGAAGGGGCGTTGATGTACGCCACCGAGTACGTCAAGGAGCGGGCCGCCTTCCGTCGAACCATCGCCGACATGCAGGGCATCCAGTGGGAGATAGCCAAGCTGGCCACCGAGATCGAGGCGGCCCGGCTGCTGACCTACCGGGCGGCGTGGATGGCCGACCGAGGCCAGTACACCAAGGAGTTCGTGCCGCTGCTGTCGATGTCGAAGTACTACGCCACCGAGGTGGCGGTGAAGGCTTCGAACCTGGCACTCCAGATGCTGGGGGCGGCCGGCTACATGAAGGACCACCTGACCGAGCTCTACTACCGCGACGCCAAGCAGCTCACGATCGTGGAGGGAACCAGCCAGGTGCAGCTGGGTCTCATCGCCCGGGGGGTGCTGGCCCACGACCTGTGGTGGGACTGAGCTGGACGACTCTCAGGCTGGCGGCTCGTCGACCACGACGGTCAAGCCCCCGGACGGGGCCAGGTCGGGCACCTGCCAGTGAGGGTCGGCCGCGGTGAGGCGGGCACTGATCTCTGCTGTTGGGCTCGAGGTCGGGTCATCCGGCGAGCCGGCGACGATGGTCAGCGAGCCCCCGGTTCCGCCGGCCCCGTTCACCTTCCATCCAGCGGCTCGGAGATTGCGCGCCACCTCGATCGCCCGGTGGTGGTCGGGGCCGACCAAGCCGGGATGCATCTCGGACTGGACCTCGGTGGAGCGGGTGAGGATGCCCGCCCAGCGGTCCACGTCGCCATCTTCGAGGGCGGCGGCCGCATCGGTGGCCAGGCTGGCCAGTTGACGGGTGGCCTGGCGGACTCTGTGGTGGGCGGGACCGTCACACGACAACAGGGCGTGGATCACCTCACCGTGCACCGCCGACGAGTCGTGCGAGCGAAACACCACCGTCACCAGTCGTCCGGCCACCTCTGCCATGGTGCGGTCCTCGATATCGAGACGTCGGGCTCGCACGTTCGGATAGGTGTCGATCACCAGATGCTGGGCGTGACCCAATGCCGCCGCCCAGTGGTCCTGCACGCCCGCCTCCCGGCCGCCCCGACCGGTCTCGACCGCATGAGCCCGTCGGGCGAGGGTTCCGGGGTCGGCCGAGGCACTGGTGGCGGCAGCCGGAGCGACCGCGGCGTCCACCGCGGCCAGCAGGGCCACCAACACCGCGGCCGACGTTCCCAGCGAAGCCCCTACCGGCACCCCGGAACTGATTGTCAACCGGAGCTCGTGGTGGGCTGGCAGTTGCCGACGGCCCAGCGCTTCGGCCACCGCGTACTCCAGCAGAGGTTGCCGGAGTGCCCGATGGCCGGCCCAGGCATCGAGGTTTGCGTGGGGGGCAGAGTCCGCGATTGACGGACCGAAGCGGTAGCTCTCGCCGAGGTCGGGGGCGATCAGGTGAACCGGGGGGACGAGATCGGTAGCGGTGTCGTCCAGCCTGACCAGCTCGGCTCGCACCTCTACGCCGGGACCCACCGCCACCGAGCAGACTTGGCCGGGTGAGCCGAACCAGGTGTCGGTCCAACCACCCACATCGGCCACCCGCACCGGCGTCGTGGCCCGCACCGTCCGGACGATCCGGCCGTTCACCATCGCGCTCGGGGGTGTGAGGGGAGTCCGCTTCGCCGGTCGGCCCGGCGTTGACGCCAGCGCTCCCGAGCCCGTTTGACGGTGCGCAGCAGCAACCAGGTGACCACTGCACAGATCAGCGCCAGGATCACCGCCACCACCCCGGCCACCACCGGGTAGGCCAGAGCCAGCGCCACGGTGGCTGCCACGATCCCGTCTTCTCCCAGCGACAGTGCAATGTTGCTCACCGGCTCGGGCGAGGTGTTGGCCAGGGCGCGGGTGGACGACTTGGCACCGTGGGCGGTCAGGGCGAAGGTGCCGCCCAGCATGGCCATCAGCACCGCCGATGACCCCGAGTCGGCCGCCATCATTCCGCTCAGCAGCGCTCCGCCCAGCGGCCGGACCGCCAGGTGGATGGCATCCCAGGTGCTGTCCAGCCACGGAATCTTGTCGACCACGAACTCCACCAGGAACAGGGCGAACATGGCGGCCAGAACGGCTGGCTGCTGCAACTGTTCGGGGGTTTCGGCCCAGCCGAACCGCCCCGCCAGCCCGATGAGCAGGACAGTGGCGTACAGGTTCAGCCCGCTGGTCCACCCGCTGGCGAGGATCGTCCCCAACTCCATCGCCCCAGCCTCGCGGATTGTGGGACGGTGGTCGTGTCGGTTGGCAACTCCGTCGGGCGAGGAGTGGGGATCTGACAAGCTGAGCGGTTGTGGGACGCCCCGGCGGCCCTCGGTTTGCGGGCCACCGGGCCCGACCACGATCAACGGGTGAGAAGCAGCCAGATGAGCGCCACAGACGCGAACAAGTTCGATGAGGCCGGCGGCTGGGCGGGGATCCTGGGAGCCCTCACCGCCCGGCGCGACCTGGAGCGGGCCACCGCCGGGGTCGCCATGGCCGAGATCCTCGACGGCAACGCCACCCCGTCTCAGATCGCCGGGTTCATCGTGGCGCTTCGCATGAAGGGAGAGACCGTCGACGAACTCACCGGCCTGGTGGGGGCCATGGTCGACCGGGCACCCAGGGTGGTCCTGGCCCAGCCCGAGGGCGTGATCGACATCGTCGGCACCGGCGGCGACCGCAGCCACAGCATCAACGTGTCGACCCTGGCCGCCCTCACCATCGCCGGTGCCGGTGGCCGGGTCTGCAAGCACGGCAACCGGGCCGCCTCCTCGGCCTGCGGCACCGCCGATCTACTCGAAGCCCTCGGGGTGGCGTTCGACCTGGGCCCCGAAGGCGTGGCGCACTGTGTGGACACCGTGGGCATCGGGTTCTGCTTCGCCCCCCGCTTCCACGGCGCCATGCGCCACGCCGGCCCCACCCGCAAGGAACTGGGCGTGCCGACCGTGTTCAACTTCCTCGGACCGCTGGCCAACCCGGCCCGGGTCCGCCGCCAGGTAACCGGGGTGTCAGATCCGGCGCTGGCCGAACGGATGGTGCAGGTGCTGGCCGCCAACGGCTCGGAGCGGGCCCTGGTGGTGTACGGCCACGACGGCCTCGACGAACTGACCATCACCACCACCTCCACCGTGCACGAACTGCGCGACGGACAGGTGCACACCTACGACGTGGACCCCGTCGCCCTCGGTCTGGCGGGCGGGACCCTCGACGATCTGCGGGGCGGAGACGCCGCCACCAACGCCGACCTGAGCCGGCGGATTCTGGCCGGCGAGGCCGGCCCCCGAGCCGACATCGTGGTCCTCAACGCTGCCGCTGGACTGCTGGCGGCCGGGCTGGTGGACGACCTGGCCGCCGGAGTCGAGGCGGCCCGGGCCTCTCTGGTCGAGGGCCGGGCGGCGGCCGCGCTCGACGCTCTCGTTCGGGCCTCCAACGAGGTGGCTCCCGCCGGAGCCTGACCCAGACTTTGCCGGTAGTGCCATGACCCCGGTGCCATGACCGACGTGTCGATCCCAGCCCCGACCACCGACGAGGCCGAACGTCGCCGGGCCCTCACTCGGATGAAGGCGTTGGCAACCGGTCTGCTGGTGATGGCCGCGGTGGTGTTCATGGTGGCTCGGCGGTTTGATTCGACCGCCGCGGGCTACATCGAGGCCTTCGCCGAAGCGGCGATGGTGGGGGCGCTGGCCGACTGGTTCGCGGTGACCGCCCTGTTCCGGCACCCGTTGGGACTACCGATCCCCCACACCGCCATCATCCCCGAACGCAAGGACGACATCGGACGAGGTCTGGGAACCTTCGTGCAGGGCAACTTTCTGAGTGGACCGGTCATCGCCGACAAGATCCGTTCGGTCGGGGTGGCCGCCCGCATCGGTGAGTACCTGGCCGAACCGGTCAACGCCGCCAAGATCAGCCACAACGCCGGAGACGCCGTGGCCGCCGCCGTGGACGTACTGCGCGACGAGGACGTGGCACCGGTGATCGAGCAAATTCTCACCGAACGGGTGGCGGCCGTCCCGGCTGCCCCTCTGGCTGCCAGGATCCTGGAGGCCGCCATGGTCGATGGCCATCACCAGTTGGCCATCGACTCGGTGCTCACCGGGGTGCTCGGCTACCTGGATCGCAACGAGGCCAGCCTGCGCGAACGCCTCGGCCAGGAGTCGCCCTGGTGGGTACCCGAACCGGTCGACGACCGGGTGTTCGCCAAGATCACCGACACCGCCCGCCGCTTCATCGGCGAGGTGGCCGGCCAGCCCGACCACCAGGTTCGCCGTCACTTCGACGAACGGGCCCGGGAACTGGTCGAGCGACTGCGGACCTCGCCAGAGCTGGAGGCCCGAGGCGAGGAACTGAAGGCCCAGCTCCTGGCCCATCCTTCGGTACGGGCCTGGACTGCCACCTTGTGGCAAGACCTCAAAGCCGCGCTGGTGGCGGCCTCGGGTGATCCCGATAGTGAACTGCGGGCCCGTCTCCAAGACGGCGTGGTGCGCCTGGGTCAAACGTTGCAGACCGACCCCGAACTCCAGGCCAAGGTCGACGCCTGGGTGGAACGAAGCGTGGTCTACCTACTCGATCAGTACCGCGACGAGGTGGCCGAGCTGATCTCGGGCACGGTCGCCCGCTGGGACGCCGATGATGCCAGCCGTCGTATCGAGTTACAGGTGGGCCGCGACCTTCAGTTCATCCGCATCAACGGCACGGTGGTGGGCGGGCTGGTGGGCGTGGTCATCCATGCCGTCACTCAGCTCACTTGACCGGCTCGGCCCCCGGAGTTCACTCTCCGCCCAGACTCCAGAGGGCCTCGAGGTCGTGGCGCGAGTAGGCCTTGAAAGCGATCATGGTGCGGGTCTCGACCACCCCGGCCAGGCTGGAGATTCGGCGGGTGACCACCTCGGCCAGGTCATCGTGGTGACGGACCCGGATGATGGCCACCAGGTCGACCTCTCCAGCCACCGAGTAGACCTCGGCCACCCCATCGAGCTCGGTCAGCTCCGAGGCGAGGTCGGCGATACGGCCGGGTTCGGCTTTGAGCAGGACGAAGGCGTTCACCATGGTCGGCGACCCTAACGGCTGGTGGTGACCCGCTGGTCGAAGGAGCCGGCTCGGGCGGCCGAGGAGGCGGTGGTCGACTCGGACTCGTAGGGGTTGCGGGTTGCCGGTGTCAGGCCCACTGACTGGTCGAGTGAGTCGAGTTCTCGGCGGGCCTCATCGAGTCGACGGATCTGGCCCTCGACTCCGGTGACCGCCGAATCAGAGTGCGACAGCGTGACCGGGGTGAGCGTGGCGGCGCTCAGGCTGGCCAGCTCCCGCGCCGCCTCCTCCAGGCGACTCACCTCGCCGGCCAGCTCATCGAGAGGTCGCCGACGCGCCGATGGCGAGAGACGGGCCACCCGGGCCAGCTCACGGTCGATCTCCACTCCCCGCGTCCGGAGACGTACGGCGGTTTCGGCCACGGGCCCCGGCTCGGGTCGCCGACCCAGGGTGGCGACGCTACGGCGGCCTTGGTGGTCGGCTATCACCGCCGTGGCCAGCGCACCCACCCTGACCAGTCGTCGATGGATGCGAGCGGGTGAGCGTGGATCCACCAGCCACAGCAGTGGAGCGCCGGTCTGGACCTTGTGGTCGACCCGGTGACGGTGACGGATCCGGCCCCGCACCATCAGCGCCACGAGGCAGATGAGTGACAACACCAGAGTGGTTCCACTCAGCAGCCACAACAAGAACCACCTCACCGGCCCGAGGCTATCGGCGCGGTGGCCGTCATGGGCTTCAGGCACGACCATCCCCGACGAGGTGGTGGAGAGCGTGATAACAACGTCTCAGGAGGACTTCGGGTCATGGACGACGACTTTCCGATGAGTCAGGACGAGATCGACGAGTTCTTGGAGTCGCTCGATCTGTTGTCGGTCAAGGGTTGGACCTACCAGGCAGCGGCGACGGGGCGGGCCAGTTCGTCCAGCCAGCGATCTGCGCCCGATCGATCAGGCTCATCCTCGACGCGTGGCTCGGGGGGCGGGGCAACCGGCGCGGGCTCGGGTGGTCGCAAGGCGGCGGGCCTGGTTGTGGCCGCGGTGGTCGGGGTTGCCGCGGTCGGAGTGGGAGTGGCGGTCATCGGCTCCAACCAGTCCGACGATTCCACCGGGGACGAAGCTCGCTCCACCTCGCCCGCAGACTCCGTGTCCGAGAGCCCGTCATCGACCTCTCAGGCCACGACGTCAACCACGAACGACCAGGCCACCTCGACCACCGGCCCAGACTCCACCACCACCACCGCTGGCACCACCACCGTCACCAAGCCGGTGACCACCACCGAGGCGTCGGTTCCCCCGCCGGTGGGCGATGGGCGCTCCCCCCAAGCGGTGGCTCTGGTGGCGGTGAGAGAGTCACTGAAGGCCTTCACCGACCCGACCAGTCCCATCGACTCGTCGGTCTTCTTGGAGGATGGTTCCACCCTGCCGCGGCTTGTCGACATACAACAGGCGATGCAAGCCAGTGGAGCCCGCATCGGTGGTGAGTTGGGCGAGCCGGTGGTAACCGGAGTGGAGGAAGGTGATTCCCGCACGGTGGTGTCGGTGAACGTACCGCACCAGGGTTTGGAGGTGCTGGGCCCCGGAGGTACGGATCCTCGGGCGGTGCCGGGGACATTGCAACTGAAGGTCGAGCTCGTACTGACCGACCAGGGGTGGCGGGTGGATCACCTGGACCCCTTCACCTCGCTGGGGGCACCTACCCCCTGACGGTGCCGGGAACGAAGGTGGGAATATCGGTGTCGCCCGAGTCCAATGGACTCTCGGTGGTGACCACCCTGATCCGCTGACGTTCCCGTTCCAGCCAGGCGCTGACGCACAGCAGTTCGTCGGCCTCGGCTCTCAGCACCGGCCCGGGGTCGCCGAGGTGGTGCGCTGGTTGATCACCCCGAGTCTCGGGGGCGGCCGGATCCAGGTTCACCGGCAGGGGAATCGGGCGCTCACCCTGAGAGGTGATCTCCCAGGTTCGGACCAGCCGACCGTTCAGCAGCTCGGCTCCCGCCCTGCCGTCGAACTCCACCACCACCCGTCCCGCACGGCGCAGCGTGTCGAAGCGGCGCTGGCGGCGAAGGGCGGCCGACAGGGCGGCGGCCCGGTCCCGGACATCGGCCGCCTCTTCGAAGCGCTCGGATGCCGCCAGGAGGTTCATGCGGGCCTCGAGCGGGGCCAGGAGAAGTTGAGGATCCTCCAACAGCCCACGGCGGACCTGCTGAACCACCTCTTGATAGCCCTCGGTGGTCACGTCGCCGGCGCACGGACAGGTGGCCACTCCCAACTGGGCGGGAGCACATGGCCCGGTACGGGTGACACGCCCGGGAGTGGCGGTGCAGCGCCGTAGGGGCACGGCAGTCTCGATGGCGTCGGCGACCAGGCGGGCCGTCCGAGTTGATGCCAGCGGCCCCAGGTACAGGGCTCCGTCGTCTCTTACTGTGCGCACCACCGACAGCCGGGGAAAGGCCTCGTCGGTGAGTTTGAGGTACACGTAGCGCCGCCAGTTCTTGGCCTGCCGGTTGAAGCGGGGCTCCAGCCGGTGGATGAGACGCACCTCCAACACTGCGGCCTCCAGTGGGGTGGGGCACACGGTGTGGTCGATGCGGTAGGTCTCGCGCAGCATCTGGGGGACCTTGCGACGCTGGTCGGTGGAGAAATACGAACGCACCCGACTGCGCAGGTTGGTGGCCTTGCCCACATACAGCGCCTCTCCCCGTTGGTCGCGAAAGACGTAGACCCCGGGCCGGCGGGGCAGGTTGTCGGTGAGGCGAAGCTTGGCGGCCTGGGCGTGGCCGGTCATGGTGGGCAGTGTCGCCAGGTCGTCGAGCCCGCACACCCCGAATGCCGAGGCCCGCTCTATCAGCAGGTGCAACAGGTCGACGGTGGCCAGCACGTCGGCCAGTGCTCGGTGGGTGGGGCGATGGTCGAGGCGCAGATGGGTGGCCAGGGTCCCCAGCGAACAGTTGGGGACCTCTTCGCGCACCAGCCGGCGGGCCAGCGCCAGGGTGTCCAGCGTGCGATTGGCCAGCCGGGGCCGACTTTCTCGTTCCAGGGCGGCGTTTAGGTAGCCGAGGTCGTAGCGGACGTTGTGGCCCACGATCACCGCGTCTCCCATGAACTCCAGCAGGAGGGGCAGGACCGCGGAGGTCGAGGGAGCGGTGGCCAGCATGGAATCGGTGATTCCGGTGAGCAGGCTGATCTGTCTCGGTACGGGATGGCCGGGATTGACGAAGGTGGAGAAGGTGCCCAGAACCTCGCCGCCGCGTACCTTGACCGCCCCGATCTCGGTGATGCCACCGTCGGCCGCGGTTCCCCCGGTGGTTTCGAGGTCGATGACGCAGAACGTGACCTGGTGCAGCGGGGTACCGAGGTCATCGAGGCTGAGCTGCACCCCGACGACCGTAGCGAACAATTGTTCGTCGAACAAGCATTCGGTCCGGTTGGGGTCCTACCATCAGAGCCGTGTCGACCCCAGCCCGCTATCGCTGCACCTCCTGCGGCAACCTCACCCGTTTCGATGTAACTGCCACCCGTCGGACACGGGCCTACCACCACTACACGGTCGGTGGTGAGCTGACCGTGGAAGACGAGCAGGTGCTGGAGGAGACCGTCGAGTTGGTCGAATGCCGTTGGTGCGGTCCGGTCGGCCGGGTCGAGCCGGTCGAGGCCGACGAGACTGGCGCTGCTGACGAGGCGGGCTCTCAGCCGGTTCAGGGGTAGCGCCCATCTCCGCCCAGTCCGCTTCCCGGCCCAGTCGTCGCCAGCTTCTCCTGAGCGACGCCTGCCGCCTGGCCATGAAGGTGGCCCGCGACGGCGAGGCTGCTCAACCCCGGACGCCAGCACCCACTGCCCTTCGCCCGCTGTTTCGTCTGACCCGCCCCACTCCGGCGGCCTACCGGACCATCACCGAGGTGGTGGACGCCGACGAAGAGTTTCGGGTCCGGGTGGCCGAGGAAGCCGCCGAAGACCTGGTGGGACGAGCCGGGTGGCTGTGGCTGACCAGACCGGAGGGGTGGGAGAGCGACCCGGTATTCGACGACGCCAGTGAGGCTGGCTCCGACCATTCCGGCCCCAGCGCCGATGCCTCTGCCGACCTCGACGGGGAAGACGCCTCCAAGGACAACGACTCACGACCCGGCGGTGGGGTGCCGTCTCGGGTTGTCTCCCGCCTGGAGGAGAAGCTGGCGCGGGCCAACGAGGCACTGGCACAAGCTCGTGACAAGGCTGAGCGGAGTAGTTCGAGAGCCCGCCAGCTCTCCGAGGAGGTGGTCGAACTGACCGCCGATCGGGATCGTTGGAAGGAAGAGGCGGCCCGGGCCCGAGAGGAGCGACTCGATGCGGTGCGTCAGCTCAAGGCGGCGCAAGCCGAACGGGACGTGACTCGTCGAGATCTGAAGGAGGCTCGACGGGCGGTCGCCGAGGCCGAGGAGCAGGTTCGGAACCTCACCAGTGATCGGGGCCACCCGACCCCGGATCGGTCGTCCTCGGCCAATTCGGTTGGCAACCCGGACCCCGCCAGCCCGCTGGCCGATCCAGGGCCCCGTGAGCCCGACGAGATGTTCGACCGGGCGGCAGCCCGGCGCTCGGTGGCGGCCGCGGCGTCGGCGGCTTCGGCGCTGGCGCAGGCGCTGGCCGAAACCGCGGCCGCCCTTCAAGACCGGCCGACGACCACCGCCGGCACCGGACCGGCCAGGTCGGCGGCGACCGTCCCCACCGGCGGAGGTGAGTCCCGACCCCGGCGAGCCGCTGGGCGGCGCCGCCAGCCGACGGTACCGCCCGGGTTGTTCTCGGACTCACCCGAGGCTCAGCGCAGCCTGGTCGCCGATCCGGCGGTGACGGTGGTGGTCGATGGTTACAACCTGGCCCGTACCCTGTGGTCGGGCCTGGAGCCCGAGGAGGAACGCCGCCGGACCGTCGGCCTGCTCGACGAGGCCGCCCTGCGGGGTGGAGCCCCGTTCACGGTGGTGTTCGACGGTGACGACCGCGAGGTGTCGCCGGTGGCCAGCCGGGTGGTGAGGGTGCTCTACTCGTCGGAGGGTCGCACGGCCGATGAGGAGATCGCCGCCCTGGTGCCCCGTATTCCCGCGGACCAACCCGTGCTGGTGGTGTCCAGCGATCGGGAGGTTGCGACCGCGGCAGTCGCCAACGGAGCGGTGACCCTGTCGAGCTCTGAGTTCCTGGCCGCCATCGGTCGCTGACCGATGGCGCGGCTCGCTCGCCGCGCTCGCCCAACCCGGAGGGCCTGGTGCCCTCCGCCCGGTTCGGCGGTACCGGCCGCTGGATGTCACAGGGGGTGCCGATGATGGATCACGTCCGGTTTCCCGCCTCGGAGTTCACCATGTCCATCCACTCACAAGACCCACCGCTGGTGATCGACTGTCATTGCTGCGAGCTGTACGGCTCCGACGCCTGTACCGACTGCGTTGTGACCTACATCTGTCGGGTCGATTCCGCCAGCCCGGTGGTGGTCGATCTGGCCGAAGCGCGGGCGATCCGCCTACTGGACGGCGCCGGTCTGGTGCCGCCGCTACGGCACCGTCGAGCATCGGGGTAGGGGCGGCGAGGCGACAGGCGAGGCGACAGGCGAAGCGAACGTGATCGGCCGGGCGGCGACCGGCGAGGATGGAGGTTGTGAACGCCGTTCCCACTCTGAGCGAGCTGCGGGCGGTGGCCACCGGCGCCGGACTTCACCGGCTGGGCTGCACGCGCGCCGACCCCCTCGTCGCCACCCGCGCTGTCCTGGAGGAGCGCAAGGCCCAGGGGCTGGCCGGGTCCATGAAATTCACCTACAAGAACCCCGCCCGTTCCACCGACCCCCAGGCCCTGTTGCCCGGCGCCCGAGCCATCCTCGTCGGGGCCCGTTCGTACCATCGTCATCAGCCGCCGGCTCCGGTGGGGTCTGGTCCGGTCGCCCGGGTCGCTCGCTACGTGTGGGCCGACGATCAGGACCGTCTTCACTTCGGACTGGAAGCCGTTGCCGACACCCTGCGGGGGGCGGGATGGCGGGCCTGTGTGGTGTCGGACCAGAACCACCTGGTGGACCGGGCTGTCGCCCACCGGGCAGGCCTGGGCTGGTACGGCAAGAACGCCAACCTGCTGGTGCCGGGGGCGGGGAGCTGGTTCGTCCTGGGATCGGTCGTCACCGACGCCCCGGTGGAACCGGTGGAGCACGACGGCTCAGCGGTGGAACCGGTCGAGGACGGCTGTGGAACCTGTCAGCGCTGCATCCCGGCCTGTCCCACCGGGGCCATCGTGGCGCCCGGTGTGGTCGATGCTCGCCGGTGTCTGTCGTGGTCACTCCAGACCACGGGAATCTTCCCGCCCGAACACCGTGAGGCGTTGGAAGACCGCATCTACGGCTGCGACGAATGCCAGGAGGTATGTCCCCCCAATCGGGTCGAGCTGCGCCGAGCCGCCCCTGGGGGCCGGGGGCATCTCGACGAGGTGGGAGATCCCGAGCGCGCCTGGGTGACGGTGCTGGATCTGCTCGACTCCGACGACGAACAGATCATGGCGGCCCACGGGCGTTGGTACATCCCCCAACGTGACCCCCGCTATCTGCGCCGCAACGCTCTGGTGGTGCTGGGCAACATCGGAGATGCCCACGACCAGAGGGTCCGGTCGATGCTGGAGAGGTACCTGGCCCACCCCGACGGTCTCCTGCGGGCTCACGCGGTGTGGTGCGCCCGACGCCTCGGGTGCGACGATCTGGTGGTGGAACTGGCCGGCGACCCCGATCCCCTGGTGAGCGACGAGCTCGACCGGCCGGTGGAGCCGCGGTCGTGAGGCATCTGCTGGTCACCAACGACTTCCCGCCCAAGGTCGGAGGAATCCAGTCGTACCTGTGGGAGCTGTGGCGTCGTCTGCCCACCGACGAGGTGACGGTTCTCACCACCCCGCACCCCGAAGCCACCGCCTTCGACCGCGAGGCCGGGATCCGCATCGAACGGACCCCGCAGAAGGTGCTGCTACCGACCCGGGGCCTGCGGGCCCGTATCGACGCGCTGGCCGACGAGATCGGTGCCGATCTGGTGATCGTGGACCCGGCCCTTCCCCTCGGGTACCTGGCTCCCGAGCTGGCCCGTCCCTACGGGGTCATCCTCCACGGAGCCGAGGTCACGGTACCGGGCCGGGTGCCCGGTGCTCGCCGGGCGCTGGCCCGGGTGCTCAACGGCGCGTCACTGGTGGTGGCCGCCGGTGGCTATCCGGCCGCAGAAGGAGAGCGGGCTGCGGGGCGAGCCCTGCCGGTGCTGTCGGTTCCCCCAGGGGTCGACACCGACCGGTTCGTTCCGATCGCGCCCGACCAACAGCAACAGATCAGATCTCGCTTCGGCGTGGCTGCCGATGCCGACCTGGTGGTGTCGGTCAGCCGGCTGGTACCCCGCAAGGGAATGGACACCCTGATCCGGGCCGCCGCCTCGTTGACCTCCAGTCACCCCCGACTGGAGGTGCTGATCGGCGGATCAGGCCGCGACCGGGCCCGTCTCGAACGGCTGATCCGGTCTGTGGATTCTCCCGCCCGCCTGATCGGGCGGGTCGATGACGCCGACCTTCCCGGTCTGTACGCCAGCGCCGACCTGTTCGTCATGAACTGCCGGAACCGCTGGATGGGGCTCGAACAAGAAGGGTTCGGGATCGTGTTCTTGGAGGCCGCGGCCGCTGGTGTGCCCCAGATAGCAGGCCGCAGCGGGGGAGCGGCCGAGGCGGTGGCTCATGGGGTCACTGGACTGGTGATGGACGATCCCCGCTCACCTCGAGCCCTGGCCCGGGCTCTGGCTTCGCTGCTGGACCAACCCGACCGGCGACAGACCATGGGTCGGGCCGCCCGCGACCGGGCGGTGAGCGAGTTCTCCTACGACGTGCTGGCGGCCCGGCTGAACCGCGGGCTGCACGACTGGGTGCCACCGGCGTCCGGGGTCAACCGGTGAGCGGGGTCAATCGGTGAGCGGTTCGCGACTGGAGATGGCCAACCGGGTGGCCACCGGCGTTCTGGCTCTGGCGGTGGTGGCGGCCGGAGTCCTCTCCAATCCGGTGGTCCAGGCTGTTCATCTCGGAGTGAGCGCGGCCCTGTTCGTCGGCGGCTGTGTGGCGTTCACCGCCGGCTTCGCTCGGGCGGTGGGCCGCAGCCGCACCGAAGAGATCGATCTGGCCGGCCTGTTCTACCTGACCGGGTCAGCGCCGCCCGAGGTGCGTCGGCGGCTGCTGGGACTGTGGTTCGCTCAGATCGCGGTGGCCACGGTGAGCGTGTTCATCACCAGTCCTCCCTTCGCGGTGATGGCCCCGGTTTGGGGCATCGGTGTCTTGACGCTGTGGTCGAGTCGCCACGGAAAGTTTCAGACCCGTCGCCCCCGGTCCGGCTGACCGCTCACCGGCGGGGCGACAAGGCTGCGGCGGGATCATCGAGGGCTCGGGTGGGGCAGAATGGCGCCATGGCTGACCGCGTCATCGAGCACACCACCATCGCCGCGTCGCCCGAGGCGGTGCGGGCGGTCCTGCTGGACTTCGGCCGGTACCCGGAGTGGGCGCCGGACCTGAAGGAGGTGGAGGTACTGGCCACCGATGACGAGGGTCGGGCCACCTCAGTCCGCTTCCGGGCCGCCGGGTTCGGCAAGTCCACCAGCTACACCCTGGGATACGACCACAGCGATCCGGCTGTGGTGGCCTGGACGCTCACCGAAGGTGACATCACCCGCAAGTTGGACGGCTACTACGAGTTGCTCGACGGTGACGAGCCTGGAACCACCGAAGTCACCTACCAACTCGAAGCCGACCTGATCGTGCCGATCCCCGGGTTCATCAAGCGCCGGACCCAGGGGCGGATCATGCACACCGCCCTGCGCGAGCTCAAGGCCCGGGTGGAGACACTGGCCCAGTGAGGGTCCTGCTGTTCACCGGCAAAGGAGGGGTGGGTAAGACCACGACCGCGGCTGCCACCGCCCTGCGCTGCGCCGATGCCGGACTTCGGACCATCGTGTTGAGCACCGACCCCGCTCACTCGCTGGCTGACGCCTTCGACGTGGACCTCGGCGACCATCCCGTCGAGGTGGTACCCGGGCTGTTCGGCCAGCAACTCGACACTCAGGCCCGGATGGAGGACGCCTGGGTCGAGATCCAGGCGTGGCTGCTCGAGGTGTTCGAGTGGGCCGGCGTGGCGGCCATCGAGGCCGAAGAGCTCTCGGTGATCCCCGGACTCGACGAGATCTTCAGCCTCAGCGATATCAAGACCTACGCCGACAGCGGCGAGTGGGACGTGGTGGTGGTGGACTGCGCCCCCACCGCCGAGACCCTGCGGCTGCTGTCGCTGCCCGAGGTCCTGCGCTGGTACATGGACCGGGTGTTCCCGATGAGCCGTCGGATCAACAAGGTGGTGTCGCCCATCCTTGGCCGAGTGGCGGGTCTGCCCACCCCGGGCGACGAGGTGTTCGGCTCGGCGTCACGGTTCTACGACCGGCTCGACGGGGTCCGAGAGCTGCTGTGTGACACCGACCGCACCAGCGTCCGACTGGTGGTGAACCCCGAGAAGCTGGTGGTGGCAGAAGCCCGTCGCACTCACACCTACCTGTCGCTGTTCGGCTACCGAGTGGATGCTGTGGTGGCCAACCGCCTTCTGCCCGACGCGGTGGAAGACCCGTGGTTCCGGGAATGGAAGGCCCGCCACGCCGAGCATCTGGCGGCCATCGAGGACGGGTTCACACCGCTGCCGGTGCTGCGGGCCGAGCTGGCCCCCACCGAGCTGGTGGGGGTGGAGGCCCTGCGGGACTTCGGCGCCGGCCTGTACGGCGACACCGACCCGGCGGCGGTGCTGCACCGGGGAGAACCGGTGGAAGTGGTCAGGAAGGGCACCGGATTCGAGTTGGTGCTGGAGTTGCCCTTCGCGGAGCGCGACGAACTGGAGCTGGGCCGCCGAGACGACGAGCTGCTCATCCGGGTGGGCGGCTACCGGCGGGCCATGCTCCTGCCCGACTCGCTTCGGCGTCGCCCGGTGGGGGCAGCCAGCCTGCGCGACGGCCGCCTGCGAGTGACATTCGCAGGCCCGGCGGGTGAAACGGCACCCACTGGGTCGGCCAGTTCAGACGGTTCCAGTGCCCGGGAGGCCCGGCGATGACTGACGGCGATCACCGTCCAGACGATCGCGAGAGCCGAGGGGTCGCGCCCGGTGAGACCGGGTCCGGCACCGGTGATGACAGCTGGGCCGAGGACTGGGGTGACGACTGGGACGATGAATGGGACGATGACTGGGACCAGGGCTGGTCACAACAGCCCGCCTCGCCCCGTGCGACCATGTCGGGCCTCGATGATCCACGGGTGGCGGCCGGAGTGGAGCACCTTCAGCGAGCCGCCCGCGAGGTGATCGCGGCATCACGATCACTGCTCGATGCCGCCGAGGACCTGGTTGAACACCCAGATGCCCTGGTGCGCATCACCGGGGTGCTGGCCGACCTGGGCGAGTTGGCCGGCCGGGCCGCTCGTACCGCCGGGAATCCCGCCCGGGGTCGGGATTCGGATCGAGAGCGTGGAGACGACCGCGACGGTCCCGATGACGATCCGCCGGTTCAGCGGATCCCGATTTCGTGAGGTTGGGCCATGAAGGTGTTGCACATTCACGGTGGTCGCAGCGCGGACGTGGACCTGCTGCTGCATCCCCGTTTGACGGTGGTGCGAGGCATGCACGATCCAGCCCGTCAATGGCTGATCGACACGGTGGGCAACCTGGCGGTGGGTCGGGCGAGTGATGCCTCAGGTGAACTCGAGGCATCCGGAATCCGTTTCGGACTGACAGACACGGCGCTGTCGATCCTCGGACTGGTTGTCGCTCGCCGGGCGGTGATCAGCTCTGCCGATCTGTTGGCCGCTGATCAGCCCCATCTAGACGAGGCGCGCGAGACCATCGACGTTGGTGAGGATCTCAACGAGCCTGGGGCTCGGGTTGCGGCGCAGGACGCCCTTTCGGCCGGTGCTCTGGTGGTAGCCGAGCCGATGATGCCAGACCCAGTGGAGCCCGAGGTGAGCGAACCCGATCCAGAGACGATGAGGGTCCTGGCGGCGATCGATAGCCGGTCCGACGCCCTTCGACGCCGGCGCAACGAACTCCGGCAAGTGGCCGACGGGATCCCCCAACCGCCGGTGGATGACCTGACCGCGGCAGTGGAGGAGTTGGAGCAGGCTCCGGTGGGAGCCCCGATGGCCGGGGCCGCCGAGGCAGCGGATCGCTGGCGTGACCTCCAGCGTGAACTCCAGGCCATCGAGCTGGGTACCACCGCCGACGAGCGGGCGGCCATGGCAGAACTGGCCCGGGCCGAGGCGGCAGTGGCCGAGGCCGAGGCCGTTCTGCGCCAACCGCAACTGACCGATGAAGTGGCGGCCAAGATCGAAGCTGCCCACAACGCCTACCTCGAGGCCACCGACCGGGCCGATCGCCGGTTCGGATCCGCCCGGGCCCGCAAGGCGGTGGCCGAGGCCGAGGCCGAGGAGACCAGGCTCCTCAACCGTCACGGATACGACTCGTGGGTCGACTATCTGATGAGCGCCTCCAAGCGGGCCGTCGATCCCGACCGTAAGAAGGATCGCCGGGTGTTGGAGGAGGCCAAGCAGGAGGTCGAACACTGCACGGCCGATCTGGACGCCATCCCCGGGGCGGTGGCTCGCCGTCGCCGTCGGGCCGACCTGGCGGTACGTCTCGATGCCTTGAGCGCTGAGGTGGCTGAACTGTTGGGCCACCAGCCGGTGGGTGACCAGGTGGAGGAAGAACTGAGGGCACTGCGGGTCAAGGCCGACCGGTCCCGGGAGGTGAGTCGGCTGATCGGTGCGCTGCGCGCTGCCGGGGCCGAACTGCCGGCATCGGTGACCGCGGCTGCCGATGCCGACGAGCTACTCGGGCGAGCCCGTCACTTCATGGACCTCGTGGCCCACAACGCTCAACGGCGCAACGAGCTCGAGATCGCGATCGCCGCCCTCGATGTTCACATCGACGCCTTGGACGAGGCTCGAACCTCTGACGACCCGGTCATACCCGAGCTGGATCCGTTGCCCGACATGGCCGAGCCCCCTCGCAGCCTGCTCGACCTCGCTGAGCCGTCGCCCGAACCGGACCCCGAACCTGACCCCGAACCTGACACCCCGGTGGAGGCCGGTCCCGAAGTCTCCGAGGATCGAGAGCTGCCCGCCTCAACGGAGGTGGAGGCGGACCCCGACCGGGCCGATGAACCCGCCCACCGGTCACAGCCAGAGCCCTTGCCCCTCCTTCAACCTCTGGCCCACCTCGATCATCAGCTTCCCGTCGAGCTCGCCGGTGGGTCGGCAGTCGCCCCGACTGCAACATCGCTAGCCGATCTGAGTGTCGATGAGGTGATCTGGAGGATGTTGGTGGTCATGGCGACGACCCGCGCCGAGGGTCCGGCCGGTCATCTTCCGGTGGTACTCGACGACCCCTTCGATGATCTGACGGCTGATGCAGTGGTCGAGGTACTCAACCGATTGATGCGCTTCAGCGACCTGGTCCAGTTGGTTGTGGTCAGCGATCGCCCCGAGATTGCCACTTGGGCTCACGCGCTGGGCCCCGAGACCGCACGAGTGGTCGGTTGACCGTCTCGGTCCTCCCCGATCGTCTGGTGTGTGGTCTCGATCTGGGAGGCACCAAGCTGCTCACGGTGGTGACTGCCCCCGACGCCGATGAGCCGCTGCTGGTCACCAAGTCCCCCCGGCCCGGCGGGGACCTGATCGTGGCTCTGGCCGCCGCCGCCCGAGAGGCGGTCGCGGCGGCCGAGCGGGCTCATCCGACGGGACGAGTGGAGGCGGTGGGCGTGGGAGTGGCCGGTCTGGTCGACCGCGGCGGGGTATTGCGCTACGGACCCAACCTTCCCGGCCTCACCGACGTGGCCGTTGGTCCCTCATTGACCGATGAGCTGGGGTTGACGGTGGTAGTCGACAACGACGCCACCTGTGCCGGATGGGCCGAGCATCAGAGGGGATCGGCCCGGGGATCGCGAGACTCGGTGACGGTGACCCTGGGAACCGGTATCGGGGCCGGCGTGACCAGCGGTGGAGTTGTGCTGCGGGGTGCTCACGGATTCGCCGGCGAACCGGGGCACATGACGGTCGACCCAGACGGGCCCCGTTGCGCGTGCGGTCGGATCGGCTGCTGGGAGCAGTTCGCCTCGGGCTCGGCCCTGGGTCGGATGGGCCGGGAGGCGGTGGCCGAGGGGCGGGGTGCCGCCATTCTGGCCGCCGCCGGCGGAGACTCCGACGCGGTACGGGGTGAACATGTGAGCGACGCCGCCGCTGCTGGTGACGGTGAGGCGCAGGCTGTGCTCGAACGGTTCGCCTGGTGGGTGGCGGTGGGCGTCACCAACCTCATCCACGTGCTCGACCCCCAGATCGTGGTGATCGGTGGCGGCCTGTCCGAACTGGGCGACCTGCTGCTGGAGCCGGTCCGGCGGGCTCAGGCCGATCTGCTGATGGGGGCCGCGCACCGTGAGCGGGTGCCGATCGTGGCCGCTTCGTTGGGTGAACGTGCCGGTGCCTGGGGGGCTGCCCTGCTGGCCGCCGCACGGCTGGACTGACCCGGACCGTCCGACGGCACAGGTCCCGGCTATTCGAAGCTGGTGCCGATAGCCCGTTGCTGGCTCTGGGCGATCTCGGCCTCGGCCTTCTCGCGGCCTTCGAAGCCCTTGGTGTTGGCGAACTTGCCGGGCTCGAGCTGTTTGTAGACGTCGAAGAAGTGCTCGATCTCGTCGGTCAGGTGATCGGGGAGTTGGTCGATGTCTTGCACGTGGTCCCAGCGCACGTCGCCGTAGGGGACGCAGATGATCTTGGCGTCCGGTCCGGCGTCGTCCTCCATCCAGAACACACCCACCGGGCGGGCCCGCACCCGACAACCCGGGAAGGTTGGCTCCTCCATGATCACCAGCGCGTCGAGCGGGTCGCCGTCTTCGCCCAGGGTGTGATCCACGTAGCCGTAGTCAGCGGGATAGACGGTGGCCGAGAACAGGCGACGGTCCAGCCATATCTCACCGGTCTCGTGGTCGATCTCGTACTTGTTGCGGCTGCCCCGGGGGATCTCCACCACCACCGGGATGAAGGGCGAGCTGTCGGTCATCTCACCATGGTGACAGACCCCGCCGAGGCTAGGTTGCGTCGATGGAGTTCCGTCGCATCACCGGCTTGCCGCCCTACGTGTTCACCATCATCGACGGACTCAAGATCGAGGCTCGGCGCGAGGGTCTCGACGTGGTCGACTTGGGGTTCGGCAATCCCGATCTGGCCTCACCGGCGGTGGCGGTCGAGAAGCTGGCGGAAGCCGCCCACAACACCCGTAACCACCGGTACTCGTCGAGCCGGGGCATCCCCAAGCTGCGTGAGGCGGTGGCCGACCTGTACATGCGTCGATTCGGGGTGGCGTTGGATCCCGAGCGTGAGGTGATTTCGACCATCGGAGCCAAGGAGGGCTTCAGCCACCTCATGTGGGTGCTGCTCCAACCGGGAGATGCCGCCCTGGTGCCCTCTCCCTCCTATCCCATCCACATCTGGGGCCCGCTGTTCGCCGGCGCCGACGTGCGCGAGATCCCCATGGGTACCGGAACCGACTTCTTTGAGAAGATCCAGGAGGCCTGGGCCTACTCATGGCCCAAACCCCGGGTGATCGTGCTGTCGTTTCCCCACAACCCCACCACCGCCTGTGTCGATCTGGACTTCTTCCAGCAGGTGGTCGACTTCGCCCGGGAGAAGGACGTGGTCGTGGTCCACGACAACGCGTATGCCGAGTTGGGCTTCGACGGCTACGAGCCGCCCAGCATCCTTCAGGCCGAGGGGGCCAAGGAGTGCGCGGTCGAGCTGTACTCGATGACCAAGTCGTTCTCCATGGCGGGCTGGCGGGTGGCGTTCCTGGTGGGCAACCCCCAGGTGGTCCAGGCCCTGGCCAAGCTC
>CAUJFC010000174.1 GCA_963169755.1 Actinomycetota bacterium | reverse complement strand
GGGTAGCCCGACTCAAGTTCCTGGCCAAGCTGGCTTCGGAGGCCGCCAAACCCCGGGCCACCCCCTCGGGCCCCCGCCCGGGGCCGGGGGTGGTCGTGGTGGATCCTGACGGCGAGCGGCAGTTCCTTCATCCGCTTCCGGTTCAGGCCCTGTGGGGGGTCGGCCCCGCTACGCTCAACCGGCTCAGTGGTCTGGGAATCTCGACGGTCGGCCAGCTCGCTGAAACCCCCCAAGCCGCGCTGGTGGCTGCTCTGGGTCGGGCCTCGGGCCACCATCTGCATGCTCTGGCGAACCTGGTCGACCCACGGCCGGTGGTGGCCGATCAGGCCGTCAAGTCCGTCAGCCACGAGGAGACATTCGCCCGCGATCTGACCCGGATCGATCAGCTCGAGGTAGAGCTGTTGCGGATGGCCGACGCGGTTGGAACCCGTCTCCGCCGATCGGCGCTCGCCGGGCGGACGGTGTCCATCAAGGTGCGCTTCGGAGATTTCCGGACCGTCACCCGCTCTGCGACGGTGGCGGTCCCGCTGGACAACACCCGAGAGATCGCCCGGTTGGCCCGGTCGCTGTTGGGCCAGATAGATCCCGGTCCGGGTGTTCGCCTCCTCGGTGTCGGCGTCTCGCAGTTCTCCCGCGAGGGCCGTCAGCTCAGCTTCGACGACTTGAGCGCCCCCGAGGGCGCCACAGACGGCAGCCGCGGCGGCACATCGGGCGGCTCCTCGGGTGACTCCTCGGGCGGCTCCTCGGGCGGCTCCTCGGGCGGGGTGAGCGCTCCGGCGGCCCAGCACGCCCGAGTCGAGGCGGTGGTCGACGAAGTCCGAGCCCGGTTCGGGTCGAGCGCGGTCGGTCCGGCCAGTCTGATCGGCCCCGACGGCTTGCGCATCGCCCGGCGCGGTCAACAGCAGTGGGGCCCTGACCAACTCGAGCAGCCGCCGCTCGACCGCTGAAGGCCGGTCACACGGGGTCATCACCGCCTCCAGGGCCTCCCGACGGCGGGCGCGATCGGTCGCGTTGTCGCCTCGGGACGGCTATGCGAGACTGTGCCTGTCCGATGGTCCACCACCACAGGATTGAAGGGGAAACCGGTGCCGCTTTCCGAGGACGAGCAACGCATCCTCCAGGAGATCGAGCAGCAGTTCTACGCGGACGATCCCCGCCTGGCTGGAGACATCAGCCGGCATTCGCTGTTCGTGGACACCGTCCGCCAGATTCGTCGGGCCGCGGCCCTGTTCACCGCCGGTGTGGTGGTGCTGGTGGTCACCCTGGCCACCACCGCCCCGTTCCCGGTGGCCTTCGGAGGGTTCCTGGTGATGCTGGGGGCAGCGCTGTGGCTGGAGCGGTGCCTGCGTAGGTTGGGGCGGGCCGGAATCGACGAACTGGCAGATTCGCTTCACGTTCCACGGGGTCGGGGGCGCCGTCCGTCCAGCCGTCCCGACCCCGACGAGAACGACACCACTCTCTGACCGACGGTGTCAGCCGGTGTACCAACCGGCGTCAGAAGCGGCCCAGCGCCTCGCGCCATGACAGCCGGCGCCTCACCCTCACCGAGAGTGGATCCGATGATCTGACCCCGTCGCGGATGGTGGCCGACAGCACCTCGGCTCGGGCCGCGCTGTGCTCGGTCGGCACGCTGGCGCTCCACGCCGCCTCGTCGGCCAGGGTGGCCAGCTCTCCGAAGTCGGCGCCGAACTGACCCAGGTCGCGCTGGGCCCGAGCCGCCACCTCGTGGTGGGTCTCGGTGCCACGGGCCACCACGCCGGTACGCCATCGAACCGGATTCTGAGCGTCGGACCAGGCCCGTAGCACCCGGCCTCGGGTGTCCTTCGGTGCAGGCCGGAGGATCGAACGGATCCACGGAGCAGCCAGGATCAGAACCAGCACGCCAGCCAGAACCACACCCAGCAGTGCCAGCAGGGTGCTCACCGTCTTGTTCGGTGGGGGGTCGGGGTCCGAGGTCGGCGAGGAGGTCCCCCGGCGAGGCGGCGGAGGAACGGTGGTGGCGGTGGAGGGCGCCGAGGGTGAGGTGGTCAGGGTGGTGGTCGTCGTGGTCAGGGGGGTGGTGTCGCGGCTGTGGTCCTGTTGGGCCGCGAGGCCGGTGTGGGCCTCGGCGCCAGGCATCCCCCGACCCTTGGTGGGCTCGAACGGGACCCACCCGACTCCGGGAAAGTGGACCTCGGGCCAGGCGTGAGCGTGCAACCCTCGAACCCGGTAGAACGTCGGGTCCTGCGGATCGGCATCGCCGGGCGTGAACCCGACAGCGACGCGGGTCGGAAGGCCGAGACTTCGGGCCATGGCGGCGTAGGTCCCGGCGAACTGTTCGCAGTAGCCCACCCCAGAGTCCAAGAAGGCGATCAGGGCGTCGTTGCCGTGCCCTTCAGCGATGTCGGTGCTGTACCGAAAGCGGTCGGTGTGGAAGAAGTCCTGGAGGGCTCGGGCTTTGTCGTACCGGTTGGTCAGACCCAGAACGGCCTGGCGGGCCTCGGCTCGGACGCGTGCCGGCAGGTCGTCGGGGAGTTGCAGATAGGTCGACCTCAGCTCGTCAGGCTCGCTGCCCGCCGCGGCCCGCAGCACCTCGGGGTCGAGCACGGGCACCTCGGACGTCACCTCGTAGCTGAGGCCGTCCGAGGTGGGTAGCTCGTCATCGACTATCAGGGTCGACGACTTCGAGTCCCACAGCAGCGGGCCCGATGCCCGCGGCAGTTCCCGGGCCTCGAAGGCCGCCGGTGCCCACAGCGACGCCAACGACACCACCTCGACGTCTTGAATCACCCGGCGGGTTCTGAGTCCCTTCGGGGCAGAGGAGGGAAGTCGGGATCCGGCCTCGGCAAACTCGGCACTCGCCGACCAGATCTGGCCATCGAAGTGATCGAGTGAGGTGAGACGCCAGTAGGACGGTGCGGTGGATCGAACCGTGAACATAACCCGGTCGCTCTGGCGGACCAGACGCCGGTGGAGGTCGACGATCGGACTGACGGTGTCCCGCTGGTTGCCCTGATCGGTCGTCTCACGCCATCTCACCAGGGGCTGGTCGGTGAGGGCGGTCATGACCGGGGCCACCGCGGCCGCGGCCGCCACCGCCAGAACCGACGTAATCAGAGCGGCACGGCGTAGAGCTCGCGCTCCGTCAACCGCTGTCGAACCCATCCAGCTCCGGTCATGGACCGCCAGATGGCCCCTGGCGGTAGCTACGAACACCAGGGCAGACGCAGCGAAGGCTGCCGCCGACATCAGCTGGTGGGGCCCGCTCCCCACAACTGACACGAAGATGTAGATCACCGTGGCCGGGGCCAGGGCCTCGAGCACAGCATTCAGCCGGAACGCGGCCCAGTCCGCGAAGCACACGGCCGCCCACAGCCCCAGACCGGCCAGCAGCTGGAATCCGATCAGCGGGGCCACCGGTGGGGCGTCGTTCCGAAACACCCGTCCGGCCTCGTCCAGAGCTTCGACCGCGGCCGAGAAGGTGTCGCCCGAGGGCAGTCCCCAGCCGCTGGTGGTCGGAAACAGCAGCCAGGTCGTCACCAGGATCGCCCCCACCACCTGGGTGGTGGCGGCCAGGGCGGGGCTGAGATGGGTGCGACGGACGGTGATGGTCACCATCGAGGCCAGGGCGCAGAAGGCGAACAGGTCGCCGAGCGCGCCGCCCGAGCCGTACAAGCGGATGAAGCCGCCGGCCACCACCAGGTGGACGACCAGCATGGCCACCTCGGCCGCCAACAGCGACCGGTCTGGGAAATCGGTCTCTTGGTCGTGGCCTTCGGGTGGACGCGACGCATGGTCCGAGGCAACGGCCGGAGTCGATGTAGCGGTGGCGCTCAACGAACAGCTCCGGCGGCGAACGCTGCTGACAGGGCGGGCCCCACCGGGTGACCGGCCTCGAGGCGCACGAACTGCACCGACGGCTCGGTGTGCGAGTTCGATCCGAACGCTGATCCGGGGGGTGTCATCACCGCACGAGTGGCTGCGGTATCGGCCACCTCCACCACCCACAGGAGTGAACCTCGGGTTGTGAGGCCCGCCAGTTCTCCCAGATTCGACTGGTCAATCGGGCCGGTGACCACCACGGTGTCGCCCCCGAACAGCCCGTCACCGACGCGGGGGAGCACGCCGTCGGGGCCTGGTTCGACTCTGGCCAGCCGATTGAGGATCGATTCCATGTCGGCTGGGCCGTCCGATGGCCCCGAGTCGGTTCCGTCGGTCATCAGCAGCCGGCACTGCTCGCCGCGGTCGGCGGCGGCGCTGAGTAGCGACGCCGCCGCTGACACCGCGGTCTCGAACGCCGGTCCAGCGAGGCGCCCGGCCCGGGTGTCGAGCACCACGGTCAGCCGACCCCGCCAGGGCGGATCGTCCTGGCGCACCAGCAGCGAACCGGTCCGGGCGGTCGACGGCCAGTGGATCCGGCGCAGGTCGTCACCTTCCACGTACTCCCGCAGTGACGAGAATTCGTCGCCGCCCATGGGGCCCCGTCGAGACCGCGACAGCCCGTTGAAGTCATCGACCAGTCCCGACCCACCCACCGATGACCCGAGAGGCTCGACCACCGGAAGCACGGTGATCTCGACGACGTCTGCGAGTTCTTCGGTTCGACTGGCCAGACCGAACGGGTCGCTGCGCACTCCACTCAACGGACCGACGCGCACCACTCCCCGGTGGCGGGTGGGGAGGCGGTAGGTGGCGCGGCGGGATTCGCCCGGACTCAGCGGAGCCATGGCCAGCACTGCGGGGCCCGAGCGGGTCACCGGGTCGTGGAGGGTCATGATCATGGTCCGGCGACGGGTCGGGTTGGACACCTCCAGGGTCAGGCGGCTGACCTCACCCACGTGTACCCGGGGCGGGTGTACGGCGCGGTGGATCGCCAAAGGTCGCCGTGGCCGGGCGACCGAGACAACCGCCATCGCCGTCATAGCCAGGCCGACGGCCCCCAGAAGGTAGAACTCGGGGACCGCCAGCGTTCGGGCTGCGGCCACGGCCACGATCGACAGGCCGGTGACCAGCCACCCGGGGCGGGTGAGAAACCCCATGTCGATCAGTCGGAGTTGGGCGCGGGTAGCGGTACCTGATCGAGCAGTTCGGCCACCACGTCGTGAGGTTGCACCCCCCGGAGAACGGCTTCCCTGGTCAATCGGAGGCGATGGGCCAACACCGGGTGGGCCAGGGCCTTGATGTCGTCGGGTTGAACGAAGTTGCGGCCGCGCGTGGCGGCCCGGGCCCGGCTCACTCGTTGTAGTGCCAGAGTCGATCGGGGTGAAAGCCCGATGGCCACAGCGCTGTGACGGCGGGAGGCGTCGGCCAGGTCGACCAGGTAGCCCTGGAGGGCGGGCGCCACATGGACGGTTCGGGCCGCCGCCACCATTCCGTTCACCTGCGATATGGCCAGCACCGGTTCGACCGTGTCGGGCACCGCCCCCACTTCGGAGGGGTCTTGGAGGATGGCGATCGCGGCGTCGCGGCTGGGGTAACCCATGGAGGTTCTCAACAGGAACCGGTCGAGCTGGCTCTCGGGTAGGGGATAGGTGCCGTCGTGGTCGCCTGGGTTCTGGGTGGCGATCACCATGAAAGGTGGAGCGAGCTCATGAGTGACGCCATCCACCGTCACCTGGCGTTCAGCCATGGCTTCCAGCAGGGCTGCCTGGGTCTTGGGTGAGGCTCGGTTGATCTCGTCGGCCAGCACGATGCTGTTGAACACCGGTCCGGGGCGGAAGGTGAAGCGGTTGGTGGACTGCTCCCATACGTTCACCCCGACCACGTCGGTGGGCAGCAGATCAGGGGTGAACTGGATTCGTCCGAACGGGGCGTCGATCGACTGGGCCAACGCCTTGGCCAGAGTGGTCTTTCCCACGCCGGGCACGTCCTCGACCAGCACGTGGCCCTCGGCGATCAGGCCGAGCACAACCAGGTCGATCGCATCGGCCTTGCCATGGATGACAGTGGCGATGTTGGCGGTGAGCGCACCGTGCAGGTCGGCGAAGCGGGCGACGTTCTCGGTGGGGGTGGCGGTGGTGCTGGCCACGGGGCTCCTCGGCAGGTCGGGAACCCGCAAGGTTAGGAGGCCAACTGTGGGTTGGGCCGACCAGGACCGAGGTCCACCCGTGCCAAGCTGGGGTCGTGGGTGACAACTCCGATCGGGTCCTGGCTGTCGACATCGGCGGCACCAAGCTGGCTGCCGGTCTGGTGACCCGCGATGGTGACCTGGTGACGCGGGCCCAGGTACCCACCACAGGTACCGACGCTGATGACCTGTTCGCCACCCTCATGGCACTGGTCGAGACGGTCGCTCCCGCGTCCGAACGCGCCGCTCTGGCCGGTTGCGGTGTCGGAACCGGCGGGCCCATGACGCCCCAGGGCGAGTCTGTGTCACCCCTCAACATTGCTCAGTGGCGGGAGTTCCCGCTGCGGGCCCGGTTGGTCGACGCTCTGGGACTGGACGTGTACGTCGACAACGACGCCAAGGCTCTGGCCCTGGGGGAAGGGTGGCGAGGTGCCGCCCGGGGTTCGGCCAACTACCTGGCCATGGTGGTGTCGACCGGCGTCGGGGGTGGGGTGGTGCTCGATGGGCGGCTGCTCGACGGCGCGGGGGGTAACGCCGGCCACATCGGCCACATGATCGTCGAGCCCGGTGGGCGACTCTGTGGCTGCGGTGCTCACGGCTGTTTGGAGGCCGAGGCGTCGGGCACCGCTATCGCCGCGGTCACCGGCGCCGCTCCCCGCGATGCCTCAATGGAGGTGCGGCAGCGGACCGGCATGCTGGTGGGTCGGGCGGTGGCATCGGTGGCCAATCTGTTGGACCTGTCACTGGCCTGTGTGGCGGGATCGGTAGCGCTCGGGTTCGGAGCCGACTTCTTCGATGCCGCCCAGGCCGAACTCGATCGCTCGGCTTGCATCGCGCACGCCCGGGGAGCCCGGATCGTGCCGGGCGGGCTGGGAGACGAGGGCCCCCTGGTAGGGGCGGGAGCGGTGGCCTGGCGAGGCCTTGGTCACGACCTGGGAGTGCGGTGACCATGCCCGGAGTCCGTTGGTGGCTGAGGGTGGTGGCGGCCCTGCTGGTTCGACCTTGGCTGTGGGTTACCGCAGTGGCGACCGTGGCGCGGCTGGCCAGCCCGCGGTGGTGGCGCCGGGCTCCGTTCCTGCCGTTGCCCGACCCCGACTATCTGCGGTTCCGGCTGGAAACCCAGTACGGCGGTGACGGGGTCCGCGAGCCCGAGGTGGAGGACCTGGTCACCTACCTGACGTGGTGCCACCGGACCCGATTGCGGTGACGGACCCGATTGCGGTGACGGTGCCGATGTGAACACCACTCCGGGGGCGGCCGAACTGACCGATATCGCCGAGCGAGGTGAGGTGACCGAACTCGAGCTGTGGCGAGTGGCCCTGCCCTTGGTGACACCCCATCGGGCGGCTCACGGGGTGGAGTCGGTCCGATCGGTGGTGTTGGTACGGGTCGGGTTGAGCGATGGAAGTGAGGGGTGGGGCGAATGTTCCACCCTGACCCGCCCCACCTACTCGTCGGAGTACACGGCTGCGGCCTACGCCTTGATGCGCGACGAGCTGGTGCCGTGGTTGCTGGGGGCCAACGGGTCGGCTCCGGTCGGTCACCCCATGGCGGTGTCGGCTCTGGTGAGTGCCCATCTGGATGCCACCTTGCGACGATCGGGCTCCTCCCTGGCCGATCGACTGGCCGTCAGCCACGGCAACGCGCGGACCGCGGTCTCGGTCACGGCGGTGATCGGCCGAGGTGAGCCGAAGGCCACGATGACCCCAGCGGTCGACGCCGTCTTGAACGCAGTGGAGCGCAAGCGGAGCGAGGGGGTGGCCATGGTGAAGTTGAAGGTCACTCCTCATCCCGATGACCTGGCCCTGGTGGAGGCCGTCGTTTCGACCTGGCCGGACATGGCAGTGGCGGTCGACGCCAACGGCACTCTCGATGTTCGCACCGCGGGAATCCTGGCTGGGTTCAACCTTGCCTACGTGGAGCAGCCGGCACCCGCCGACGACCTGCTGGGCTCGGCTGCCCTGGCCCGTCGCTTGGGTTGTCCGGTGGCCCTGGACGAATCGGTCACCTCGCTGGCGGCCCTCGAGGTCGCTCTGGCGGTGGGGGCCGGTTCGGTGGTGAACGTGAAACCGGCGCGGCTGGGCGGCGCCGTGGGCGCGGCGGCGGTGGCGCGAGCGGCTCGGGACCACGGTTGTGGCGTGTTCGTGGGGGGCATGTTGGAGACGGCGGTGGGGCGGGCGACGGCGCTGGCGGTGGCGGCGTCACCGGTCTGCGACCACCCGACCGATCTGGGTCCGTCAGAGTGGTACTTCGACCGCGATGTCTCCGATCAGCCGGTGTCCATGTCCGACGGCCTAGTGGTGCTGCCGACCGGGCCCGGCATCGGGCTGGACCCCGACCTGGACCGGTTGGCGTCGATGGCGACCGAACACGGGTGCTGGCGGCGGTGAACGATGGTTCCTGGCGGGTCGAGTACCGGCGGGGAAGTGTCGCTGACCACCATCAGACTTCGTGGCCCGACCCGGTGGTGCGCACCGTCTGGGTGCTGGAGGCTGAATCGCCGGCGGTGGTCCTCGGGTCAACCCAACCCGCGGCGATGGTCGACGCCGGTCGGGCATTGGTCGCCGGGGTGGAGGTGGTGCGACGGCGCAGCGGTGGGGGGGCGGTGTGGGTCGAGCCCGGCGGGGTCACATGGGTTGATGTGCTGATCCCGGCCAGCGACCCGCTCTGGGACCGCGACGTGGGGCGGGCCGCCTGGTGGCTGGGGGAGGCTTGGGCATCGGCGTTGGGTGACCTCGGAGTGGTGGCGGCCGAGGTCCATCGCGGCGGTCTGGTCCGATCCCGGTGGTCTGATGTGGTGTGTTTCGCCGGGTTGGGCCCTGGTGAGGTGACCAGCGATGGTCGCAAGGCGGTGGGGAGTCCTCAGCGCCGGACGCGGGCGGGGGCTCGGTTCCAGTGTGCGATTCATCGGGTCTGGGACCCGGGTCCGTTGTTGGCGGTGCTGGCCCTCGACGATGGCGACCGAGAGCGGGCGTGGCTCGAGTTGGCAGAGGCGGCCCTCGCTGTGGATGTGGCGACGTCTGACCTGGTGACCGCCCTGGTCGAGCACCTGCCCTGATTCTCGCCCCGGACAGGGGAGATCGGGTCCACAACGCCCCGATTCGGGCGCTCAACCGAGAGAGGTTGAGAATCTGGTCTTCCCAAAGGGCACGCTAGGGAATATGGTGGGTGTCGATGGAGGTCTCGGGAGGAGAGGCGCTGGCGCCTGAGCCAGACGGGGAGGGGACGGCCGGGCCCGCACCAGCGGTCCTGGCCGCCCCTCTGTCGCGCCGTCTTCCCGCCTACGGCCACGAACCCTTCTCGGGCTGGGCGAGTGGCCGACTCGAACCCAACGGCCGGCTGGTCATCCCGTCCGCCTTCCGCTACGCCTTCACCGAGGCGTTGGTGTACCTGCGGGCCCGCCGGTCCGAATGCCTGATGCTCTACACGCCCTCGAGCTTCCACCAGTTGGTCGAGGAAGCGGTCGCTTCCAAGAGCGGCGGCGTCGCCAATCCCCGGCTTCGCCAGGACATCTACATGTTCGCCCCCAAGGCCACCATCGACCGTCAGTTCCGGGTGGTCATCCCCGCCGAGCTGCGCGAGCAGATCGACTTCGGCGAGGAGATCGTGTTCGGCGGTCAACTCGAAGCCCTGCACATCTATCCGGCCGCCGCCTTCGCCGAAGTCCAGAAGCGGCGCGACGAGTTCGACCTACTGCTCGACTCCCACGCCGGTCTCTCGCTCGATCCCGGCCTCGATCCCTCATGACCACCCTGATGGCCGAGACCCCCGCCTTCGTCCACGTCCCTGTCCTGTTGGATCGGGTGGTCGAACTGTTCTCGACGGTTCCGGCGGGTACCGTCATCGACACCACACTCGGCGGCGCCGGTCACGCGACGGCTCTGCTCGATTCTCGACCGGACCTGCGGGTTCTGGGAATCGATCGGGACCCGCAGGCCCTGGCCGTGGCGCGAGCTCGTCTGGCCCCCTACGGGTCGCGGGCCGAGGTACACCACGCCCGCTCCGATCAGCTGGCCGCGGTGCTCGCCGCGTCCGGCGCCGCCAGCCAACCGACCGTCGGCGTCCTGGCCGACCTCGGAGTTTCCTCTCCTCAGTTCGACGACGCAGAGCGTGGGTTCTCGTACCGCCACGACGCGGCACTGGACATGCGCATGGACCCTGGCGCTGGTCGGTCGGCCGCCGACCTGGTCAACACCGAGGACGAGGCCGAGCTGACCAGGATTCTGCGTACCTACGCCGACGAGCGCTACGCCACCCGAATCGCACGGGCCCTGGTCGCCGGTCGGCCCGTCACCACCACCGGCCAACTGCGTGACCTGGTGGTGTCGGCCATTCCCGCCCCCGCTCGTCGCAGCGGAGGCCATCCAGCCAAGCGCACCTTCCAGGCCCTGCGCATCGCCGTCAACCGAGAACTCGACGTGCTCGGCCCCACCCTCGATGCCGCCCTGGAGGTGCTGGCCCCGCAGGGGCGGCTGGTGGTGATCGCCTACCACTCGGGTGAGGACCGCATCGTGAAAGCCCGCATGCGCCGGGCCGAAACCGGTGGTTGCACCTGCCCGCCCGGTTTGCCGTGTGTGTGCGGTGCGGTGCCCGAGGCTCGCCTGCTCAAGCGGGGTGGGTGGGCGCCCGACGCCGCCGAGATCGCAACCAATCCCCGGGCCTCGAGCGCCCGACTCCGAGCCACCGAGAAGCTGCCATGACCGCCACCCTCACCGCCGCCCCTGCCCGCCGTGTCGCCCCGCGTCCGGCCCCCCGCCCGCGCTCGGCCGCAGCGACAACCTCCGGCGGTGGTGGTGCTCGCACAGCGTCGGTCGCGACCACGGCCACCGCCCGGGGCGCCGCGGTGGCGGTGGCACCGGTGGTACCGGCCGAGCGAGTGGTTCCCAGAGCCCAGCGCGATCTGCACGTCGTGTCTACGCCCCGCCGGGTGCGCTGGGGGAGGGCGGTCGTCGCCATGGCGATCTTCTCGGTGTTCGGGTCGCTGCTGGTGTCGGCGGTCGTGCACTCCATGCTGGTCAAGGGTCAGAGCCACATCGATGACCTGAACCGCCAGATCCGCATCGAGCGCAAGGCCTTGGAAGAAGACAGGTTGGACCTGGCCCGGGCGTCATCTCCGGCTCGCCTGGCGGCTGAGGCCAAGCGCCTCGGCCTGGTCGAAGCCGACACCCAGACTTGGATCCGTCCCGGCTCCGATGCTGCTCCAGTGGTCACCGGAGACAAAGCCCAGAGCCCGTCGGCCGCTGATGACGTGGACGAGGGCCGCCGGTGACCGATCTCGTCGACGACCACCTCTCCGACTTCCTGGGCAACCCCCGTCCCATTTCCCGATCCCCCCGGTCGGCTCCGCGATCTCCCGGCGGTGCCGGCCGGGCGGGTCGTTCTCGCGTCGCGCCCGATACTCGGTCGCGCTCAGGCGCCGGGTCGACCACCGGGGGAAGAACCCGGACATCGGCGGGCTCTGGAACCGCTGGGCTCGGTCGTGGCCCGGCCGGATCCCGGAATCGGGCCACCACCTCCCGTCCGGCACCCCTGGACCGTGCCGGGCGGGAGGTGGTGCGTCCGGCGCCGTCTGCTCACCGTCCTCCTCGATCCTCATCGACGCCTGGCCGGGCCGTCGCCGATCGCAGTAGCCGGTCCCGCCGCGCCGCATCTCGTCCGGTGGTGGCCCGCGACGGTGCCGCCAGTCGCCAGCAGTTGATGCGCAGACTGGCCTTCCTGGTTGTGCTGCTGGTGGCGGCCGGTGCGGCCATCACCGCCAAACTGGTGGTCGTCCAGACCGTTCAGCGCGACCAGTGGCAGGAGTGGGGCGTTCAGAACCGGGACGGGCGGATGGAGCTCCCGGCCGGGCGAGGTGCCATCTACGACCGGTCGGGACAGATCCTGGCCATGTCGGTGGCCCGGTCCGACGTGGTTGCCGATCCGAAGAACATCACGGACAAGCGGGCCACCGCCCGGACACTGGCACCGATCCTCGACATGTCCGAGGCGACGCTGCTCGAAGCGATCGATGTCAGCAACACCCGTTACGTACTGCTGGCCAAGGCCGTGGATCCCGAGGTCGCCGAGAAGATCCAGACAGTCCGCAAGAAGGAGAACGAGCGGGCGGTGAAGGGCGACGAGCACGCCCAGACCCTGGCCGGGATCGCGTTGGTGGACCGCTTCGTCCGCTACTACCCGAGCGGAAACCTGGCATCCGCGGTGATCGGCCGCACGGTCGCTGACGGAGGTGTGTCCGACGATGGTCGACAGGGTGTGTCAGGGATAGAGGCTCAGTTCGACGAGGTGCTGACCGGCGAGCCCGGTCTGCGTGAGTTCGAGCACGATCCCAGCGGTCGAACCATCGCCGGAGGCGTGGAGACCGTGATCCCCGCCCAGCCCGGAACCGACGTCTACCTGACTCTGGATCAGACCCTCCAGTACGAGGCCGAACGGGCCATCACCGAGCAGGTACGGGCCACCGGCGCGGCCTCGGGCATGGTGCTGATGATGCGGCCCAGCACCGGCGAGATCCTGGCCATGACCAGTGTTGCCCCCAACGCCGACGGGAAGGTGGTGCACACCCGTGACAACCGCCCGGTGACGGCGGTGTTCGAGCCCGGATCGGTGAACAAGATGATCACGGTCGCCGGAGCCATCGAGGAGGGCCTGGTGGCTCCTGACACGGTGCTCTCGGTGCCTGGTTACCTCCAGATCTACGACAAGACGTTCACGGACCACGATCCCCACCCCACCCGGGCCTGGTCGGTCACCGACATCCTGGTCACCTCGTCCAACATCGGCACCATCAAGATTGCCCAGCAACTGGGACGGGAGCGGGTCGATCGCTATCTCCGAGAGTTCGGGCTGGGTGCCAACACCGGGCTGGGGTTCCCCAACGAGGAGAACGGCATAATGCTGCCCCTCGATGACTGGTCGGGGACCTCCATCGGGGCCATCCCCATCGGCCAGGGGATCGCCGTTACCGCACTTCAGATGCTGTCGGCCTACAACGTGATCGCCAACGACGGGGTGTTCGTGCCCCCTCGCCTGGTGGCCGCCACCGACGCCGGACAGGGAAGGGTCGACTCTCCCGCCGCTCTGAGCCGGCGGGTGGTTTCGGCCGACACCGCCCGGGCCGTGACCGAGATGCTCGAGAAGGTGGTGACCGATGGGACCGGCGAGCTGGCGCAGATCCCCGACTACCCCGCCGCCGGCAAGACCGGTACCGCCCGCATTCCCCAGGGGGTCGACCCCAGCGACGGCTACATGGGCGCTGACGGTCGCTACCACTACCAGTCCACCTTCTTGGGCTTCGTGCCGGGAGCGGACCTGTCGGTCCTGGTGACACTGGGTGACCCCCAGACTTCGTCCTATGGCGGAACGGTGGCCGCTCCGGTGTTCAGCGAGCTGGCCCGGATCGCCCTGTTGCGGTCTCAGACCCCGCCCCCGGCCCTGTTGGAGCGATCCGAGGCCGAGGTGCCCGAGCTGAGTGCCTCGGCCCGGGGCCGTCGAGACGAGGGGGCCGCCATCTCGACCACGACCAGCACCCCGGCAGGCTGAGGGTGCGCCTGGCTCGCCTGCTCGAATCTCTCGACCTCCATCCCGCGCTGGCGGGAGTGGAGGTCAGAGGGCTGTCCGAGCCGACAGGAACCGACCCCGACCTGCGGGCCGTCACCCATGACTCGCGGGCAGTCCAACCCGGCGACCTGTTCTGCTGTGTGCCCGGCGCCCACCACGACGGCCACGACCATGCCGCGGCCGCCCTCCAAGCCGGAGCGGTCGCCCTGGTGGTGGAACGCCCCCTTGGTCTGGGAGTCCCCGAGGTTCAGGTGGCCAGCGTCCGCTCGGCCATGGGACCGCTGGCGGCCCGGCTCCTGGGCGACCCGTCAGCCACCCTGGACGTCATCGGGGTGACCGGCACCAACGGAAAGACCACCACCACCCACCTGCTGGCTGCGATATTGAACCGGGCGGGTCGCAACTGCGGGATGATCGGGACCCTGTCGGGGGTACGCACCACCCCCGAAGCGCCCGAGTTGCAACAGCTGTTGGCCGCCTTTCTGGCCGAGGGACGTCGCAGCGTGGCCATGGAGGTCTCGTCGCACGCTCTCGACCTGCACAGGGTGGACGGCACTCACTTCCGGGTGGCGGTGTTCACCAACCTGAGCCGTGATCACCTCGACCACCACCGCGACATGGCGGCCTACTTCCAGGCCAAGGCTCGACTGTTCGAGCCGGACCGGTGCGCCCACGCTGTGGTTTGCACCGACGATCCCCACGGACGCCTGCTCTTGGACGCCGCTCTGGTCCCGACCGAGGGCTACGGGCTGGGTGACGTGACAGATCTGGAGGTGTCGCCCCGGGGGTCGAGTTTTCGCTGGCGGGGCGTGTCCGTGTCCATCAACCTGCCGGGGCGCTTCAACGTGTTGAACGCGGTGGCGGCGGCCACCGTGGCCGCCCACCTCGGAGTCGACACCCAGACCATCGCCGCCGGCCTGGCCGATGTCAGTGCCATTGCGGGCCGATTCGAACTGGTCGATGAAGGACAGCCGTTCGTGGCGGCCGTGGACTTCGCTCACACCCCTGACGGACTCGAGAACCTGTTGGACGCCGCCCGCGAGCTGGCCGGTTCGAATCGTGTGATCGTGGTGTTCGGGGCCGGCGGAGATCGTGATCCGACGAAGCGACCCGAAATGGGAGAGGCGGTGGCGCGGGGTGCCGACGTGGTTTTCCTGACCACCGACAATCCTCGCCACGAGGACCCGGCTGCGATCATGGAAGCCGTGAAGTCCGGCCTTCTCGACCATCCCGACGTATCCGAGGTGCCCGACCGGGCCGATGCGATCGCCGCCGCGGTGGCCGTCGCCGGTCCGGGAGACGTGCTGCTGGTGGCCGGCAAGGGGCACGAGACCACCCAGACCATCGGAGACCGGGTGATCCCTTTCGTGGACCGTGAGGTGTTGAGCCGGGCCATCCGGCAGCGAGCGACGGGTGGCGGCTGGTGATCGCGCTGTTGATGGCCGGTGGCCTGAGCCTGGCGGTGTCCCTGGTAGGGACGCGGTATCTGATCGAATGGCTGCGGCGCGCCGGTATCGGGCAACCGATCCGCGAAGAGGGCCCTGACGGCCACCACATCAAAGCTGGTACGCCCACCATGGGCGGCATGGCCATCGTGGCGGGCGCGGTGGTGGGCTACACGGTGGCCCACCTGCGCAGCCGGGTGGTGTTCACCCGCACCGGAATTCTGGTGCTGGCACTGGTGGTGGGGGCCGGGCTCGTCGGGTTCCTCGACGACTGGCTGAAGGTCACGCGTTCACACAACACCGGCCTCAACAAGCGCATGAAGATGGTGGGGTTGCTGTCGGTGGCGGTGGGGTTCTCGGCGGCCTGTGTGGGGTTCACGCAGGTGCACACCACCTTGTCGTTCACCCGCTACGACTCCTTCGTTGATTCGACGCTGTTGTCGATCGACTTCGGTCGGGTCGGTTGGGTGGTGTGGGCGGTCCTGTTGATCCTGGCCTCGACCAACGCGGTGAACCTCACCGACGGGCTCGACGGCCTGGCGGCCGGGTCATCGATGTTCGCGTTTGCCGCCTTCACCATCATTGGGTTCTGGGCCTTTCGCAACCCTGACATCTACCGGGTGGAGCACGCTCTGGACCTGGCGGTGGTGGCCGCTGCCATGCTGGGGGGCTGCACCGGCTTTCTGTGGTGGAACGCCTTCCCGGCCCGAATCTTCATGGGCGACACCGGCTCGTTGGCCATCGGGGCCGGCCTGGCCGGGCTGGCGCTGACGTTGAACACCGCTCTGCTGTTGCCCATCGTCGGAGCTCTGTTCGTCCTCGAGACCCTGTCGGTGATCATCCAAGTGGTGTCGTACCGGGGTTTCGGCGGCCGGCGGGTGTTCCGGATGGCACCCATCCATCATCACTATGAGCAGAGCGGCTGGCCCGAAACCACCGTGATCGTCCGGTTCTGGATCGTGGCCGGCCTGGCCACCGCGTTGGCCCTGGGCATGTTCTATGCCGACTTCACCACCATCCCTGCTTCTCCCGCCCCGGTGGTGGAAGCTGGCGTCTCCGTCGGACCCGGCGGAGCGCCCTGAGCCAATGCCCTGGTTGTCATGACCTCCATCGCCCATCCGGTCTTCCGGGGCCGGACCGAACCGGTCACCGCTCTGCACCGCCGACTCCCGGGGGTGGCCACTGGCGCGTCATGGGTGGTGTTGGCGGTGGTCACCGCTCTCACCATGATCGGGTTGCTCATGGTCATGTCGGCCTCGTCGGTGGTGTCGGTTCGCGAGAACACGATGCCGTGGAGCTACTTCGTACGCCAGGCCACCTGGGTGGTGGTGGGGATCGCTGGGATGCTGGTGGCCATGTCGGTGTCGCTCGACTTCTGGCGTCGACACGTCAAGCTCATGATGGCGGGGGCGGTGCTGACTCTGGGGGCGGTACTGGTTCCCGGCGTCGGGGTCAGCGCCAACGGTGCCACCCGCTGGCTGGGAGTGGGTCCGGCCAAGTTCCAGCCTTCGGAGTTCGCCAAGTTCGCTCTGCTGCTGTTCGTCGCTGACTTGTTGGCCCGGCGCCAGCACCAGGTGGAGGACTGGCGGTGGGGTCTGGGACCGGTCACCACCTACCTGGTGGTGATCTCGGGGCTGATCATGCTCCAGCCCAACATGGGCACCACCGTGATCATCGGCGCAACCGTCCTGGCGGTGCTGTGGGCGGCCGGTAGCCCAAAGGGTCAGCTGGCCTCGGTGGGCGGTGTGTTGGCCGTGATCGGCGCCGGCTTCGTGGCCTTCGAACCGTTCCGGCGTCGGCGCTATCTGATCTTCCTGGATCCCATGAAGGATCCCTTCGAGTACGGCCTCCAAAACGTCCAGTCGCTGGTGGCTATCGCCAACGGTGGGCTGCTGGGCCGGGGGCTGGGTCGCTCCACTGTCAAGTGGGGGTTCCTACCCTTCGCCTGGACCGACTTCATCTTCGCGGTGATCGGCGAAGAGTTCGGACTGCTGGGAGTGCTGGCAGTGGTGGGGTTGTTCGTGGCGTTCGCGGTCACCGGCGTTTACGTGGCGGCCCGGGCGTCAGATCGGTTCTCGATGCTGGTGGCGGTGGGCATCACCACCTGGATCAGCGTTCAGGCGTTCATGAACATGGCAGCGGTGGTGGGACTGATGCCCATCACCGGCGTCCCTTTGCCGTTCGTCTCCTTCGGCGGGTCGTCCATGGTGGTGACCCTCACGGCAGTGGGGATGCTGGTGAACATCGCCCGTCATCCGGCGGCGGTGCCGGCCCGTCCGGCTCGTTCAACCCGCGCCTCACGCTGATGGCTCCCACCAGAACCTGGGCGTTGATCGCCGGAGGCGGCACGGCCGGACACCTGCTGCCCGGTCTGGCGCTGGCCCGCGCCCTGGTGGCCGCGGGGCACGACCCCGAGTCACTGCACTTCGTGGGGTCGGCCCGGGGTCCCGAGTCGACGATGGTCCCCCAGGCTGGCTTCAGCGTCGATGTGCTGCCGGGGCGGGGGATCCAGCGCCGGCTGACCCCGGTCAATCTGGTGGCCTTGGCCGAGGTGGCGGTGGCCCTGCTGCGAGGGATCGCGCTGGTTCGACGCCATCGTCCCCGGGTGGTGGTGGTGCTGGGCGGGTACGCCTCGGCGGCCTGCGGGCTCGGGGCGGTGCTGTTCAGGGTGCCGGTGGTTCTGCTCGAGCAGAACAAGCGGGCGGGGGCGGTCAACCGGCTGCTGCGGCGGGTGGCCAAGGCAGCGGCGGTGTCCTTCGCCGGTACCGATCTGCCGAGGGCGGTGGTCACCGGCAATCCGTTGCGCCCCGAGATCCGTGAGATGGCCGAAAATCCCGATCCCGCCGGGGCCCGGGCCGCGTTGGGTCTGCCTGCGGACCGGACCGTCGTCGGGGTGTTCGCCGGGTCGCTGGGCTCGCGGCGCATCAATGAGGCGGTTCGGGATCTGGTCGAGGCGTGGAGTGACCGCAGTGACCTGGCGGTACGTCATGTCATCGGCTCCCGGGACTTCCACGACTTCATGGAGCGCGCCCCCGAACCCCCCGCCGGCGGGATCATCTACCAGCCGGTTCGCTACGAGGACCGGATGCACTTGTTGCTCGACGCCTCCGATGTGGCGGTCACCCGGTCGGGCGGCAGCGTGTTCGAACTGATGGCCGCCGGTCTGCCGTCGATCCTGGTGCCGCTGCCCATCGCCACCCGTGACCACCAGATGGCCAACGCTGAGGCGGTGGCCGCCACCGGGGGAGCGGTGGTGGTGGTCGACTCCGATCTCACCGGCGACCGTCTGGCCAGCGAGCTGGCACAACTGCTCGACGACCCGGAGCGGCTGGAGCAGATGTCGGTGGCCATGAGAGGCGCGGCCCGGGTCGACGCCGCCGAACGGGCGGCCGAGGTGGTCGAGGCGGTGGCGGGTGGCTGAAGTGCCTCCCCCGGTGGCGCTCGGGGCGGCGACGTCGGTGCACGTGGTGGGAGTGGGTGGCGCCGGGATGAGCACCATCGCGGTGGTCCTGGCTGCCCTCGGCCATCGGGTGAGTGGGGCCGACAAGGTGGCAACTGGGGCGTGGCCATCACTCAGTGCCGCGGGAGTGGATCTGGAAGTTGTCTCCCAGGATGATCTGTTCGGATCCGCTGCCCGCAGCGGTGCGGCGGTTGTGACCCACTCGACCGCTTACCCGCCCTCGATTGACGACGTGGCCGCCCTGACGGCGGAGGGAGCCGTGGTGGTGGATCGGGCGGGGATCCTGGCCAGTCTGTGCGCGTTGCGCGAGTCGGTGGCGGTGTCGGGCACCCACGGCAAGACATCGACCACTGCCATGTTGGCCACCCTGTTGGACGGGGTGGGTGCCGACCCGTCCTTCCTGGTGGGTGGGGTTCCGGTGTCGTTGGGTGAGGCGGCGCGCTGGGGTGGGGACGGTGGCCTGCTGGTGGTCGAGGCCGACGAGAGCGACGGCACCTTCGAGCGTCTGGGGGCCTCCACTGTGGTGGTCACCAACGTCGAAGAGGATCATCTCGATTTCTGGGGTTCGATCGATGCCATAGAGGCGGCCTTCGATCGCTTTCTGGCGGCTGCCCGTCACCGGGTGGTGTGCATCGACGTCCCGGGCGGCGACGGTACCGCCGATCCGAGGACCCTGTCGCTCGCCACTCGCCACGGGGCGGTCACGGTGGGAGAGGCGGCCGCGGCGCAGTGGCGGGTGCACTCGGTGCAGGTCCACCGACTCACCACCACCTTCGGGCTGTGTCACGACGGAACCGAGGTGGGACCGGTCGCCATCGCTACTCCGGGTCGCCACCACGCCCTGAACGCCGCAGTGGCGGTGGCCACCGCGGCCACCCGCGGGATCGATGTGGCCGCCGCGGTGGCCGCGGTTGGCACCTACCGCGGCGTGGGGCGGCGGTTCGAGGTGTTGGGCGAGCGCGATGGGGTCACCGTCGTCGACGACTATGCCCACAATCCCGGCAAGGTGCGGGCCCTGCTGGCCTCGGCGGCCGGGGCGGGATGGGGCCGGGTGGTGGTCGTGTTTCAGCCTCATCGGTACTCGCGCACCCGGACTCAGGGAGCGGATCTGGGCCGCTCGGTGGCGGTGGCCGACCTAGCGGCGGTCACCGACGTGTACGGGGCCGGTGAACCGGCCGAGGCGGGGGTGTCGGGGCGGATTGTGCTCGACGCCGCCCGGGAGGCGGGAACCCCGGTGGTGGCCGAGTGGACGCCAACGCTCGATGACGCCCTGAGTTGGGCGAGGTCGGTGGTGCGGCCCGGTGACCTGCTGCTGACGGCGGGGGCCGGCGATGTACGACGGGTGGGCGAGGCCTTTGTGCGAGGAGCCGAGTCGGTGGGCGTACCGACCGGGGGCGAGTCGACGTGACTGGTCAGGAGCGGGGCTCGACCGAGGCCTTGGCGGCCTTCGATCGGGAGGTGGCGCGGGCGCGGGCGTCGTTCACCGTCGGCCGCGACGAGCTGATCGGGCCGTTGACCACCTATCGGGTCGGCGGTCCGGCCCGGCGGTTCGTGACGGTGGCCGACAACGCTGAGCTCACCGTGCTGGCCCGGGTCCTGGCGGCCGCGCCCCTACCGGTCCTGGTGGTGGGGCGAGGATCCAATCTGCTGGTGGCCGACTCGGGATTCGCCGGGGTGGCGGTGCAGTTGGGGCCTGAGTTCTCCGAGATCGAGGTGGGGGAGATCTCCGGCGGTGAGGCGATCGTGCGGGCGGGCGGGGCCGCCCTGTTGCCGGTGGTGGCCCGCCGGACGGTGGCAGCCGGGCTCACCGGCTTCGAGTGGGCGGTCGGTGTCCCGGGCTCGGTGGGGGGAGCGGTGAGGATGAACGCCGGTGGTCACGGTTCGGACATGGCCGCCTCACTGGTGAGGGTCCGCGTCGTGGACCTTTCGCTGGGCGAGGATGGTGTGGTGACGCCGAGCGCCCTGGCCCTGGGGTACCGCACCTCGCAGATCGCGCCCCACCAGGTGGTGGCGTGGGCCGAGCTGCGCCTGGCGGTGGGCGACCAGGCGGCGTCAGAGGCCGAACTGGCCGACATCGTGCGTTGGCGGCGAGAGCACCAACCCGGGGGCCCCAACGCCGGTTCAGTGTTCACCAACCCGCCTGGAGACTCGGCCGGGCGGCTGATCGACGCCGCGGGCTGCAAGGGTCTGAGGGTGGGAACCGCCGAGGTTTCCACCAAGCACGCCAACTTCATTCAGGCCGACGCCGGTGGTTCGGCTGACGATGTGCGGGCTCTGATGGCCGAGGTCCAGGCTCGGGTCCTTGCCCACAGCGGTGTGTCGTTGCACGCCGAGACGTGCCTGGTCGGTTTCGACGAGGACGGTTGCCGGTGAGTCCGAGCATGCTGGCCCGGTCGCCTCGTCCGGTTTCCGAACCGACGCTGACGCCTCCAACCATCGACCCGCGCCTTCAGGCTCGCCGCCGGGAGGTCCAAGAGCAGCAGTGGCGGCGAGGTCGTCATCGTGTCCTGGTGGGTCTGGCGGTAACGGCGCTGCTCGGAGGGATCTTCGGACTGACCCGAAGCTCGGTGCTCGACATTGACCAGGTGGCGGTTTCCGGCGTGGACCGCTCCGGCGAGGCGGAGATTCTGGAACGAGCCGGCATCGAGATCGGATCTCCCATGGTCGACCTCGACGCGGGGGCGGTGGAACAGCGTCTGGCGGGGATGGCGTGGGTGGATCAGGTGTCGGTGGCCAGAAGCTGGCCGGCCACCGTCGAGGTGACCGTCACCATGCGCAAGCCGGTGGCGGTGGACCCCAACGGCGCAATGGTCGATGCCGAGGGCCGGGTGCTCGGCTCTGACGTTCCGGGGAGCCACGGTGCGCTTCCCGCCGTACCGGTGGCCTTCGGTCAGCCGGGGAGCGTGGTCGATCAGCACGATCGACCGGTGGTCGAGGCCATTGCCGCGATTCCAGCTTCACTGGAGGGTGAGGTGGTGGAGGGGCGTCGGGTGGGCTCGGACGTGGTGCTCGAACTGCGCGACGGCATCACCGTCCGGATCGGTGACAGCACCCGCCTACCCGCCAAGTTCGTGGCGGTCGAAGCCCTGCTCGAGCAGGCCGATCGGTCAACCATCGACAAGATCGACGTCCGTCAGCCGGGTTCGCCTTCGCTCACCCGAATCCCTGACGATGACCCGTCCTTGACCTCAGAACCCGGGAAAGGTGCATAATGTCACCCATCCATCGAGGTTTACATAACCCTCAACCACAAGTTGAGGGTTGGGCGTGGCCCACTTCGCTGTTCCCAATCTCAGTCCGCACGCAACCTGTCGGCCCGGCGAACCGGTCCGGCCTCACCCTGTCCTCGTGGAGGTAGAACCCATGGCTGGCAACCCCCAGAACTACCTGGCCGTCATCAAGGTGGTCGGTGTCGGCGGAGGCGGCGTCAACGCCGTCAACCGCATGATCGACGCCGGGTTGAAAGGCGTGGAGTTCATCGCCGTGAACACCGATGCCCAGGCGTTGCTCATGAGCGACGCCGACATCAAGCTCGACATCGGCCGTGAGCTGACCCGGGGCCTGGGTGCGGGAAGCGACCCCGAAGTGGGCCGAGCGGCTGCCGAGGAGCACCGCCAAGAGATCGAAGAGGTCCTCCAGGGCGCCGACATGGTGTTCATCACCGCCGGCAAGGGCGGCGGCACCGGGACCGGAGCCGCCCCGGTCATTGCCGAGATCGCCAAGAACCTGGGGGCCCTCACCATCGGTGTGGTCACCAGGCCCTTCTCTTTCGAGGGGCGGCGCCGTTCGGTTCAGGCCGAGTCGGGCATCCAGAAGCTCAAAGAAAAGGTCGACACCCAGATCGTCATCCCGAACGACCGGCTGCTCACCGTCTCCAACGAGAAGACGTCGATGATCAACGCCTTCAAGATGGCCGACGAGGTCCTGCTTCAGGGTGTTCAGGGCATCACCGACCTGATCACCACTCCGGGCGTCATCAACACCGACTTCGCTGACGTGAAGATGATCATGTCCAACGCCGGTTCGGCGCTCATGGGTATCGGCCACGCCACCGGCGAGGGAAGAGCCCTCAACGCGGCCCGGGCCGCCATCTCCAGCCCGCTGCTCGAGGCCTCCATCGAGGGAGCGCGGGGCATCCTGCTGTCGATCGCAGGTGGCAGCGACCTGGGCCTGTTCGAGGTGAACGAGGCAGCCGAGGTGATCCACGGTGTGGCCCATCCCGACGCCAACATCATCTTCGGCACCGTCATCGACGACGAGATGGGCGACGAGGTCCGGGTGACCGTGATCGCCGCTGGGTTCGACCGCTGGGATGAAAAGGCGGGCCGCGAGCCCCGCAAGGCCGGCACCGTCGATCGCACCGGTGAGGTTCCCGCCGCCCCCGCTCGACCGGTACGTACCACCGACCTGTTCGACGACGACGCCGACGACAACGGCGACGAGTTCGACGTTCCCTCGTTCCTGCGTTGATCGCCAGTAGCTGAGCATCGAGGACTGGCCGGGCTCGGTGGCGGTTCCCCTTCCGGATCTGCCGGGAGTCAACTACCGCTTCACCACCCGGGCCGACGGCGATCTCCAGGTGGGTGGGGCACCCCGTGACCTGGTCGGTCGACGGGCGGCCCTGGCTCCCGGCGAGTGGACGTGGTTGCGTCAGATGCATTCGGCCGACGTGGTGGTGGTGGAACACCCCGGTCAGCATCGGGGCTCACCCGCCGATGCCGCCGTCACCACGGTGACCGGGGCGGTGTTGTCGGTGGTGGCCGCCGACTGCGCTCCAGTGTTGTTGGCCGCACCCGGAGGTCTGGCGGTGATTCATGCCGGCTGGCGAGGTCTGCTGGCCGGGGTGGTGGGGGCAGCCGCCGACACGCTGGCCCGCTTGGGTCAGACTCCGGTGGCGGCGGTACTCGGTCCGACCATTGCTGCCCACCACTACGAGTTCGGAGAGGCCGATCTGGCCCCGATCGCTGAGCGGTTCGGGCCGGCGGTGGTGGCATCTACAGCCGAGGGTTCACCAGCCCTTGACCTGCCCGCGGCCGTCGGGGCGGCGGTGGGCGAACTGGGCCTGGAACTGGTCGACATCGGGGTGTGCACGGCGTGTAGTGCCGACCACTGGTCGTATCGGGCCCGCGGTGACAACGGTCGTCACGCCCTAGTGGCCTGGCTCGACGGTCCGTGAGAGCCAATTTCGTGAGAACCAATGACCTGTTGGCTCAGCGGGCCGGTGGTGGCTGCTGCGGTCCGGTGACGGGCCCGACGGCTCTTCACGGGTAGGATTGTGACGATGTGGAAGAAGGCACTGATCCATCTCGGCCTCGGCGACGACGCCGACTACGAGCAGTACCACACTGACGGTGCCGCGCCCCCGCCGCCGGTAGCGGCCGACCCGGCCCCCCGCGCCACGGCCCCTTCGGCACCCCCGCAGGCTCCGCACCACCCTCCTCACCACCAGTCGCATCACCAGCCCGTGGCGTCGTCGGCCCCCGAGCCATTGCTGCCCTCGTACCCCGACGAGTTGTCGGCCATCGGCGAAGTCCGCCCCATCACCACCCGGTCCCAGGGGGGCCAGGAGTCGGTCATGGGGGCGGTACAGCCCGTGGCTCCCTCGGTCACCCCGGGGGCGCTCACCAGCGGTCAGAGCAGCGTTCGGCCTCGACCTCAGGTGGTACGTCCGGTGCCCATCACCGCCAACGCCAAGCCCCACGTGGTGGTGCCCGCATCGTTCAACCAGGCTCAGGACGTGGCCGACAAGTTCAAGTCCGGTCAGCCGGTGGTGGTCAACCTCCAGGGAGCAGATCGTGATCTGGCCCGCCGGTTGATCGACTTCGCCAGTGGGCTCTGCTACGGCCTGGGCGGGCAGATGGAACGCCTCGTCAGCCAGGTGTACCTGCTGACGCCCAGCAATGTCGAGGTCGGAGCCGACGAGCGTCGTCGCCTCGCCGACCGCGGCTACGAACCCTGAGATCGCTCCTCGGCCGTCGACGGCTCTTCGATCTGCCCGGGCGGCTCCGTCGGTAGGTTGAGCCAACGGTAGGCTCGGCTCCCATGGAGCTCACCTTGAAGCGGCTGCTGACCGACGCGAAGTTCACCACCGCCCGTAAGGGGTACGACCAGGAAGAGGTCGACAAGTTCCTGGATGAAGCGGTGGCCATGGCGGTCAAGGTCGAGGCTCGCCTGACGCAGGCTCTGGCCGAGGCCAAGTCGGCCCCTGAAGGTTCGGGTGGCGATGAGACGGCCGCTGGCACCGGCCAGTCGCGCTCGGAAGATGAGATCCGAGCCGAGCTCCGCACCGAGTTGGAGGCCGAGATCGACGGCCGAGTCGAGCAGTTGGTGACGGCGCGGGTGGCCGAGGCTCTCGAGGCTCAGGCTGCCGCCCCGGCGACGTCTGCCCCGGGCCCCGATGCCGAGGAGGTGGCCGAGGAAGCTCGCCGGACTCTGGTTCTGGCTCAGCGCACCGCCGATGCCGCGGTGGCCGAGGCACGCGAAGAGGCGGCGTCGATCCTCGCGAAGGCCAAGGAAGAGGCCGACTCCCTCCAGAACAGCTCGCGAGCCGAGGCCGACCAGATTCGATCCGCCGCCACCGACGAAGCCGAGCGCATGCGGTCCGAGGCTCGTGCCGAAGCCGACGCCGCCCGGGCCGATGCCCGGGCCCGCCTAGCGGGAGAGATCAGTGATCTCGAGTCGGCCCGAGACAACCTCCGGTCCGACGTGTCGGTGCTGGAGAGCCACGCCGAAGAGCAGCGGGTGCAGCTCCGCAGCGCGGTGGCCGAGCTTCAGCGCCTCCTCGACGACCCCAAGGCCTTCCGCCTCGCTCCCATGCCAGAGCTGCGCGCCGTAGACCTCCCCGACCTGTCCGACGTCTCTGGTGACGTCTCCCCTGACGGCACCACCGACGCCTCCACCGACGGCACCCCTGACGGCACCCCTGACGGCACCCCTGACGGCACCCCTGACGGCACCCCTGACGGCGCCCCTGACGACACCCCTGACGGCACCCCTGACGGCACCCCCGCCGTCGACACCCCGGCTCCGTCCGAGGTTGGGGGCACCAGTGGTGGAGATGAGGCGGCCGCCCCCGAGGCCGACTCCGGGTCCGATGCCGTTGCTCCGTCACCAGCCCCTGATCCCTTGCCCGCTTCCGAGGTCGAGGGCACTGGTGGTGAGGATGTCGTCACCGATGCCCCCAACGCGGCTGACGGTGGGGTCGAGGTGGTGGAGCTCGACGATGGTCCCCCGACCGCACCCGTGCCAGTGCTGGACTTTCGCGAGCAGCCAGTGGCGCCCAAGGCAGAAGACAACGATGATGCCTTCTTGGCCGAGCTGCGCAAGGCCATGGCCGACGAGGAACCCCTCGGGCCCCGAGATGATGAACCCTCGGTGGACATCGAGGGTGACATCATCGACGACGAACGTCGAGGCTGGCGCTTCGGCAAGCGACGCTGAGCGGTGACCGTCATGGCCAGCGCCCCGGCCCGCTCCGGACCGGGCGCTCTGTTCCGTTGACCGCCGACGCGACCCAGCCAGGATCTGAGGTGTCTGAGGCGGCTGAGGTGTCTGAGGCGGCTGAGGTGGCTGAGGCGGCTGAGGTGGCTGAGGCGACCGATGGTGACCAGACGGTGCCGCCTCGGCGGTTGGGCATCTTCGCCGCGGTGGCTCTCACCGTGCTGGCGCTCGATCAGGCCACCAAGTCGTGGGCAGTGTCGGCGCTGAGCGACGGCCACTACGTGGAGGTGATCGGGTCACTGCGGTTCCAACTCGCCTACAACACCGGCGCCTCGTTCTCGATGGGTAGCGGCAAGGGAATCGGTCCGTGGGTCACGGTGCTGGCCATCGGCATGGTGCTGGTGCTGGTGCTGGGCTCCACCAGTCGCTCGACGTTGGGGGCGGTGGCGGCAGGCCTGATCGGGGGCGGGGCGGTGGGCAACCTGGTCGATCGCGCGGTGCGGGGAGACAACGGGTTTCTGCACGGAGCAGTGGTGGACTTCATCAATCTCCAGTGGTGGCCGGTGTTCAACATCGCCGACATGGGCGTGGTGGTGGGCGCCGGACTGTTGGTGTTCGCCGGATTTCGGAACCCCTGACGTGGCTACCTACCGCGAGGAGGTACCCGACGCACTGGGCGGCGAACGGCTCGATCGGGTGGTTGCCATGATCACCGGCCTGTCACGTTCGGAGGTAGTGGCTCTGATCGCGGCCGGCGGCGTGAGCGTCGACGACGCAGTGGCCGCCAAGGGTTCGGTCAAGCTGGCGGCCGGAGCCCGCCTGGAGGTGGAGGCCCCGGACGACACCGGCCCGCCCACTCCCGAACCCGAGCCTGACGTGGCGGTGACGGTGGTGGCGGCCGACGACGACGTGATCGTGGTCGACAAGCCGGCGGACCTAGTGGTGCACCCGGGTGCCGGTCACCAGCGGGGAACTCTGGTGGCGGGGCTGCTGGCCCGCTTTCCCGAGATCGCCGAAGTGGGGGACCCGCAACGTCCGGGTATCGTCCACCGGCTCGACCGGGGGACGTCGGGTCTGCTGGTGGTAGCCCGTACGCCCCGGGCCTACGAGTCGCTGGTGGCCCAGCTCTCGGATCGTTCGGTCGAGCGCCGGTACCGGTCGCTGGTGTGGGGCCATCCCGAGTCGCCCCGGGGGGTGGTCGACGCCCCGATCGGACGTTCTCCTCGTCACCCCACCCAGATGGCGGTGGTGGCCGACGGCAAGGAAGCCAGGACCCGATACGAGGTGGTCGCCACCTTTACAGAGCCGACCGACACGGCTCTGGTGGTGTGCCGGCTCGAGACCGGCCGCACCCATCAGATCCGGGTGCATCTGGGGGCCATTGGTCACCGGGTGGTGGGCGACGACCGTTACCAGGGCATCAGGGAGTCGATCGACCTGCACCGGCCGTTCCTCCACGCCGAACGACTGGCGTTCGATCACCCGGGTTCGGGCGAGCGGGTGGTGTTCGACTCCGAGCTGCCGGCTGATCTGGCTGCGGTGTTGGCCGCGCTCAGGTGACCGGTTCGGGCCAGGGGGCCTCGCCCCTGGTGATGGCGGCGATGTCGGCCAGGGTGCGGGCTTCGAGCATGCGCCTCATGTGCTCGCCCACGTCGGCCCACACCGCCAGAAGCACACACTGGCCTTCGTGGTCGCAGGCCCCGTTCTGGTGCGGTTCACCGAAGTCGCCGACCGCGATCGGCCCGTCGACGGCGCTGACGATGGCGGCCAGGGTGATCTCTTCGGCTGGTCGGGCCAGCACGTAGCCGCCGCCGACGCCGCGCTTGGATCGGACGATCCCGGCGCCCTTGAGGGCCAGAAGGATCTGCTCGAGGTAGGGCTGGGGGAGGTCGGTCCGCTCGGCGATGTCACGCACCGATGTGGGGCGGCCGTCGCCATGGAGCACCAGGGACAGCAGTGCCCGACACGCGTAGTCACCCCGGGTCGACACCTTCACCGCGGCGAGTCTAGGAACCGGCGACCGGCCAGCGTGACGTGCAGGTACGCCGGTGAGGCCGACAGCCCCGACGGTGGCCAACCGAGAACCGGGCGGCGGTGATGACCGTGGTGAGGTGTGGACGGTGGCGGTAGCGTGGCCGTGGGTCGGCTCGAAAGGATCTCCGTGGACCAACCTGTCCTCCCGGACTACGCCGGGGGCTGCATTTCCAACATCGTCCCCGCCCTGCTCGACGGTGTGATGCCCTCGGGGGAGGCGCCGGGATCCTGGATGCCAGAAGCCGCGCTCCAGGCCGACCAGGTGATCCTGCTGGTGCTCGACGGACTGGGTTGGGAACAGCTCGAGGAGCGCCGTCACCTGACCCCGACCTTGTCGTCGATGGTGGGGGGCCCGATCACCAGCGTGTCGCCGTCGACCACCGCTACCGCCCTGACCTCCATCGCCACCGGCCTGACCCCCGGGGAGCACGGGGTGGTCGGATACCGGGTGGCGGTCGATCACGACGTGTTGAACGTGTTGCGGTGGAGCACTCCGCTCCTGGGTGATGCCCGCCGCAAGCTCGATCCGACCGAGTTCCAGCCCCACGCCGCCTTTCTGGGGCAGCGACCCCGCATCGTCACCAAGGCCGAGTTCGTGTCCTCGGGGTTCAGCGGAGCCCACCTGGCCGATGTCCGGTTTCGGGGCTACCGCACCACCTCGGTGCTGTGCCACGAGTTGCGTCTGGCGGTGAACGAGGGTGAGCCGTTCGTTTACGCCTATTACGACGGCATAGACAAGGTGTCCCACGAGTACGGCCTGCGTGATCATTTCGACGCCGAGGTCGCCTACGCCGACCGGCTGGTGGCCGAGATCATGAGCTTCCTGCCCCGGGGGGCGGCGCTGGTGATCACCGCTGATCACGGGCAGGTCGACGTGGGAGACAACACCATCGCGCTGCATCCCGACGTGATGGCCCACGTGTCGTTCCAGTCGGGGGAGGGGCGGTTCCGATGGCTGCACGCTCGACCGGGGCGGGCCCGCCATCTGGCCGAGGCGGTGGCCGCTCACCACGGCGACACCGGCTGGGTGCGCACCAGGGATCAGACCATCGACGAGGGCTGGTGGGGCCCGAAGATGAGCGACGCCGCCCGTCACCGGTTGGGCGACGTTGCGTTGTTGGCCCGGGACCCGGTGTCCTACATAGACGAGGCCGATACCGGTCCCTATGAACTGGTGGGTCGGCACGGGTCGCTCACCTCGGCTGAGATGTACGTCCCGCTACTGGTAGGAGCTGTTGAATGAGCGATTCGATCACTGACACCGGGGCCCCGTCGGGTCCGGCCGAGGTGGCGAAGGGCGAGCTGATCGACCCGCCGGTGACCCCCGACGCGGTGGTGGGCACTGCTGGGTCCGATGACGCTGAAGAGGCCGCTGAAGAGCGGCGCGAGGCGGTTGAAGAGCCGGCCAAGGTGATGCGGATCGGCTCCATGATCAAGCAGCTTCTCGAAGAGGTCCGGAACGCCGAGTTGGACGTGCCGGCCCGTGACCGGTTGCGCGAGATCTACGAGACGTCGGTGAGAGAGCTGGGCTCGGCCATGTCGCCCGACCTACGTGAAGAGCTGGAGCGGGTGGCGTTGCCGTTCTCGGCCAGCGAGACGCCGAGCGAGTCCGAGCTGCGGGTGGTGCAGGCTCAGCTCGTGGGCTGGCTGGAAGGCCTGTTCCACGGGATCCAGGCCTCGATGTTCGCCCAGCAGATGGCGGCTCGCCAGGAGTTGGAAGCCCGTCAGCGCGGCCTGCCCGAGGGGGCGGCAGGAGCGGCGGGCCCCCAGGCCCTGGACCCCCGACCCGGTACCTACCTCTGAGCTCGGCCGATCGGTCCGACATGTCCGGGCCGACTGATCTGCCAAGGCCGCCGGACCCGCTGGACCCGCCGGACGTGCCGGACGTGCCGGACCCGCCGGACCCGCCGGATGTGCCCGACTCACCGGAGCAGTCATCAACAAGTGGCCCGGAGCCTCTGGCGAACCCTCGGAACCGGTCGAGGTCGGTCCCGGCGGCGTGGTGGTGGGCGGTGGCGGTGCTGGCAGTGGTCGCCCTGGTGGCGGTCGGCATGGTGGCCATTGGTCGGTGGCCCGGTGGCGGTGACTCTCTTGCGACCAGCCGCTCCGGAGCGGTTGGCTCGACCCGTGACATCCCCCGGTCGGGAAGCAGTGAGACATCACCGTGGGCGGGTGCGGACGCCGACGACTCGTCGACCACCGCTGACTCCAGCGGCACCGGGAGCGGCCGCGACCGCGACGGCAGAGACGGACACGGAGAAGGTGACAGAGAAGGAGACAGAGACGGAGACGGTGAAGGCGGACGGTTGCACACCGCGGCCTGTGCCGGGGACCTGGTGGTCGAGTCGGTATCGGCGCCGATCGCCGATCCCGGCCTGGTCGAGGTGTCGGGAGTGGCGATCGACTCCGCTGGTGTGGCCTGGGTCATCAACGACTCGGGCGACAGTGCCCGAATGTTCGGTTTGAGCCCACAGGCACCCTCTTCGGGCTCGACCTCGTATGGATCCTCGTCCTCCGGTTCGGCGTCGTATGGATCCTCGTCCTCCGGCTCGGCGTCCTCCAGCTCGGCGTCGTCCGGCTCAGGGGAGGCGTTGGAGGGGCCGGCGACGGTGGTGCGCACGGTCACCGTCGAGGGGGCCGAGAACGTGGACTGGGAGGACGTGGCGGTGGCTGCCCCGGATCGCAGCGCGCTGTGGCTGGCCGACACTGGCGGCAACATCTCGCCCCGCTCCGAGGTGGTGCTGTACCGGGTGCCGGTGCCGCCGGCGGGAGCCACCTCGGTGTCGGCCGCGACCGTCGGGGTGGTCTATCCCGACGGTCCCCACGACACCGAGGCCGTGGTGGGCACCCCCGATGGTTCGGTGTTGCTGTTCACCAAGGAACCGGGCCGCAGCCGTATCTACCGGGTGGCGGTGCCCGCCGGGTTGGCAGGATCGACAGAGGGCACCGATCGGACCGCTGTTGGTGCGTCGGTGACCGCCGAGCCGTTGGGGGAGTTCGCGGTGGGCGACGGGGTCACCAGTCTGCTCACCGGAGCCGACCTGTCGACCGACGGTTCGACCGTGGTGTTGCGCACCTACGGCTCGGTGTTCGTGGTGGCGGTACCCACCGGGCAGAGCGTGGCCGAGGCCTTGACCGACAAGAGCCTCCGGTGCCGGGCGATCGCCCCGGTCGAGTTCCAGGGAGAATCGGTGGCCCTGACCCCCGACGGCCTGGGCTACGTGACGGTGGGGGAGGGAACCAACCCCAAACTCACAACAGTGCGGGTGCGCCCGGCCGCCCGGCCGCCGGAGTAACACGGTCTCTGAACGACACACCTCCTGAACGACACACTTCCTGAGTAGCCCGGCATCGGCCCTGGACCGTCGGCGAGGCAGGGCGGAGGCGGTGGTGGTACGGTCGAAAACACAGCCGTGTAGTTCATCCACAGACGGTGGACAAGGGCTGTGGATGAACTGTGGGGAACTGCCCCTGGCTGCATTGGAAGGAAGTCTCGTGGGCGATTCGTTCACCCACCTCCATGTGCACACCGAGTACTCGATGCTCGACGGTGCCGCCCGGGTCGACGACGTGGTAGCGGCGGCCGCTGCCGATGGCCAGCCCGCCATCGGCATCACCGACCACGGCAACATGTACGGGATCCTGCCGTTCTACAAGGCGGCCCGTAGCCACGGCATCAAGCCGATCCTGGGGTCCGAGCTCTACATGGCCTACGACTCGCGGCTGGAACGCCCCAGCCGGCGGGGCAAGGTCGACGACTCCGGGGGCGACGCCGAGGGCGGCAAGAAGCTCTATTACCACCTGACCGCGCTGGCCGAGAATGCTGCCGGCTACCGGAACCTGATCCAACTCTCCAGCCGAGCCTTCATGGAGGGCTATTACTACAAGCCCCGGGTCGACTGGGATCTGCTCGACCAGCACTCCGAGGGCATCATCGCCACCACCGGATGCCTCGGTGGGCATGTCCTCCAGCACCTGATGCGGGGTGACGAGGAGGCCGGTCTGAAGGCGGCCGGTCGGCTCCAGGACATCTTCGGGCGCGACAACCTGTTCGTGGAGATCCAGGACCACGGCATCCCCGATCAGCACCGCACCAACCCGATGCTGTTCGACATCGCCAAGCGGCTCGGGGCTCCGCTGCTGGCCACCAACGACAGCCACTACACCCGCCGCGACGACGCCGTGGCTCACGACGCCCTGCTGTGTGTGCAGACCGGGTCGCTGATGAGCGACCCCGACCGGTTCAAGTTCCACGGCGACGACCACTACCTGAAGTCGGCCCGGGAGATGCGCGAGCTGTTCCGTGAGGTCGAGGTGGCCTGCGACAACACCCTGTGGGTGGCCGAGCGGTGCAACGTCGAGATCGAGTTCGGTGACGCCCTGTTGCCCAACTTCCCGCTGCCCGAGGGGTTCGAGACCGACGCCGAGTATCTGCGCCACCTCACCTTCGAGGGGGCCCGCAAGCGATGGGGCGACCCGTTGCCCGACAGCGTGGTCGAACGTCTGGCCTACGAGCTCCAAGTCATCGGCGACATGGGGTTCAGCTCGTACTTCCTGATCACCTGGGACCTGATCCGTCACGCTCGCGACAACAACATCCGAGTGGGGCCGGGCCGTGGGTCCGCCGCCGGGTGCGCGGTGGCCTACACGCTGTGGATCACCGATCTGGACCCGATCCGCTACGACCTGCTGTTCGAACGGTTCCTCAACCCCAGTCGTATCTCCATGCCCGATATCGACATGGACTTCGACTCTCGCTATCGCGACGAGATGATCCGCTACGCCGCCGAGCGATACGGGCGTGACCACGTGGCCCAGATCGTCACGTTCTCCACCATCAAGGCTCGGGCCGCGGTGCGCGACGCCGCCCGCGTGCTGGGGTACCCGTACGCGGTGGGAGACAAGGTGGCCAAAGCCATGCCGCCGCTGGTGATGGGGCGTGACACCCCGCTGTATGCCTGTCTCGAACAGCACCCCAAGTACGAAGACGGCTACAAGATGGCCACCGACCTGCGCCAGATGTACCACGAGGACCCCGACGCCAAGAAGGTGATCGACGTGGCCCGCGGGCTCGAGGGGCTGCGTCGCCAGGACGGTATCCATGCCGCTGCCGTGGTGATCACCAAGGATCCGCTGACCACCTACCTGCCCATCCAGCGCAAGCCCGCCGCCGGTCAGGCGGTGGAAGATGCTCCGGTGGTCACCCAGTACGAGATGGGTGGGGTCGAAGAGCTGGGCCTGCTCAAGATGGACTTCTTGGGTCTGCGCAACCTGGACGTCATCTCCGACACCCTGGCCATGATCAAGCGGTTCCGAGGCGTCGACCTCGATATCGACAGGGTGGCTCTGGACGATGCCGACACGCTGGCCATGTTGTGCCGGGGTGAGTCGATCGGGGTGTTCCAGCTCGAGGGCGGGGCCATGCGCACCCTCATGCGTTCGCTGGCTCCCACCTGTTTCGAGGACATCGCCGCGCTGGTGGCCCTCTACCGGCCCGGTCCCATGTCGGTGAACATGCACAACGACTACGCCGACATCAAGAACGGCCGCAAGCCGGTGACGTACTTCCACCCTGATGCCGAGGAACTGCTGGCCGACACCTACGGCCTGATGATCTACCAGGAGTCGGTGATGCGGGTGAGCCAGCGTTTCGCCGGCTACTCGCTGGCCGAGGCCGACAACCTGCGCAAGGCGTGCGGCAAGAAGAAGCCAGAGCTGATGGCCAAGGAGCGGGCCAGCTTCGTCAACGGTTGCGAGGCCACCGGCTACGGCAGCGAGCTGGGTACCGCCCTGTTCGAGACCATCGAGGGTTTCGCCAACTACGCCTTCAACAAGAGCCACAGCTTCGGTTACGGCCTGGTCAGCTACCAGACGGCCTACCTCAAGGCCCACTATCCGGTGGAGTACCTGTCGGCTCTGCTCACCAGCGTCAAGACCAGCCTGGAGAAGGCGGCGGTCTACCTCAACGAGTGCCGCACCATGGGCATCCAGGTGTTGGTTCCCGATGTGAACCGTTCGGCGTCCGACTTCGAACCGGCACGACTCGATGACGGTACCGAGGTGATCCCCTTCGGGTTGTCAGCGGTGCGCAACGTGGGTGAGGCTCTGGTCGAGAAGATCATCGAGGAGCGTGACGCCAACGGTCCCTTCTCGGATTTCTACGACTTCTGTGAGCGGGTCGACCTGGCGGTGCTGAACAAGAAGACCCTGGAGTCGCTGATCAAGGCCGGTGGGTTCGATTCGCTCGGGCATCCCCGGCGGGGTCTGCTGGCGGTGTACGAACAGATCGTCGACGGCGTCATCGCCCGGCGTAAGGAGCGTGACGTCGGCGTTTTCTCACTGTTCGGCGACGAGGCCGACAGCGGCGGTGTCTTCGATGAGCGGGTGGCCATTCCCGCCCTGACCTTCGACAAGAAGGAACAGCTCGCCTTCGAGAAGGAGATGCTGGGCCTGTATGTGAGCGACCACCCGCTGATGGGGGCCGAGGCGGCACTGGCTCGTCGGACCGATGGCACTATCGCCGACCTGGCCGAGGTCGACGACGGTGTCATGCGCCTGATCGGCGGGGTGGTAACTGGTCTTCAGCGCAAGTGGACCAAGAAGGGCGACCTCATGGCGGTGTTCGTCTTGGAGGATCTCCAGACCTCGATCGAGGTGATGGTGTTCCCCAAGACCATGGCCGACATCGGTCACCTGCTGGCCGACGATGCGGTGCTGTTGGTGAAGGGCCGGGTCGACCGTCGCGACGATCAGCCCAAGTTCATCGCCATGGACGTGGAGGTGTTCGACGGTGTCACCGACGGAGCGCCGCCGCTGCGCCTGAAGGTGTCGCCCGCCAAGCTCAGCCAGGAGACGGTCGATGAGCTGAAGGCGCTGCTGGTGCGCTTCCCGGGTGAGGCCCCGGTGTTCCTTCACCTGGGCGAAGACAAGGTGCTGCGCCTCTCCGAACAGTTCTGTGTGGACACTTCCGGCGGACTGATCGGTGAACTGCGGGTGCTGTTGGGCCAGACCGCCATCCTGTAGCGGGCCACCCCTGACCCCACCAGCCGCGCTGACCGGACCTGATCTGGTGTGACCCTCTGATCTGGTCTGACCGGACCTGATCTGGTCTGACCTCCTGATCTGATCTGATCCCCTGATCTGGTCTGACCTCCTGATCTGGTCTGGCCTCCTGATCTGGTCTGGCCTGATCTGACGCGACCTACCCACCTGCCGGACGAAGGTGCGGCTCGTCCCACCTGTCACTGGCCGGACCCGGATGACGGCATGGCTCTCCGAGCTGTCGAGGACCCCCACCTGGATCAGGGTTGGTCGGGGTCACCGTCTTCGTCTCGGCTGGTTGCGGGGCTGGTGCCGCTTCGGCTGCCACCTCGGTTGGGTCGGTCTCGTCGGCTGGTGGGTGGTGGGATGCGGCCGGGGCGTTGGTGGTTGTGCTGGGGGCACAGCAGTCGCCCGTTCTCGACCGAAGTGGGGCCGCCGTCGGCGTGTTCGACGATGTGGTCGACCTGGCAGTACTCGGCGGTGATGTCACATGTGGGGTGTTGGCACACGCGGTCTCGTACTTCGACGGCGCGACGCCATCCGCCGGTGAAGAACCGTTGGGTGCTGGACACGTCGACGGGTTGGCCGGTTGGTCCGAAGATGATGCGTTCGAAGTCGGCTTCGAACAGAAGCTGGGCAACTTCGAGCCGTGACAGCACGAGTCCGTTGAAGGTTTGGCGGATCGGGCCGCACAGTTCATCCTTCGACACGATCACACTGATGAGAGGCCGGGGCCGTTGACCCTCCGCGGGGGTGGCGGCGGCCCGGGTGGCCATCTCGACGAGGGCGTCGGCGCCGCGTTGGGCGTGGGTGCGTATCTCGGCGGCTCTGGCGGTCACCTCCGCCGCAGAGGCGTCGGGGCCACATTCTCGGCGGGCGGTGGCCATGTCGGCTTCCCACAGTTCGTTGCGGATCCGTTCCCACACGTCGGCGAACTTCTGGCCTCCGACCTTGTCGAGGCTTCCGGGCAGGTGCCAGCGGTCTCCGACCTGCACCGGGCGCATGTTGCGATGGGCCCGCTCTCGTTTGTCTCGTTTGGCCAGATCATCGGGGTTCGACGGATCGCACAGGTCGTCGTCGGTGGCCGCCTCGAACATGGCGACGGCATGGTCGAACACCGACCAGTCAGAAGTGGTGGCCATGTGCACCAGATGGTCCTCGGCCTCGGCGAATGCGGCGGCACGTTCGGGGGTGGCAGCGCGGACCATGCGCTCGACGTGATCGGTGGAGATCTGTCCGGCCCGCCAGGCCTTGGCGACCTTCGGCATGGACCGCACGGTGCGGGCGGTGTGGACCATCCGCCCTGCCGTCTGCTTGCGGCATCCAGCGTCACGGCCCAACCGCGCCCCCGCCGACCGGGATCCGTCATCGGCCCAGAGGTGACGCGAGTCCCAGCGGCTCACGAACCCTGCCGTGAGCGCATCGAGCAGCGACCGCACCCGAACCAGCCCAGTCACCGCCTCGGCCAGTGAAGCGTCGTCGAGGCTCTCTGGCCCCGCCAGCGCCTCCAACACCGACACCACTTCTGTCGCCAGGCCCTCCACCGGCCCAGTGGCCCGCCGCCCCTGGTCCCACCGCCCCCGGCCGGCTGCGGGTGCCGCCCAGTCAGGCCGAGACCTGGCCGCCCCAGCATCGGCCCGGTTGGAGCGGGTGGTGCCCTCGGGGCCCCCGGCACCCTCGGTACCCTGCCCTGGGCATGAGGGGTGGTCGACCGCGCCTGAAGGCTGGGGTCCGGTGAAGTCGTCCATGCCGAACATCATGGACAGAGGGTGTGACAACGAGCATTGAAATGGTCGAAAACTCCGCAATAATTTCTGATACTCACGGAGAGCGTCTGACTTGACGCTCCAAGTCGCAGTGGGGCCCTGCGGTGCCTTCACCCAACGACACCCAGCCCTAGCGGTCCTCGCTCCACGCCTCTCAGCGCCCGGCTGTCTCCACTGGGCATCGGGACGGGGCATGGCCGAAGAACCGGCCTGCTGGACAGCTCGGGCTCGATCCCGGAGGTTTCCGCCGCTGGTGGGCATCGGGCTTCGGTACGGCTGCGCCCGGCTGCTACCTTGTCGGTCCCCGGGCGATTAGCTCAGTTGGCTAGAGCACCTGCATGACGCGCAGGGGGTCGGGGGTTCGACTCCCTCATCGCCCACCCGGTTGACCTGCGGAAACCTCCGCAGGTCAACCGCGTTTTCGGGCCGGAGGTGACCTTTGGCAGCCTATTTGGCAGCCTATGCGTCCTCTGACTTGCCCGGATCGGGGCAGATCTCCACGACCCCGGGCGGCGTTCCGCAGCGTTCACCGAGCCACCACGACGGGCGGCGGTCGAGCTCCGTTCATCCGATCGCGATGGTCGCGCGCAGTCACTCGGACCGGTCGGGATCCTCGAACAGCTCGTCCATGGGGGCGACGGCGTCCTCGACGATGGGGTCCATGCGGTGGCGGTAGACGCTCAGCGCCGTCTTGGCGTCGTTGCCGGCGACATCGGCGATGCGTTCGCCCGACACGTCTGCGGCCGACAGCAGCGAGACCATGGTCCGACGGAAGTCGTAGGGGTTCACGCCCTTGTCGATGCCGGCGGCCTTGGCGACCTTGCGCACCGTGCGGCGCAGGTTGGCTGGATCGATCGGGGTGCCCGTCGTG
>CAUJFC010000173.1 GCA_963169755.1 Actinomycetota bacterium | reverse complement strand
ACCGGAGGATCACAGGTCAGCGGCAACGGTGGAGCCGGTGGCGCCGGCGGCAACTCGAGCGAGGACGGTGGCGGTGGCGGCGGTGGCGGCGGGGGCTACGTAGGCGGCGGTGGTGGAGGCGGCGGTGCCGGACGCACCGTGACTCTCAACCCTGGCGGCGGAGCCGGCGGTGGCGGTGGCCAGTACTTCGCAACCGGAGCAGCCATCATCGACACGTCGGTCAACAACGCCGGTGGCACCGCCGGAGTCGGCGCCACCTCCAACAACACCGCCGGCACCGCTGGAGGCGCAGGCTGGGTTCGCATCTACCTCGACTCCCAGGGCAACTCGGCCCCCGGCACCAGCTGCCTCTACTGACTCGCTGCGGGCCACACCTTCCTGCCTGCCCGCCTTCACCCCGGTTGTGATGACGTCAACTGTGGCCGCAACGTTTCAGCGTTCACCCGACGTGGACCTGGTGCCCTTTGGTGACGGGGCATGGATCTACGACGCCGTGACCGGTGTGGTCCACCGAGTCGGGCAAATGGCAGCCCGACTACTCGCTGGGGATCAGCCGGTGGCCCTAGCCGAGTTCTCCGCCGACCTTGCCGACCTGAGCGTGGCTGCCGAGATCGAGCGGGGCCTGGAAGTACTGCGACAGGTGGGTCTGATAGACCGAACCGAGCGAGTGCCTCCGCCGGTTCCGGCCAGCGGGTCGAACCTCGATGACCCGCAGTCCCCGATCGGCGCAGCCCACAGGTTCCTCGACCGGTCGGTGGCGTTTCGCTGCCCCGATCTCGACCTGCTCACCACGGTGGAACACCACCTAGGCGTCGACCCGGCCGGATCGGGTGGCCACCCAGCCGATGTGGTCTTCGACATCCGACCGAAGGTCGATGGCCGAGTGGTACTTCGTGCGTCTGAGACCTGGGACTTCCCCGACCGGGCCGGGTTCTTGCGCCAGCTTCCCGGGGTTCTGAACGACTTCGTCGCCCGATCCCATACGGCGGTGGTGCTGCACGCCGGGTCGGTCATCACCCCAGACGGTCGGGTGGTGGCGGTGACCGGGCACTCGGGTTCGGGCAAGTCAACGCTGGTGGCCGCCCTGGTTCAGCGCGGCTGCACCTACCTGAGCGACGAGTTCACCGGGGTGGGACTGTCCAGCGGACTGACCCTGGCCCACCCCAAGCCACTGGAGTTGAACCAGCTCAGTTGCGATCTGCTGGAGATCTCACCCCAGTCCCCTCCCAACGTGCGACCGGCCGAGCTGAACCCCCGGGCCATCGTGGCACGCCAGCCGTCTCCGCCGGTGTCGTTGGTGATCGCCCCAACCTTCGAGGCCCGGGCACCGCTCACCGCCACCCGAATGAGCGCCGAGGAGGCGGCTCGCCTGCTGCTTGATCAGACCGTCAACCTGTCACGTACCAGACGTGACGGCTTGGCCGCGGTGTGCGAGATGGCACGGACCGTCCCAGCGATTGCGGTCGTCCACGGCGACGCAGGCCAACTGGCTGATGCTCTCCTCGCCCGGGAGCTGGGCACGAGCACGACCGGCTGACCCGAGGCCCTACCATCGCCGATGGTTCGAACAGGGGTGAGGTAGTGGACCGATCGGCTGTCCGAAGGACACGCATCGCTGCGACCGTGGCGGTGGCGATGACCCTGGTTGTGCCGATGGTTGGGTGTAGCAGCCCATCCGGGCCGGCCGAGCGAACCGCCGCCCCGAACTCGACCTCTGCCACCCGGGGTGAGCCCGGAGGGCGCGGTCCCTACGCCGTGGCCTCGGCCCACCCCCTGGCCACCGATGCCGGCATGGCGGTACTGGCCCGAGGTGGGTCGGCGGTTGACGCCGCGGTGGCGGTCCAGGCGGTACTGGGCCTGGTGGAACCCCAGAGTTCAGGGCTGGGAGGCGGGGCGTTCTTGATGCACTACGACTCCGAGACCGGAGCCGTCACCGCCTATGACGGTCGCGAGGAGGCCCCCGCTGGTGCCACCACCGACATGTTCCTGGGTGAAGACAGCCAGCCGCTGAGCTTCCCCGAGGCCAGCCGATCGGGTACGGCCGTGGGTACCCCGGGTGTGGTGGCCATGCTGGCTCTGGCCCACGAAGCTCATGGACACCTCGCCTGGCGGGGCCTGTTCGAGCAGGCCATCACCCTGGCCGACCGGGGGTTCGAGGTCTCGCCCCGGATGGCCGACGCGGTCGCCGCCGCTACCGGCTTGGGGGCCGGGGACGATTTCACCACGCTCTTCGCCCGACCCGACGGCCAACCCCTCCAGGCCAGCGACAAGTTCACCAACCCTGCCTACGCCCGATCCCTGCGGGCGATCGCCGACGATTGGCAGGCCATGTACCGCGGGATGCTGGCCAGCGCCGTGGTGGACGCTGCCAACCGGGCGCCTCGCCCGGGCCGTCTGACTGCTGCCGATGTGGCGGCGTACCGGGCTCGGCGGGTCGAGCCGGTCTGCACCCCGTTCGCCGAGCATCGGGTGTGCGGTCCTCCTCCCCCCAGTTCTGGAGGCATCGGCGTAGGTTCGCTGCTGGGTCAGCTCGACCACCTCGACCGGGCATCCGCCGGCCCCACCCTCCAAGGCTGGCATCTGTTCGCCGAGGCCTCGCGCCGGGCCTACGCCGACCGTGACCGCTACGTGGGCGACGACCGCTACGTAGCGGTGCCCACCGACGCCATGGTGGACCCCGCCTACCTGGCCGAGAGGGCAGCCACCATCGATCCCGACCGGGCATCGGAGAAGGTGGAGGCCGGCGTGTTCGCGGGCTATCCCCGGGCCGTAGATCGCAGCAGTGGTGACGGTGGTACCAGCCATTTCAACGTCGTGGACGCCGAAGGCGACGTGGTGGCGATGACCACCAGCGTGGAGACCCTGTTCGGCAGCCGACGGGTAGTGGGAGGTTTCGTACTGAACAACACCCTCACCGACTTCGACCGGTCACCTCCGCCGGGAACCGTTACGGTAGCCAACGCCATCGGCCCGCGGCGGCGACCCCGCTCGTCGATGTCTCCCACCTTGGTACTGAATAGCGACGGCCGGTTCCAGATGGCGGTGGGCAGCCCGGGCGGGAATGCCATCATCGCCTATGTGGCCAAGACCCTGATGGGGATGCTGGCCTGGCACATGACCCCGGCCGAGGCGGTGGCGCTGCCCAACCTGGTGGCTCGGGGCGACTCGGTGGCGCTGGAGGTGGAGGCCGCCGCCGACTCGGAGTCCGGCCTGGAGGCCGACCTGGTGGCTCGCGGCCACAACGTGCAGCCGCTCACGCTGGAGATCAGCGGTATCCAGGTCATCGCCCTCGGTCCCGACAACCGTCTGATCGGGGCCGCCGACCGCCGACGGGAAGGCACTTTCGATTGGGAGCCCGGCCGCTGATCCACCCCCGGCCGGTACGGCGGGTTGCCGCCCTCAGCGACGGTCAGCGAAAAAGGTGGTGAGCAGGGCAGCACACTCCTGAGCCCGCACCCCCGACACCACCCGACTGGTGTGATTCAGACGAGGGTCGACCGCCAGGTTGTAGAGCGACCCGGTAGCGCCCGCCTTGAGGTCGGCGGCCCCGAACACCACGGTGCCCACCTGGGCGGCCCACACCGCACCGGCGCACATGGGGCAGGGCTCCAGCGTGACCACCAGAGTGGCCCGATGGAGACGTCTCTCCCCCACCGCGGCGGCCGCTGACCTCAGGGCCACCACCTCGGCGTGGGCGGTGGGATCACCGGTGGTTTCCCTGCGGTTGCGGCCCCGGGCCACCACCTCGTCACCCACCAGGACCACCGCCCCCACCGGCACTTCCCCTTCGGCCGCCGCCAGGCCAGCTTCGGCCAATGCCTCACCCATGGCCCAGTGGTGGAGGTCGCTGTGGTCATCGGCCATCTCCGGACGGTAACCGCTCGCCCGCCCAGGCCGATTGGTAGCCTCACGCCATGGTGGACCGGCGGGTCACGGCGCGGCTCCTGCGGGAGCGAATCGACCGGAACGTGGCGACCGGGTGGTTCACGGCAGCTCTGGCGGTGCTGCTGGTCAACGATCACGTCCTGAAGTGGGGTATCGGTGGACCGGTCACCGGAAAGCTCAGCGACTTCGCCGGCCCAGTGGTGGTGGCAGGCCTCGCGGCGGTGGCGATTGGCAGGAAATGGGCGGTGGTGGCCACCGCCGTGGGCTTTGCCGCCCTCAAGACCGTTCCCGGCGTGGCCGAAGCTGTGGCCCCGGCCCTGGGAGGAGTGACCCGACGCGATCCTCTGGATCTCGTGGGTCTGATCGCTCTGGTCCCCCTGTGGGCGCCACCCCCCGCCGACCTGTGGACCCGGGTACAGAAACAGGCACCCCCGAAGGTCCGGACCGCGCTGCGTTGGCTACTGCCCGCGGTGGCGGTAGTGGCCCTCGGTGCCACATCGTCGCCCAACCCCCGGGAGGTGCGCTCGCTGGCCACCGACGGGGCCGCCGTCTACGCCCAGATCGGGGTCAGAGGCTCGTACTCCCCCACCGATCTGACCTGGGCTGCCAGCACCGACGGGGGGCGCTCCTGGCAGCCGGCCTCGGCCCCCGACCCCGCCGCCCTGGCAGCCATGACCCGCTCGGCCTCCGAAGCCTGTCGGCCCGACGGAACCTGCTTCAGAGCTGGTGGAGCCGCCGTGGACCTCCGTACCCCCGGAGGAGTCCCCACGGTGGTGTTCGGCTTCAGCGACGACCAGGTCGAAATGCTCCGCTACCGACGGGCCGGCTCGGGGACGCCGGTGGATCAGATGTTCCAGCAGGTGCTGATGGCACCGCCTTCCCTCGGCGGAAGCGTGCTGGTCACCGCCTCCGACCAGGGAGTGCTGGTGGGACACGGTGGCGACTGGAACCTGGTGGCGGTGGCGGGGATCACGCCCACCCCCACCCACGGGGTCATATGGCCCCTGAAATGGGCGTCGATTGCCTTACTCGCCAGTGCGCCCCTGTCCCTGGTGGTGATCTCCATCCGATCCATGGTCCGCGGCGGCGGTGGGCTCAGAGCGCTGGGTGGGGCCGCCGGAGGAGCCCTGGTGGCCCTGGCCATCTGGTCGGTGGGAATAGCCATGGGGGCAATCGGCCTGTTCACCACTCAACCACCGACGCTGCTCGCCATTGCCCTGACAGTGGTGGCCGCCGCCACTGTCGCTCTCCCGTTCATCTTGGTGACCCACCTGAGCGGGGGAGGCGCCACGCGACAATCGGCTCCATGATCGAACGCCAGGTCGACGTGGTCACCCCCGACGGGCCGATGACCACCTTCATCTTCCATCCCGAACACGGCGGCCCCCATCCGGTGGTGCTGTACCTGATGGACGCCCCCGGCATCAGACCTGCCCTACGCGACATGGCCTCTCGCCTGGCCACGGCCGGGTACTACGTCATGCTCCCCTACCTCTATCACCGGGGTGGGCCCTATCGAGAGTTCGGCCAGAGCGACGAAGACATGCACGCCCGCAACGAGCTCATGGGCACGGTGAATCCCACCGTCATCGTCGACGATGCCCGGGCGTTGTTGGACTTCGCTGATGGGGACCAGGCGGCAGCCGCGGGCCCGGTGGGGGCGGTGGGGTTCTGTATGAGCGGCCCCCTGGTGGTGTCGTTGGCCCGGGCCCTGCCCGATCGAGTGAAGGCCGGGGCCTCCATTCACGGGGCCTGGCTGGTGCGTGACAGCGATGATTCGGCCCACCTGGGGCTCGAGACGGTCACCGCCGAGTTGCACTTCGCCTGGTGCGAGGGCGACCCGCTGGCTCCCACTCAGCACCGCGAGATCCTCACCGCCGCACTCGAGCGAGCCGGTGTCAACTTCACGTTGGATGTCATGACCGAGGCCGTTCACGGCTTCGCCCCTCCCGGACCCCGCTATCACCGCTACGCCTCCGAGCTGCACTGGGAACGGGTTCACAGCCTGCTTCGCCGACGCCTCTGACCCCACCGAAGGGTTGGGGCGCCGAGCGCCGCCGCGACTAGCGTCGCCCAACGGAGGGTTGCCAGAGCGGACGAATGGGACGGTCTCGAAAACCGTTGTGGGTGCAAGCCCACCGTGGGTTCAAATCCCACACCCTCCGCCACCCAGGTTCCCGGCCTTCCCGAGCAATCGGGCAAGGCCGGGAACCTATTGGGCCTAGACCGGAAACCCCGATCCCCCCGTAGTATCGCCAGATGGCCGCCCCCGAGCATCGGCTCCGCATGACTGACCTGGCGGTGGAAGCGGCCCAGTCACGCAGCCGTCTCTCCCACCACATCGGACGGATGGAGGCTCGGGGACTGGTGGAACGACGATGAACACGATCCAACGGGTCCGAGCCGCTCTGTTCGTCGACTTCGACAACGTCCTGTCCGGCCTACTCCAGATCGACCGACGCGCCGCCTTCGACTTCGCCGAGAGACCCGACGAGTGGCTCGACGGCCTCAGGAAACTGCCCGGTCCGTCGGGCGCCCGCCGGGAGATTCTCGTGTGTCGCGCCTACCTCAACCCAGCCGGATGGTTCAACGACGCCGAGCGGGGCAACGACGCCAACCGGGTGTACCTGCGTCGATTCCGTGGTCCGCTCACCGACGCCGGATTCGAGGTTGTCGACTGTCCACCTCTGACCAGTGGCCAGAAGAACGCCGCTGACATCCGTATGGTCATCGACGTCCTCGACGCCCTCGGCGCCTCCTTCGAATACGACGAGTTCATCATCGCCTCGAGTGACGCCGACTTCACCCCGTTGCTCCAGCGCCTCCGTTCCCGGGACCGTCGCACCACGATCATGGCGTCGGGGCCGTCGTCCAACGCCTACCGCAACATCGCCGACACCGTCCTCGACGCCGAGGCCATCGTGTCGCTGTTGGGATCCGGTGATGACGTGGCCGATGCACCAGCATTCGAACCGGTGGTCGCCCTCGAGACAACCGAACGGGACATGAAGGCTTCCCCCAACGGTTCGGGCCCCTCAGAGACGGGGAGCACGATGACGGTCACCCCACCGGCAGACCCGTTGGCAGAGAAGCGGGCGCGTGCGGTCATTTCCATCCGCCAACAGCTCCTGGCATCGGATGGACCGTTGCAGCTCTCCAGGGTAGGCAACACCATCCGGGAGCAGATCGGTACCGATGTAGTGGAGTCATCGAGGTGGTTCGGCCGGACGACCCTGTCGAAGTTCATCACCACGAACCTGCCTGACATCGCGGTCGGCCGGAACTGGGCGTGGGACCCGGCGCAACATGCCGTACCCAAGGAGCTGGCCGACGTCATCAACGTGACCGCGATGCCCGAGGTGGTCGGACATCTCCACCGCGCCACCGGACTCCCCCGTCTCCCGACCGGTCACTGGCCGGTGCTGTTCGACTCGATCGCCGAATACACCGAGGCCGAAACGTTCCAGCTCAGCGAGTGCTCTAAACGGGTGCGGGACCTGATGCAAGAGAAGAAGTTCCCGGTGAGTAGAGCTTCGGTGACGTTCGTGATCACTGCACTGGCCGCGGGAGGCGTTCGCCTCGACGGGGACGTGAGCCCCAGCCGCGCCGACTGCCGCGAGGGCCTCATGCGGGCTCTGGTCGACCGGGCAGCAGCGACGTCCTGGGAGCTCGATGCCACCGAACGGGCCATCGTCATCGCCTGGCTCAATGCCGAACGCCGCGCTCTCCCAGCAGCCACCGCCGCGCCTTGACCCGCCATCGGATCCCCGACCGGAAACCCCGATCCCCCCGTAGTATCGCCAGATGGCCTCCCCTCAACCGGTCCGATGGCTGTCTCCAGTCGAGCTGGCGGCCTGGGTGAGCGTGGTGCGAGGCACCCGTCACCTGCTCTCCTGCCTGGACAGCGAGCTGAAGCCCCACGGGGTGAGCAGCGAGGACTACGCGGTACTGGTGGCCCTTTCGGCCGCCCCCGAGCATCGGCTTCGCATGGCTGACCTGGCGGTGGAGGCAGCCCAGTCACGTAGCCGTCTCTCCCATCACATCGGGCGGTTGGAGGCTCGGGGACTGGTGGAGCGGATCTCGTGCACCGAGGATCGTCGAGGCCAATTCGCCCACCTCACTCCGGCTGGGATGAAGCTCTTGGAGGAAGCCGCACCTCACCACGTGGCCGGTGTGCGGGCCCATTTCCTCGACCACCTCTCCCCTGACGAACTGGCCACCCTGGGCGCGGTGTTCGCCCGCATCGACCCCGCCACCGCCCGAGGCGCTGAACACCGACCGTGAACTACGGGTCCGCCTATCGCATGATGCGGGTCGATGCCTCGGCGGTACAGGGAGCAACCCTCACCCCGGGTCTGGTGGGAAGGGTGTGGCGATTCGCCCGCCCCTACCGCGGCCGGGTGGCCGCATTCGTGGTTCTGGTGGTGGTGCAGGCCCTGGCCGGGCTGGTCCCCCCACTGGTCATCAAGCAGATCATCGATCACGCAGTTCCCGCCGGTGACCGCACCCAAGTGAGTTGGCTGGCCGGCGCCATGGTGGCGACCGCTCTGGCCAGCGGGGGACTGGCGCTGGGCGAACGTTGGCTGTCGGCCACCATCGGTGAGGGGCTCATCTTCGACCTGCGCAGCGCCCTGTTCGACCACGTGCAGCGTCAACCCCTGGCTTTCTTCACCCGCACCCAGACCGGTGCCCTGGTGAGTCGGCTCAACAACGACGTGATCGGTGCCCAGCGGGCCGTCACCGCCACCCTGGGCACGGTGGTGTCCGACGTGGTCACCCTGGCCACCACCCTCACCGCCATGGTGGTGCTGGAGTGGAGGCTGACCGGACTGTCTCTGCTGCTGCTCCCGCTGTTCATGGTGCCGGCCAAGCGGGTGGGGCGGCGCCTGGCGGGCATCACCCGCGAGGGGTTCGACCTGAACGCCGCCATGAACGCCACCATGACCGAACGCTTCGGGGTGTCGGGCGCCCTGCTGGTGAAGCTGTTCGGCGACCATGACCGAGAGGCTCGGGCGTTCTCGGACCGAGCCGGGAGGGTGCGCGACATCGGAGTGCAGAGCGCGATGTTCAGCCGCACCTTCATCACCGCCTTGTCGATGGTGGCAGCGGTGGGCACCGCGGTCATCTACCTGGTGGGTGGTCACCTGGTGATCTCGGGCACCATGTCGACTGGCACCCTGGTGGCACTGGGAGTGTTGGTGGCCCAGATCTACGGCCCGCTCACCAGCCTCACCAACGCCCGGGTCGACCTGATGACCGCCTTCGTGAGCTTCGACCGGGTGTTCGAGGTTCTCGACGCCCCCAACCCGATCACCGACGCCCCTGACGCCGCAGCCCTCGACCACCCCCGGGGACTGATCGAGTTCGACCACGTCACGTTCTCCTATCCGAGCGGAGCCGAGTCCTCGGTGACATCGCTGGAGAGCTCCGCCCAACTCGCCGCCCCCGACGAGGGGGCCGGTCCGGTCCTGACCGATGTATCGCTTTTGATCGAACCGGGCGAGATGGTGGCGGTGGTGGGCCCGTCCGGGGCCGGCAAGACCACCCTCAGCCAGCTCATCCCCCGGCTCTATGACGTGTCTGGCGGGGCGGTGCGGGTGGACGGTCACGACGTGCGTCACCTCACCCAGCGGTCTTTGCGGGCCGCAATCGGCGTGGTCAGCCAGGACCCTCACCTGTTCCACGAATCGGTGGCCGACAACCTCCGCTACGCCCGACCCGACGCCACCGACGCCGAGCTGGAGGAGGCGGCCCGGGCGGCCCGCATTCACGACGTGATCGCCGGCCTGCCCGACGGCTACCGGACGGTGGTGGGTGAGCGGGGCTACCGCCTGTCGGGAGGCGAGAAGCAGCGTCTGGCCATTGCCCGCATGATCCTCAAGGACCCGGCGATCGTGATCCTCGACGAGGCCACCTCCAACCTCGACAGCGAGAACGAGGCCGCCGTGCAAGAGGCCCTGGCCCATGCTCTGTCCGGCCGCACCTCCCTGGTGATCGCCCACCGGTTGTCGACCATCGTCGATGCCGACCGGATCGTGGTCCTCGACCGGGGTCGGCTGGTGGAGCAGGGCCGCCACCCCGATCTGATGGCTGCCAACGGCCTGTACGCCGACCTCTACCGCACCCTGTTGCGTTCACAGACCTGAGCTCCAGTCCCCACCACGATCGCCTGGGGCCTCAGCCGGTGAATCGAGGCCGAGCGGGCACCGGGGCAGCCGGCGGGCTGGGTGGGACCGGACCAGTTGGCCGGTGACCAGCGTCTCCAATGGTGTCCACCGGAGGGGGTGTGCTTGAGGTAGCCGAGGTGGCCGAGGTGGCCGAGGTGGCCGCGGGCGACGCGGCCCGGGCCTGGCGGGCCACCACGGTGTTCGGCGCCCTGCTCGGCCTCCACGACACCCACGACGGCGCCGTCGCCCACGTCCTCG
>CAUJFC010000172.1 GCA_963169755.1 Actinomycetota bacterium | reverse complement strand
CCCGATCCGTTGCTCCACGCGCATCGGGTTCCACGGCAGGTCGTAGTTCACGAGCACGTTGCAGAACTCGAAGTCCAGACCCTCGCTGCCCACCTCGCTCAGCAGCAGGATGTCGTACCGACCGTCACGGAAGTCGTCCATGATCTTCTGCCGGTCGGCCATCCGCACACCACCGTGCATCACGCCCACCCGGTAGTTCGGGCTCAGGCGCTCGTTGAGGTAGGCGATGGTGCGCCGGAAGAACGAGAACACCATCACCGGCCCCTGGCCGTTGCGGACCACCCGCCGCAGCTCCTGTTCGAAGCGGTCGTATTTGGTGTCGACACCGTCCAAGCGGCGCAGCAGGCGGCCGAGTTCCAGCTCGAGGTCGGCCAGCGACCGGTTCTCCTCCTCGGCGGTGGTGACCGAGAAGCCCTTGGCCGGCAGGCCGGTGTCGCCGGTCAGGTCGATCTGTTCGAGGGCCTCGATGTCCTGGGTGTCGTCGTCCTCGGCGACGTGGGCGAGCTTGGTCCGCAGCAGGTCGACCATTGCGGGGATGCAGCTGGCCGCCTGGCGACGGGGCATCACGGTGGCGAAGCCCACGACCCCGTTGTTGGCCAGAGCTTGGCGGGTGGCCCACTCCTTCACGGTCAGGTAGAAGGCTGCCTCATCGTTGGTCCAGGTCACGTCGATCGTCTCGGGTGACCTGGTGGCCTTGGCATCGGGCACGTCGACCTTGCGGGTGCGAGACAGGATCGACGACAGCACGTTCAGCTCGCCGAGCAGGTGCTTCGCCACCGCCACCTCCTCCCAGGTCAGTGCCCGGTCGGCACCCAGCAACCCGAGCAGCTGCTGGTACTCGGGCTTCTTGACCACCGTGTCGGCGAGCGGGAGCTGCTCGATGGCGGTGAGCTCAGGCAGGAGCTGGCCGGGGTCGTCCTTCGAGGCGAGGAGCCGCGACGCCACGTCGTTGAGGTGACGGTTGGGGAGGAGCTGCTGGGCGAAGAGGTCCGGGCTGGGGAACTGCTCGGGGCTCAGCAGGTTGACCAGGTTGAAGAGGTCGTCACGCCCGAGGTTCACCGGTGTGGCCGACAGGAAGATCAGGACGTCGGCCCAGTCGGCCAGGAACTCGCCCAGGTCGAAGCTCTTCGTGCCTCGGTTGCGGAACACGTGTGCTTCATCGGCAATCACCAGGTCGAACGCCGGTTGCACGTCGACCAGGGCGGCGAGGAACTGGCTGGTGCGGAGCCGTTCCACCGACACGACGCCGAAGAACGGCTTCTGCTGCTCGCCGGAGCGGAAGTGGGCGAGCAGCTCCTCCATCCCGAGCCGGTCGAGGATGGTGAGGGTGCGGTCGAAGCGTCGTTGCATCTCGCTGCGCCACTTGCCCACCAGGCTCGCCGGACACACCACCAGGACTCGTTGGGTGCCCACCCGCTGGTCCAGCTCGTTCCACACCAGACCGGCCTCGATAGTCTTGCCCAAGCCCACCTCGTCGGCGATGAGCAGGCGGTCCTGGGAGCCGTTGATCAGCTTCAGCACCGGTTTGAACTGGTAAGGCCGGAACACCGTCTTGCTGGACAGGTACGAGTAGACGGTGTCGGTGAGCGGGTTGGTGAGCTTCACCCTGGTCAGGGCCAGGGCGAGCTGGTCGGCGGTGACCGGTTCGTGGGTGAGCCAGGCGCGCGGGTCAGACGCGTCCACCGGTGCCGGCTCGAGGTCGGGCGCATCGGTGTTCTCCACCACGCCGTCGGTGGCCAGCACCCGGTAGTGCTCGCCATGGGCGTCCATCGTCACGTGTTGCACCGTGCCGGTGCGGTTGGTGCCGGCGAACCGCACCACGTCGCCCACCACGAACCGTGTCGGGGCGGTGCGCTCCTTGGCGCTGTCCCAGAGGTACGTGAACCACTGGAAACCCTCGAGCTCGGGGGCGCCCGGGGGCAGATCCTCCAGGGCGTGACCACGTTGGTCCCCGTGCCACGGCTCGGGGAACACGATGGCCTTCCAACCGGTCTCGTCGGCGAGCAGGAACGTGCCGGCGGGAAGGGCACCGGGTGGCGGCCCGGTTCGCCGGACGTTGGTCCCGTCGGGCGCAACCAGGTCGTGGTTGCCGACCAGCAGGATCCGGGTAGGGCGGAATTGCTCGTCCAGAGCCGCGAGTGCCTCGGGTCCAGCGAGCCGGAACACCTGGTGGTGGGGCTGCGGCCCCGACGGGGGCGCGGTCACAGCAGGTGACGCCGGATGAGGTCGTGGACGGCCGCAGAGTTGTCAAGGCACGGTACGCGAACCGAGAGATGCTCGACCGGCGGGTTGGCGGTGGTCATGCTGTTTCTCCTCCTGGTGATGCCTGGCGGGCGGGGGCTTCTTTTCGGGGTTCCGGAGTCGTCACCCGAGGAACCCGCGGAGTGTCGTTGACGAGCAGAGTGCCGAGAATCCTTCGCCGTCGGCGGTTGGGGCGACATACCTCCCGTCACGAACGTGGTCGTGGATCCGCTGCTTCGTTGACTCTGCTTCTGTCGTGCCGTCCGGTCCGCCGCTGACGACGAGTAGTCGCGTGTCCTTGGAGACCTTCGGCTTCAGCAGCGCCAAGAAGTGTTCCTCGAGTCCGCGCCAACCGATGGTGAGGACCTTCGAGACAGCGGGCAGGTCGTTGAAGAAGTCCTGCTGCTCCGGTGGCCAGCAGAAGTCGGACTTTCGTGAGATCGGCATGGCCAGAGCCGGAACCTGAATGTGTGAGTCGGTCACCAAATCGGGGTTTTCGAAGGTGGCCCTCGGCACGCATTCGAGCAACCCGCGGTGCTCCGAGGCGCCGATGGCCCGTTCGATGCTCTGGCGGGCGCGGCCGAGCGCATCGCCGAAGACGCGACTGGCGTCTCCCTCGATGCCCCAGGTCCACTGCGCCGATCCATGGGGCTTCACCAGCTTGATCCGATCATGTTGCAGGTAGCTGGAGCGCTTTCCGGCTGAGAAGTCCCAGCTCGACTCCATCGCCCGTTCCATGATCAGGTCGTAGTTGAAGGAGACGATGACCACCTGTCGATCGCCACCCCGCGCCCAGTCGAGTAGATGGCGCAGGAGCGTCAGATGGTTGGTGACGCCGCCGGTGAGGTCTGGAGAATGCATGTAGCTGGTACAGGCCCAGAGGAGATCTCGGAGGTAGAAGCGCATCGCCAGCAGGTGTCGCTCCTTCTCAGGCACCGACTCCCGTCCGTCGTAGTAGTCGCGGAGCGCCGCCTCCAGCCCCTTTGCCTGGCGGACACCGTCCGATCCCGGGGTGAGCGTGCGGCGGAGGTGGTCCACGACAGGTCGAGCCCAGGGCCAGCGGTTTAGCGTCCAGTTGATCAGTTCGTTGTCCGGCGCGGCGAGCCCCTGGGCGATCGGCGGCCTGACAGTCTCGAACGGGAGATCAGGTAGGCCCGGGCTGCGCACGACCCGCCCGGTGAGGTTCGGCGAGACCTTCCAATCGTCGGTGAATCCTCCGGGAATGCAGTCGTACGAAGCGCCCGCTCCGAGAATCACCAGCATGGTTTCCGGTGCCGTCGCCGGGGAATCGGTCATGCGTTGGTCACGGCGGTGAGGAAGGGGCTGGGGGTGCCGGCGCTGGTGACCAGGAGCTCGTCTCGGGTTCGGGTGCAGGCGACGTACAGCAGGCAGCGTTCGCGCAGCAGGTCGTGGTCGTGCTGGGTCTCGTCGGTGGCCTTGGGGGTGACGGCGGCGGGCAGCGGCACGTTCTCGGTGCTGACGCCCACCACGGCCAGGCGGGCGAACTCCAGGCCTTTGGCGGAGTGCATGGTGCCGATCCGTACGCCAGGTTTGTCGGCGCCCAGGTCGGTCCAGCCGATGCTCCGCCGTTCCAGCGCCTCCTGCACCGGCTTCACGGCGGCCCGGGTGCGTCCGGTGACGCCGATGGCCGACGCGCTGACGCCTTCGGCCAGCCAACCCACGATGGCTTCGGCGACGTGGTCGGCCTCCTGGCCGGCGGTGGTGAAGTTCTGCACCACGGGCGGCGGGCCGGTGAACGACGAGCGGTAGCCGGTCTCCTCCTCGATCTCGCCGTCGAGGTCGTCGATGGGTTGGCCGGTGAGGATCTGCTGGGCCCAGTGCAGGATCTGCTGGCTGGTGCGGTAGTTGATCTTCAGGCGCCGGGACCGGCCGCGGGTCTCGATGCCCAGGAAGCTCAGGCTCACCCGGTAGTCGTAGATGCGCTGGTGGGCGTCGCCCACGATGAACAGGTCGTTCGGACCGGCCGGCACGGCGGCCCGGATCAGGCGCCACTGGGCGGGGTGCAGGTCCTGGGCCTCGTCGATCACGGCGTGGGCGTAGGGCCGGGTGGTCCGGGCGGCCAGCGTGTCGGCGGCCCGGTCGGCGAGCTGCAGGTAGGTGCTGCGTCCCTTGCCGGCCAGTTCGGTGGTGAGCCGTTCGATCGCCTCCCAGACGGCCTTGCGGCCGGGCCGGGTGAGGCGGGTGCCGCGTCCGGGACGGGCGCTGGTGGCGTACTCGGGGAAGGTGTGCAGCTGTCGGGCCAGGATGACCTGTTCCCACTCGGCCAGCAGGAACCGGCCATCTAGGCCCAGGTCGTCCAGCCCGGACATGGCGACCACCGAGTTGGCGATGTCACGCAGGTCGCTGTCCATGGCGGGCCGGTTCTTGGCGCCGGCGCCCAGGGCCTGCTGGGCCAGGGAGTCGACGGTGGTCACGTTGAGCCGCCCGTACTGCTCGGGGGTGCAGAAGGTCCGGAGGGTGCGGTCCAGGTTGGTGGCCAGGCTCTTGGTGTAGGTGGCCACCAGGATCCGCCCGGCGGCGTCGTCGGTGTCGATGAGGCGCTGGGCCAGGAACCGGGCGCGGTGCAGGGCCACCACCGTCTTGCCGGTGCCGGCGCCACCGGTGACCTTGGCCGGGCCGTTGTAGGTCGGCTTCTCGGCCAGGCTGCGTTGGGTGGGGTGCAGGAAGGTGCGCCACGCCTCGAAGTCGCCGGTGAGCAGGTCCACCAGTTCGGTGTCGGTGGTGGTGACCACGAACCCCGACTTGGTGCCGGGCTGGTTCAGGGCGGTGTCCAGGTCTTCGGTGTCCACCTCGGTGTGGGCGGGCACCAGGTAGGAGGCCTGGATCTCCGCCCACGCCTCCTCGACCGGCGTGCCGTCCGCCAGCAGGAGCACGGCGTCAGCCTGGGCGTTGGGCAGGTAGCTGGCGATGGCGAGCAGTTCGGTGTCGTCGTTGAGTCGGCGCAGGATCGGGATGAGGTGCTCGTCCACGCCCAGCCGGGTGAAGTCCTTGTCCTTGCGGTCGGCGAAGAGCATGCCGCTCACGTCGGCGTCCTCGACCTCCTTGAGGGTGTCCACCGTCTCCTTCACCGTGGGCACGTCCAGGATCTCCACGATGCCGGTGGCCGGGTTGACGCCGAACTTCTGGCGGACGGCCCACTTGTTGGCGTCGTCGTGGGGCATCACCCGCAGGAGGGCGTACCGGCCTTCGCCCAGCTTCACGACGACGCCGCGCCAGAACTTGTCCACCCGGATGGTCCGCACCCGTTGGTCGAGCGAACCGGTGAGCAGCTCGAGGTGGGCGCCGGTGTGGGCGGCGTCCTCGAACTTGTCGGGTAGCTCGCGCACCTTCTGGCGCACGGTGGGTTCCAGCTTGGCGAAGTCGTCGAGGAACTGCTTGGCGAAGACGAGCGTGGGCATCAGGTGGTCCTGTCGGCGAGGGCGGCGAGGAGCGCGTCGGGGGTCCAGGCGTCGGACGGGCGGAGGTCCCAGCCGTCGGTGTCGGCGGGCACGGGGGTGGACTCGGGCAGGATCCCGACCCGGGCGGCCGTCCAGGCCACTTCGATGACGGTCCCGTCGGCCCATCCGGGTTCATAGCCCACCTCGAAGGCGGTGTGGCCGGCGGCGGCTGCCGCTCGGGCCAGTTCGGCGGCGGGTTCGTCGAAGCAGTCGGCGAGGGCCGCGTCGATGCCGGAAGTACCAGCGGGGGCGGCGGGCGGTCCCACCGGGCCCACGGCGGGGGGCACGGTGCCGCCTCCGGGGGTGGCCGGCTCCTGGGTGAGCCCGCTGAAGGCGCGGGTGGTGGTGATCACCGCGTCGGGGCCGAGGGCGTCGAGGAGGTTGGCCAGGTGCAGCCAGTCGGTCCAGGTGTCCTGGGCCGGTTCGGCGGCGGTGTCGAGGCTGGCCACGGCGGTGTGGGGTGGGGTGCGCCCCCGGTCCAACACCACGTGCACCGCGAGGTTGCCGGGGGTCGACCAGGTGGAGGCCTTGGTGTCGGTGGGGTTGGGCGCGGGCGGCGGCGCGACACCACCGGCGGCGCTCTCGACGGCCGTCGCCCAGTCGCTCACGTCGACGGTGACGCCGCTGCGCACCGGGGCCAGGGCGGTCACGACCCCGAGGTGTTGCCACGCCTCCGCATCGGGGGTGCGGAGCCGGGCCATGAGCTGGTGGAAGGCGCCCAGGTGGAGGACGTCGGCGAGCGGGTGGTCGGGGCCGAACTGGTTGGTGAAGCCCCGGGTGGCGTCGTTGCGGGACGGCGTGCTGAACACGGTGCTGGCCCGGGTGGTCTGCTGCTCGGTGACGGCGTTCAGGGCGTGCTGGACGTCGTGCCAGGTGAGCGTCCACACCGAGGTGCCGCCGCCGCGGACCGATGCCCGCCGGGTGGCGTCCTTGTCGACCTGGTCGGGGTTCTTGCCGTGGTACTCCCAGCCGTCGAGGTAGATCGCCACCGGGGCCGCGCCCTTCACGTCCACCCGTTCGGCGAAGAAGTCGGGGATGGTGTGGTGGACGGCCAGGTTCCGCTGCTCGTGGATCTGCCAGTGGGGGCCGTCCTGGAAGCGCAGGTCGAACCACACCCTCGACGCCTTGCCCTCGACGGGGTGGGCGGTGAGCCGCACCGGCTGGCTGTCGGCCCAGCGGTGCAGGAGGACCTTGAACTTGCGCTCCAGCTCGGACTGCAGGACCGGGCTGAGGTTGACGCCGGTGATGGTGCCGGCGGGGGCGGCCTGGAGGTTCCAGTCCTGGAGGATCTCGTCCAGCACCTCCAGTGCGGTCTGGCGGCTCACGTGGGGAAGCTCGTGGCGGTCGATGCCGCCGTACAGGCACCGGTGGCAGCCGGGCTTGCCGCGGGTCTGGCAGTCGCAGGCGGTGATGAGCTCCACGGCCCGGGTGAGGATCTTCTTGAGGCGTTCGGGGTCGGCCAGGCGGGGCAGGTAGCCGGTACCGCCGGGCACGGTGTCGTGGACGACCACGAAGCGGATGCGACTGTCGCCGTCGGTGTTGGCGGCGGGGAAGTCGGAGCGGATGACCCGCAGGTGGTCGGGGTCGCCGCCGTAGGAGTCGCGGAGGCCGAGCAGCAGGGCGGCCTTGAACGAGGCCAGCCGTTCCCCGCTCTCGAACTCGGCCACCGGCAGCAGGATCCGGACCGCTTCGGTCTCCAGTTCGTGGACCAGGGCGAGATCGTCCCACTGGGGCGAGCGGGCGCCGGAGCGCACCTTGCACCAGGTGCGGTGGTGGGCCTTGTCGTCGGGGTCGCGGTCGTCGCCGCGGATGCCGAACACGCCGCCGCAGTACCGACACACCCGGAACAGCCCGACGTGGCCGTCGCTTCCGGCGATCCGCACCATCCGGGGCTGGCGGCTGGGCGACAGGCCCAGGTTCAGGTAGCGGATGGTGGCGGCCCGGGCGGCTTCCACCCCGAACACGGTGTCGCCGGTGTGGAGCCAGGCGCTGGTGATGTTCTCGGGGTCGATGTCCACGGTGACGCGCACCTCGTGGAACTCGCGCTCGCGGTCGTCGGTCTCGTCGCCGACCCGGGCGGTGATCTCCCGTTCGGTGGACGACACCTGGCGCATGGGCAACACGGTGAGGATGGACCCCTGGTCGGCCACGGCGGGGGAGCCGCAGCGCGGGCAGGCGTCGAGGTTGGCGGTGACGGTGCGCTCGGCCCAGGAGCACTGGGGGCACAGCCGCCAGCTGGCGTGGGCGGGCTCGTGCTCGGTGCCGTTGTCCACCGCGTCGATGCGCACCCGGTGGGCGTCGACGTAGAACCAGTTGCCGGGGGCCAGCTCCCGGATGGCCTGGGTGGCCGAGCGCGTGTACTCGCTGCCGTCGGAGTTGAACCGGCGGGACTTGGGGTCGTTCGGGTCGTGGCCGTCGTTGGGGCGCCACAGCGACACCTCCAGGGTGACGGTGTCGTCGAACAGCGTGTAGTTGGGGAGCAGCCCGAGGCGTTCGAGCGACCCGAGGGTCTCCTCGTTGCGGGCCCGGGCGAGCCGGGCGGCCACGTAGCGCAGCTCGGCCACGATCCGGCCGTGGGTCTCCTCGTTCTCCTCGGTGGCCGGGAGCGTCTTCACCTCCGCTTCCCGATTCTTGAGCCGGTCGCGCTGGTTGGTGAGGTGTTTGATCTGGGCCCGCCACCGGTCCAGCACGTGCTCCACGTGGGGCACCATCTCGGCGCCGGCCCACATCGACAGCCGGGCGGCCACGGCGGTGTCGAGGTGCGTGCCGAACAGGTGGATGAACCGGCCCACCATCTCGGGCTCGCGGCCCGCGTCCAGGATCGTGGGCAGCCAGCCCCCGGGTTGGACGCCGGTGGAGGCGAGCTGGCCGATGGTGCGGGGCATGTCGCCGGCGGTGGGGATGGCGCCGGTGGGCCCCTGGGCGGCCCGGTCCACGAGGAAGGCCAGGTACTGGCGGCGCAGGATCTCGATGGCGTCCAGGTAGCAGTTGGGGGCGGCGATCTCGCCGGCGATCATCAGCTCGGGGTCGGCCAGGAAGTAGAGGCTGCGCGGGTCGCCCTCGGCGAAGGTGGTCACGAAGGCGTTGCCGGTGCGGCGACCGGCCCGGCCCACCCGCTGGACGTAGTTGGACTGGGTGGGCGGCACGGCGGTGAGCATCACGGCGGACAGGTCGCCGATGTCGATGCCCATCTCCAGGGTGGGGGTGGCGGCGAGCACGTTGGGGGCGTCGGGCCGGCCGCCGTCCTTGAACCCGGTCTCGATGCGCTGGCGCTTGTCCTGGCTGAGCATGCCGGTGTGCTCGCTGGCCACCACCCGCCGGATCTTCCCGGAGCGGTAGAGCTGGCGGTAGTAGTTGGTGGGCAGGCTCGGCGACCCGGTGTAGTGCCCGGGGCAGCGCAGGCGGAGACACGGGCGGCCCACCCAGGTGTCGAGCCGCTCGGGGGTGAGGTGGTGGCGGTGGGCGCACAGGTCGCAGCGCAGTTCGGTCTCGGGGATCCGGCCCCGCTGGGGGGCGACGTCCACGAACTCGATGCGGTCGGCCGGCAGTCCCCACACCAGGCCCTTGGCGGTGGACCGCTGCTGGAGCACGCCCAGATCGGTGAGCACCCCCAGCAGGTCTCGCAACGACCGGTCGGCCCCGGGTCCCTCGATGCCCAGCACCTTGCGGGCCCACTGGGCGAGCCAGGTCTGGGCGCCGGTGATGGCATCGAGATCGTCGGCCGGGACCGAGGCGAAGAACGCCGGTGCCGAGAGGCCCTTGGGGAACTTGGGGGCCAGCGGGTGGGCGCCGCCCCAGATCAGCCACCGCTTGCCGTGCTCCCGCACGAACCCGTCCAGGAACGGGTGGTAGATGCCGCCCCGCAGCCGGAGGCGTTCCACCACGCCCTCCACCCAGGTGGTCACGGCGTCGCGGTCGGTGAGGAGCTGGCCGGTGTTGGCCTGGATCGCTTCCACGGCGAAGTCGATGGCCCGCTGCCGTTCGTCCGGGGTGATGTCCACCTGGGCCATGGCGGTGCCGGTGG
>CAUJFC010000171.1 GCA_963169755.1 Actinomycetota bacterium | reverse complement strand
AACTATCGGCCGCAGTTCTTCTTCCGGACCACTGATGTGACTGGCACGATTGCTTTGCCGGAGGGCACTGAGATGTGCATGCCGGGTGACAACACTCAGATGACGGTGGAGTTGATCGCTCCGATTGCCATGGATGAGGGTTTGCGGTTCGCTATCCGTGAGGGTGGCCGGACGGTGGGTGCTGGCCGGGTCACCAAGATCCTCAAGTAGAGACCCGGCATCGTCGCTGCCTCTCGGGCGGTCGATACGGGCGAGATTGTGAAAGGGCCGGGCCGATGGGCTCGGCCCTTTGCGCGCCCGCAACAGCCCACCTCGTTGGAGACCTCGAGGGTGTGACCGACGATTCCTTGCTTTCTGAGCGTCCCCTGGCGTAACCTTCGGCCGTTCCCTCGGGAACATTGGCAACCACTAGGGAGGGTCGGCCCAGCGCACCTGTCGTTGGATCACCGCCAAAGTTGGACCGGCAAGTTAGGGTTCGGCTAAACCTAGCGAGCACGCATCTCCAGGTCGCGGTTGTCAGGCCGGGCGGTGCACAACCAACACGGCTGGACAATCACACCATGCCTACCCTTAAGAAGCGGACTCGCCTGGCCGCGGTGGCCACCGCCACCCTGACCGGCGCCAGCATCTTCGCTCTGGCCTCCCCGGCCAGCGCTGCCTTTGTGCCTCCGGCCCCCATCAACCAGCCGGGGTCATCGGCCTCGGGTGGCAGCAGCAAGACCGTCACCGTCACCTTCCAGTCGAACCCCACCGGTGAGGCTGCCACCTGGTACGTGGCCGAGCTGTACTACTTCGACGCCACCAACGCTGGGCTGCCCCCCACCAACCTGCCCTACTACGGCGGCCAGACCGGCCTCATCGGTATGACCGTGGCCAAGCCCGGCACCAACACCATCACCATCGAGAACGTGCCCGACGGCAAGTACAAGGTCCTCGTCTGGGCCTCCAACGCCGCTGGCAAGTCCGTGGGTAACGATTACCCCACCCTGTGGAACGGCGGCCGCGTCCCGGCTTCGCCCGCCCAGGACAAGGCCATCGAGGTCACCACCCCGGACAACTCGAGCAACCAGGCTCCCATTCCCAACTACAAGGCCTACCGTCCGTACGCCAGCTGGGAAGACATGCTCAACCACGAGTACAAGCTGTGGACCGGTCACAACAAGAAGGGCGAGGCCATCACCAACGGCCGTGAGCCCCGTGACGACGAGTTCACGTTCTGGCGCTACAACCTGGCCGTCAAGAACTACCCGTCCTCGTCCGACATCAACACCACCTACTGGGACACCACCCTCACCCCGGCCGCCTGGGTGAATGTCGCTTGGACCGACTGGGTTTGGCCTGACACGTTCGAGCAGGCCAAGTACAACAACTACCGCGCCATGCGCTTGGCTTGGATCCTCACCGATCCCAACCCGGCGTGGACCGCCGATGTGCCGCCCAAGCCCGTGCCCCCGCACGCTCCCGGCGACACCAACAAGGACGGCAAGATCAACGCCGCCGAGTGGGCCGCTGCGCAGAACACTGCCAGCGACTGGGCGTTCAATGACGTGCTGTTCGATCGCCGCGAAGAGTGGGCTGCCTGGATGGCTGAAGAGGCCATCCAGACCGACGGCCCCGCCTTCCGTCTGTACAAGGCCTACTTCGATCGTCTGCCCGACTACGGCGGCCTCTCCTTCTGGAGCACCCGTCTCCGCACCGGCGGCACCCTCTTGGGAGTTTCGGAGTTCTTCCTCGACTCCGAGGAGTTCAAGACCAAGGTCGGTGAGTACGACACCTACGGTGCCGAGGGCAAGACCGACGCCGCCGAGTTCGTGGCGCTGATCTACCGCAACGTGCTCGATCGTAACCCCGATGGCAGTGGCTTCGCTTTCTGGACCCGTCAGCTCCAGACCGAGCGTTACACCCCGGCCGAGGTCCTGATCGGCTTCTCCGAGTCCCACGAGTTCGAAGAGAAGACCCACCAGCGGGCCAACGCCGCCTCGCACTACGCCCACCTCTTGGGCCGTGTCCCCACCGAGAAGGAGTACGTCCTCGACGAGGTGTACGGCCACTTCTTCATCCACAACCCGGATGAGCTCGGCTTCTGGGCTTGGGGCACGGTGTCTGGCTACCAGCGGGTCATCGACCTCTCCGAGTTTGCGGCTCGGGCCTCGGCCTGAGCCAACCTGAGCGCCACCCTCCCAGTGCGCTGCGTGTGTGGGGTCGGAGTGATCCGGCCCCACACACCACGGGTGCACCGGTAGGGACGTTCTGAAAGAAGGCACCGGCCCTTGGGCCGGTGCCTTCTTTGCGTTACCTGCGTCGGTCGCCGCTACTGTGGAACGGTGAGCACGATCACCCCATCTGGAACGATCCCCCTAGACGGAAGCGCCCGAGTCGAGGGTGACGCCGGGGGTATGAACATCAGTTGGGCCAGCTATGGCTCGTTCACCGACTGCTGGATCGCCGGTACCGACGCCCCCCATCACGTGGTGGTCGCCGATGAGGGGCAGGTGCGAACCATGGCTTGGACCCTCTCGCAGGTCGCTGCCGGCCTCTCCAGCCAAGGGCAGCAGTTCCGCTTCTACAGTGACGAGCGCCCCGAGCATCCCGATCCCCTGGCCCTGGCCTTGGCCGAGCCAGCGGGGCTGGTGGCCGGTGAACGCTTCATCCAACTGAGGGCCAAGCTCGATGCCGCCACGGCGGCATCGAGCTCTGAGGACACCGATGTGGTATCGATCGATGTGATCAGCGACAACGGGCCATGGCTCGATCTGTATCGCGAGACGCTGGCCGATCAACCTCAGCGGGGAGTGACCACCGAGGACGGGGTCCGCCGCCGAGTGGAGGACGCCACGTTGGGTCGGCCGCTGTTCCTGGGAATCGAGGATCCCGATCAGGCTGGCCGTCTGATCGGGGCGGTCACCGCCACCGCCACGGCGTCGGGACCAGATGCCCCCGTCGTCGGCGAGATCTCGACCCTGACCGTTCGCGATGGACACCGCCGGAGCGGTGTTGGTGCTCGCCTGTTGAACGAGGCACACCGACTACTCGCGGCGGCGGGGGCCAGGACAGTTCTGGCCTTCGTTGACGAAGGGAACCAGGACGCCCTCGACTTCTTCCGGGCGGCTGGCTACAAGCCGCGAGCAGTCCGCGTCCACTTCATTCCAGCCGCCGGCTGAGAGGCTGGGTGCCTGCTCGGGTGTGTCACCTGTGGCTCTCGGGCCAGAGGGTCCTCAGCCCGCCAGCGGAAGTCGGCGCCGCGCCAATACCAGCGCGGCACCGGCTCCGGCGGCCGCGGCGATGCCGCCGATATAGGCCGCCTTTCGGCCATTCAGTACCGAAAGCAGCGGGGATCGGTCTCCGACGCTGTCGAGCAACTGGGTGATCTGGTCGGCGGCGCCATCGGGGACTGGCACGGCGTGGGACGGTAGAGAGGCGAGCGACCGGAGAAGCTTGCGGTACTGCGCCGCTTCGGCCTGGCACCGAAGACAGTGATCAACGTGACGCCTCTGCGAGCGGTCCAACTGAACCGAACCATCGGTGGCTCCAGCTAGAACGACACTCAAGGTCTCACACCGCATCGTTCGAACCCTCCTCGCCTACCTCACCGGGCAACGGGAACACCTGCAACCGCAAGCGGTGTCGGGCTCGGTGCAGACGGACCTTGGCCGCCGACTCGGAGATCCCCAGTTCGTCTGCGATCTCGGAATGACTGAAGTCGTACACATCCTTGAGCACCACCACCGCTCGGAGCTTGGGTGGAAGCTCGGCGACCGCTGCCTCGAGTCGGGCTCGAAGATCATCGGCGTCGGCGGCGGCCTCTGGGTCGTTCTCGGGGCAGGCGTCGGTCAGAGGATGCTCTTCCTCGAGCACATCGTGCTGGTGACGCCGTCGCCGTCCAAGATAGGTGGAAGCGCAGTTTGCAGTGATCCGGTACAGCCAGGTGGTGAACTGAGCATCACCCCGGAACTTGCGGATCGACCGGAATGCCCTCAGATAGGCCTCTTGGGTCACGTCCATGGCGTCATCGGCGTCTGTGACCAGCCGACGGGCCAAGGCGTATGTGTCCGCATGGGTTCGGTGAACCAGCTCATCAAACGCCGCGCGATCACCCTCTCGAGCGGCGAGGACGAGTTCGTCGATGGAGCATGACCCCGGGGTGAGGGCGAGGGCGGCACTCATTGGATGGTTCGACCCATCGCCGAGGGGACGGGTTACCTCCGGCTGCCAACTCGAATCATCGCTCACAGAGGTGAACTCTCTCACAGGTATGGATGCCCGTACCATCGGTCCGGTCCGAGCACATGCTCGATCCCGCTTGGAGCAGGCGATCATCACGGCGCTAGGGTGGTAGACCGAGCAGAACCCCGAGGGCAGTAGCTCAACTGGCAGAGCACCGGTCTCCAAAACCGGCGGTTGGGGGTTCGATTCCCTCCTGCCCTGCAAAACCACGATGTCAACCCTGCGCCGAGGCCCATTCCCGTGGCGATGAACCGAGAGACCAAGCGGATGCTGCAACGTCAGGGGCAGCTCACCGAGGACGGCGCGCCCAAGGCGACGCGGCGTCCAGCGCCGTCTCCCAACGCGCCCCGGGAGCCCCGCACCAAGCCACGCGAGTTCGTTCGCGAGGTGAAGGGTGAGTTGCGCAAGGTCGCCTGGCCGACCAGAGCCGAGACGCTCAGCCTGTCACTCGTGGTCTTCGTTTTCCTCGTCCTGCTCACCGCCCTGATCGCCGGTTTCGATTACGGCTTCTCCAAGGCGGTCCTGTGGATCGTCGATCAGTGACCGGCCGCCGCGTCACCCTGTCCCACCGCCTGGATACCACCCCATGACCTCATTCGATCAGACCGAACAGAGCGCCGATGCCGTCCGGGATTCGGCCGTGCCAGCCTTCGACCCCGAAACCGGTGAACTCCTGGAGCCGTCCGACCTCGGAGGCGTTTCCGAAGAGTCAGCGGAGGACGGTACCCCAGGAGCGGACACTGACGGGGTCCAGGGCGAGGTGGTCGACGCCGAAGACCTGGTAGCAGCCCCGGTGGTGGACAGCCCCGCCGACCGTCCGGGCCGTTGGTACGTGGTTCACACCCAGTCGGGCTATGAGAAGAAGGTCAAGCAGAACCTCGAGGCCCGCACCCAGTCCATGAACATGGAAGGCCGCATCCATGAGGTGGTCATCCCCATGGAGGAGGTCGTCGAGTTCAAGGGCGGCAAGAAGGTGGTAGCCCAGAAGAAGATGTTCCCTGGGTACCTTCTGGTTCGCTGCCACCTCGACGACGACTCGTGGTACGTGATCCGCAACACCCCAGGGGTCACCGGCTTCGTAGGACAGGGCACCAAGCCGTCTCCCCTGCGGCGCAAAGAGGTTGAGACCTTCCTGACCGTGAAGCCCGAGGGCGAAGAGCAGGCTGCCGGCCGCAAGGGTCGTCCCCGTCTCGAGTTCGAGATGGGCGAAACCGTACGGGTCAAGGAAGGCCCATTCGCAGACTTCAGTGGCGAGATCGTCGAGATCAATCCCGACCAGCTCAAGGTCAAGGTGCTGGTCAACATCTTCGGCCGGGAAACCCCGGTCGAGTTGGAGTTCTCCCAGGTGGCGAAGCTCTAGGTCCCCGACCTAGGCTCGCCCGTCCCCAATACTCAGGTAGGAGCAAGAAGAACCATGGCCAAGAAGAAGGTCGCGGCCGTCGTCAAGATCCAGATCCCCGCCGGCGGTGCAACTCCCGCACCTCCAGTGGGTACCGCGCTCGGCCCCCACGGCGTGGCGATCATGGACTTCTGCAAGGCCTACAACGCCCAGACCGAAGCCCAGAAGGGCACGATCATCCCGGTGGAGATCACGATCTTCGAGGATCGCACCTTCACCTTCGTGACCAAGACCCCCCCGACCCCGGTACTGCTTCGTGAGGCCGCCGGGGTCGAAAAGGCATCGTCGACGCCAGGCCGCGATGTCGGTGGTTCGGTCACCGCCGCCCAGGTCGAGGAGATCGCCAAGATCAAGCTGCCCGACCTGAACGCCAACGACCTCGAGGCTGCCAAGCGTCAGGTCGAGGGCACGGCCCGCTCCATGGGCATCACCGTCAACTGACCGATCAGACCATCAAACCAGGCTCGTCCGGGATCACCTCGCCCGACGGCCACTTAACACGAGGGAGCCGTAATGGCGAAGGGTAAGAAGTACAGCGACGCTACCAAGCGATTCGACCGCGACCACCTCCACGGTGTCGGCGAGGCGCTCGATTTGGTCAAGAGCCTGGCCTCGGCCGGTTTCGACGAGACCGTAGAACTGGTGGTTCGACTCGGGGTGGATCCCCGAAAGGCTGATCAGATGGTCCGAGGCACGGTGGCGCTCCCCGCCGGTACCGGCAAGGACGTGCGCATTGCGGTGTTCGCCGCCGGCGAGGCGGCCACTGCCGCTCGGGAGGCAGGTGCCGAGTTCGTGGGCGCCGACGATCTCGCTGCCGAGGTCGAGGGAGGCATGCTCGACTTCGACTTGGCGATTGCCACTCCGGACCAGATGCCCACCGTTGGCCGGTTGGGCAGGGTACTCGGTCCCCGTGGCCTGATGCCCAACCCCAAGACCGGCACCGTGACCACCGACGTGGCCAAGGCGGTGGCCGAGTTCAAGGGTGGCAAGGTCGAGTACCGCACCGATCGTTACGGCAACGTGCACGTGCCGCTGGGCAAGGTGAGCTTCGACCCCGCTGCCCTCGAGGAGAACTTCCGGGCCGTGCTCGACGAGCTTCAGCGGGCCAAGCCGGCTTCGGCCAAGGGTAAGTACCTCAAGAAGATCTCGGTCGCGTCCACCATGGGACCCGGTGTCAAGATCGACGCCAACCGACTCCGTCCCGAGGCGGTCTCCGCCTGATCGAGATCGGGCTGGGTGCCGATTGTCGAACGCTGACAGGCACCCACTAGCGTTACGTCCACAACTCACGTCGCCGAAGACCTCTGGTGCACCCCGGTGCTTAATGGTTCACCGCCAGACGAGGTAGATGATCAGTCATCTTTCTCCTGGGTGTTCGCGCGATGCGAGCACCCAGTTTCTTTTTCCATCAACCGAACTGAGAGGAGGTGCCCATGGAGAACCCCAGACCCGAAAAGGTCGCGGTGGTCGAAGAAGTTCGAGGAAGACTCGAGGCGTCCGAGGCCGCGCTGCTCACCGAGTATCGGGGGCTCAACGTGTCGGCTACGGCCGAACTCCGTCGCGCGCTGCGTGATGCGGGGGGCGAGCTGAAGATCTACAAGAACACCCTGGTGCGTTTTGCTGCCCGGGACCTGGGCTTGGAGATCGATGATCTCCTCACTGGCCCCACGGCCATTGCCTTTGTCGACGGTGACCCCGTCACGGTGGCCAAGGCCCTTCGTGACTTCGCCAAGACCAACCCCGCCCTGGTCATCAAGGGCGGTCTGTTGGGCGACAAGACCCTCGACGAAGCCGGAGCCAAGGCCTTGGCTGACGTCGAGCCCCGCGAGGTTCTGCTGGCCCGACTGGCTGGTGCCATGGCTGCCCCGATGGTGCAGTTCGCCGGCCTCCTCGAGGCTCTGCCCCGCAACTTCGCATACGGCCTCAAGGCCCTCATCGACCAGGGCGGTGCTCCCGGCGCCCCCGCGGCTGCTGAGCCTGCCGAGGCACCAACCCCCGACCCCGAACCCGAACAGGCCGAGGAGTCGGCCGACACCGAACAGGAGAGCTGACCCATGGCTACCAAGGAAGAGATCCTCGACGCGATTGCCGGCATGTCCGTGCTGGAGCTGAGCGAGCTGCTCAAGGACTTCGAAGAGAAGTTCGGCGTGACCGCTGCCGCCCCCGTGGCAGTGGCTGCCGCCGCCCCCGCCGGTGGCGGCGGCGATGCTGCTGCTGAGGACGAGAAGGACGAGTTCGACGTGGTGCTGGTGGATGCCGGCGCCCAGAAGATCGGTGTCATCAAGGAGGTGCGTGCCCTCACCAACCTCGGCCTGAAGGAGGCCAAGGATCTGGTGGACAACGCCCCCAAGCCGATCCTCGAGAAGGCCTCCAAGGCCGACGCCGAGAAGGCCAAGGAGGCCCTCGAGGGCGCCGGGGCCACCGTCGAGCTCAAGTAGTAGAGATCCGGGCAGTGTCCCGGTGACAAGATTCGCCACGGCCACTTCTCCGTTTCGGGGAGGTGGCCGTGGCGCGTTTGATCACCTATCAGCCCTCGGACCCGGGCGGGAGGAGCCACACCTCGTACCACTCACGGTCCGCTTCCATCTGATGGAGGGCATCGACGGTGGCGGGATCAGCGCCAGCCGCCAGAAGGTTCTGGCGGGCAACCGGGGTGTCGAGCACCATCAGCTCATCCGGCCTCATGGCGGTGTCCCGTCTCAGGGTCCGCTCTAGCTGATCGGCTCGGGCCCGATCCGCTGGGCTCAGGTGGTCCCAGTGGACCAGGTGGCGAGCTCCTGCGGGGGGTTCCCAGTGGTGGCGGGGGGTCTGGCCGATGATCATCAGCAGCGGAAGATCAGTGCGGTGACGAGCCCGGAACTGCCCGACTCTGGTGCCGTGGTCGGTCGGGAAATCGATGTCGTAGCCGTTCCTGGTCAGGTTCACCGCCACCCCGATACTGGCGGCGCTGAACAACCGTACGTCCAGCCAGCGCACGCGGTAACTCCCGGGTGGGAGAACGTCGCGCAGAGAGCGGGACAGATCCCTGGTGGTGGGATCGGACATGGGAGTGGGCATCACTGGGTCATGGACCGCGGCGACCGAGGATCCCGCGGTGGCGATGGTCAGTATCAGTGTGGCCGCGGTAATCGTCACCCATTTCGGCGACATGGGGCCTCGACTCCGTTGAAAGAGGCCGGTGAGCCAGTCGGTGACCGGTGCTGCCGCCACCACCGTGGTGAACAGTGCGACGGGCCAACTCCAGCGCAGGACATAGGGGATGAGCCCGCCGGTGGTTCTGGTCACGGCGAACACCGCCGCCGTGAAAACCAGGGCGGCCTGACCGGGGAGCATCGCTCGGTCGAAAGCCGTACCGCCCGAAATCCGAAGGTCAGGACGGCGGACGGTGGCGACCGTGCCAGCAACCAGAGCCATGGGGATCAGCGCCAGGGTCCAGATGGGGGCCGGGTTGACCGGCCATGCAGCCTCAGGAGCGCCGGTCCAGGCCGGGCGGAACCCCAGTTCCCGGGCCGCTGCTCCCAGGGCCACCTTGAGGGGTGCCGGTTCCTCCGGATTGTCGGCAGTGAACCGAGCCAAAGCCACCACGTTCCCAGGGTCATGGATGATCTGGTCGACCATGGGACCGGACCAGAGGGCGAGGAGCAGCCCGATCAGACCGGCTCCCGTCAACCAGACTCGGCGGTGTGACGCCGGGATGCCTACGTTCTCGGTCGGCTGATTGATCAGGGTTCGGCGCTCTCGCAGGAGCGAAGTACCGAGCCAGATCAGGCCACCTGCGGTGGCAGCACCCACCACCGGAACGTTGCCGAGGTGACTCTGGGCAGCGAACGAACCCGTCACGATGGCCAGGGAACCCAGCCCTGCTGATCGGTGGATCACCGCGGCCGGGACGGTGAACAGGAAGCACAGCAGCGGCAGCACCGCCACCCAGGGATTCCAGATGTCCACCAGCTTGACCACGCCGTGGTTGTGCACCAGGACGGCGGACCCCACCGCCACCGCAACAGCCATGGCGTTGCCGCCGAGGCGCCGAGCCGACCAGACCGCGCCCACCAGCGCAGCCACGTTGATGACGCCCACGCTCACCATGACCCCGACCGGACCAGCCAGCTTCAGTGCTGGTGCACCGATCCAGAACAGCAGCGGTCCTGGATGATTCCAGCCGAACCGGGAGTAGGCGCCCAACAATGGGGTGTGCCGTCCACCGGTGTCGTGCATCCTCAGTACTTCCATGGCGTGGTCGCCTGACGGTTCCCAGCCGGATCCACCAGCGCGGAAGATCACCAGAACCATCGGGAACACGACCATGGCAACCGTTCCGATCAGCCACCAGGGTCGCCGATCGAGGCCCACGAGTCCGCCGTTGGGGGAGTCGGTGTTCAAAGCCTGATCAGTCGACGGCTCGCTCGAGTGCCCAGGAGGCCTTCGCCCCGTCGAGAGTGTCACCGGCCCCGACCGGAACCTCATCGAAGGTCACCGACGTGGCCAGGACGCTGGAGGTCAGATGGTCGAGGTTGGCCTCGACCATCTGACGTTGCTCGAGTGGGAGCATGAGCCTGAGAGAGATCCGGTCGGTCACGTCCAAGCCAGCGTCGCGGCGGGCCTGCTGGATCATCCTCACCAGGTCGCGGGTCACGCCCTCGGCGTAGAGCTCGGGGGTCACGGTGGTATCGAGTGCCACCACCAGACCGGTGTCGATCGACCGACCCTCAGGATCGACGTAGCGGACGGGGGAGATGGCCGAGGATGTCGAGTCGTCGACGGCGACAGCCACCTCGAACTCACCCTCTTCGAGACGATGGCCACCCACGACAACTGTGCCGTCGGTGTCTCGACTCCAGTCGCCGGCCCGGGCCGCGGCCAGCACGGCCTGAACCTCACGGCCGAGGCGGGGGCCGAGTACTCGAGGGTTGGGTTTGATCACTTCACTGCCGTACACCGTGCGGTCGGGCTCGAAGCGCACCGACTTCACGTTCAGCTCGTCAGCGATCAGACCCGAGAACGGTTCGAGGGCGTGGTGGCGGTCACCAGCCACAGCCAGGGCCGGAAGCGGAAGTCGACTACGAAGCTTGTGGTCTTCGCGAAGTCCAAGGGCGGTAGAGCAGACGGCTCTCACCTCGTCCATGGCCCGGACAAGTTCGGGATCGGCGGGAAGCTGGTCGGCGTCTGGCCAGTCCTCCAGGTGAACCGAGCGAGCGCCGGTGAGGCCGGTGTGGATCTCTTCGGCCAACATCGGCAGCAGTGGTGCCACCACCCGCGACAGCGTGACCAGCACGGTGTAGAGGGTGTCGAACGCATCGGCCTTGTCGTTCCCGGTCGAGGCGTCTCCCGCCCCACCTACTGCTCCCGGCGCCCAGAACCGCTCCCTGCTGCGGCGGATGTACCAGTTGTTGAGGGCATCCAGGTAGGCGCTGATCTGATTGCAGGCTCCAGCCAGGTCGTAGGCGTCGAACGCCTCGGTCACCGATTCGATCAGGGTGCGGGTCTTGGCTAGGAGGTAACGGTCGAGATCACTGGTGGCATCGGTGCGGAGCCTCGCCTGGTACCGGTCGGCATTGGCGTAGAGCGTGAAGAAGTGGAAGGCGTTCCAGATGGGGTTCAGGACCAGGCGGACCACGTCGGAGATTCCCGAGCCGTCGGTGGCGATCTTCAGGTCACCACCCCGCAGGATCGGAGATGCCATCAGGTACCAGCGCAAAGCGTCGGACCCGATGGTCTCCATTACCTCTTCGGGATCGGGGTAGTTGCGCAGCTTCTTGGACAGCTTCCGGCCCTCGGCATCCAGCACCACGCCATGGCAGATCACATTACGGAAGGCCGGTCGGTCGAACAGCGCCACCGCCAGCACATGTTGGGTGTAGAACCAGCCCCGGGTCTGTGCGATGTACTCGACGATGAAGTCAGCGGTGCAGTGCTCGCGGAACCACTCCTGGTTCTCGAACGGGTAGTGCACCTGGGCGAACGGCATTGCTCCGGACTCGAACCAGCAGTCCAGGACTTCGCTGACCCGGCGCATGGTTGACTGCCCAGTGGGATCATCGGGGTTCGGGCGGGTCAGCTCGTCGACCATTGGCCGATGCAGGTCAGTAGGCCGGACCCCGAAGTCTCGTTCGATCTCGTCGAGGCTGCCGTAGACGTCGATGCGCGGGTAGGCAGGGTTGTCGCTCTCCCATACCGGGATCGGCGCCCCCCAGAAGCGGTTTCGGCTGATCGACCAGTCCCGGGCGCCCTCCAGCCACTTGCCGAAGGCACCGTCGCGGACGTGGTCGGGGATCCAGTTGATCTCCTGATTGGCGGCCACCAGGCGGTCGGTCAGGTCGGTCACCCGCACGTACCAGGACTGCATGGCCCGGTAGATGATCGGAGTGTCAGTCCGCCAGCAGTGCGGGTAGTTGTGGTCGTAGGTCTCGTGGCGCAGCACCCGACCGTCGCTCTTGAGGTGACGGATGATGTCGGGGTTGGCTTCGAACACGTTGACCCCACTCCAGGGGGCCACCTCTTCGGTGAAGCGACCCTTCTCGTCCACGGGAACGACCAGGGGGATGCCAGCTTGTTCGCAGACCCGCTGGTCGTCCTCGCCGAACCCGGGAGCCAGATGGACGACACCGGTACCTTCGGACGTGTCGATGAAGTCGCCGGCCAGCACCCGGAAGCTGTGGGGGTTGTCGGCGAAGAAATCGAACAACGGGGTGTAGGTGCGACCCACCAGAGCTGATCCGGGCAGGGTCATGACCGCGGTTGCGTTGCCCAGCTCAGCCGCATAGCTGGCCAGCGCCTCGCTGCCGAGCACGTAGTGGGTTCCGTCGATCTCGACCACTGTGTACTCGAGGTCTGGTCCCACCGCCAGGGCCAGGTTGGACGGGAGAGTCCAGGGGGTGGTGGTCCAGGCCAGGATCTTGAGGGGCGCCGGGTCGCCGGGGGCGGGGTCCAGATCGAACGCCACTGTCAGCGCCGGGTCCTGTCGGGGGCGGGTGGCATCGTCGAGGCGGATCTCGAAGTTGGACAGCGGGGTCTCGGCTCCCCACGAATAGGGCATCACTCGGTGGGCCTGGTAGATCAGCCCCTGGTCCCAGAGCTGCTTGAAGGCCCACATGACGCTCTCCATGTAGGGGAGGTCCATGGTCTTGTAGTCGTCGCCGAAGTCGACCCAGCGGGCCTGGCGGGTGACGTATCTCTCCCACTCGGCGGTGTAGCGCAGCACCGAGGTCCGGCAGTAGTCGTTGAACTCGCCGATGCCGTGGGCGGTGATGGCCTGGCGTCCGGCGATCCCCAACTCCTTCTCGGCTGCCATCTCGGCGGGGAGGCCATGGCAGTCCCAGCCGAAGCGACGCTCGACTCGACGGCCGCGCATGGTCTGGTACCGGGGTACCACGTCTTTGACGTAGCCGGTGAGCAGGTGACCGTAGTGGGGCAGACCGTTGGCGAATGGCGGGCCGTCGTTGAACACGTAGCGGTCTGACTCGGGGCGGGCCTCAACTGATGCGGCAAAGGTGTCATCGGCCGCCCAGAACTCCAGAATGCGACGCTCCAGGGCCGGGTAGTCGGCTCGGCCCGGAACCTTGGGGTACGGCGTGTCGGCATTGGTGTTCACGGCCGACGAGCCTACCGATCGACCTCGTCGGCTCCTGAGCCAGTTCGGGTACCCGAAGAGGGGGTGAGAACCATGGCCGGCTCAGTTCGGCCATTCTGGGTGTTGTGGATGAGCGAAGAGTTCGCTGGCCGGCTCTGGCGGTTGTTGCAGCGCTGGTCCTGACGATTGGAGGCTGTGGAGAGGGAGCGGAGGTGGCGGCACGTCGTACCGCCGCCGCCACGGTCACGGCTCCGATCGAGGCCGGTGACTCTGTCAGTTCGACAAGCACCGCGCCAGCTACGACGGCCACAGGCCCAGACCTCAGCCTCGTGCTTCCGCCGGTTCCAGCCGCTCCGGCTACCGCGCTTCTCGATCGGCTGGTGGTGGCCGATGTCGATCCTGAGCTCCCGGACTATCGCCGCGACGCCTTCGGCAGTGGGTGGCGCTATGACCGATCCAGCGGCTGCAACGTTCGGGAACTGGTCCTGGTCACCGAGTCCAGGACTCCGCCGATCATGGGGGAACGGTGCAAACCACTGCGCGGCGACTGGATATCGTCCTATGACGGCGTGGCCACCGATGATCCGGGTGACCTGGAGATCGACCACATGGTTCCCCTGGCCGAGGCCTGGCGTACCGGAGCGGCCACCTGGTCAGCGGAGCGACGCGAAGCCTTCGCCAACGATCTCACCGACCCGGCCACCTTGGTGGCGGTGACCAGCCGCTCCAACCGGTCCAAGGGTGATTCCACCCCGGATCGGTGGCTTCCCTCGGCGGTCGCCGATCGGTGTTCCTATGTGGAGGACTGGATTCGGATCAAGGCTCGGTGGGGGCTCTCCCTGGGAATGGCAGAGAAGGCCACCCTGGTTCAGGTGCTCTCGGGCTGCTGACCTTGGCCGGCCGTTCATCCAGCCAGGATCTCGAGTACCAGTTTGAACGAGGCAGTGATGGCGATGACCAGTGAGAGAAGCCATAGCCAGCACGAAGCGATGACCCCCAGCCAGATACGACGCAGGTTGGCCGGAGTGAACGCAGCCAGCAGGGGTTGCGACCTGGGATCGGGGTGGACTCGATCCAGCACTGCGCCAACCATGTGGCTGGTCCGAAGGACACCCCTGAGTCGGATTCTGTTGCGCTGGCGGTGAACCGTGGTCAGTCGTTCGGCCAGCTCGGTGAGCTCCACCGTTGAGACGACCCTGGAGAAGTACTGCTGGGCCTGACGGGCGGTTTCCTCGGGAGCGGTGGCAGCGGTTGTGAGGGGCCGGATCCGTCGGCTGGTCAGCAGTGGTACCAGTGCGGCCGGAGCGGTGAGTGCAAGTACCAGGGCAATACTCACCGGGCTGTCATGCCAGGCAGTCAAGGCCAGCACCATGGCCCCCACTCCTGCCAGACCGGCCAGTCCGGCAATCACCATGACCGCCTGGTAGGCACGGCGGGCCAGCCTTGGTAGCCAGGTAGCGACGATCCGGACCAGGGACTCGGTGGATTCCACCCACCATTCCTATCGGGTCTGTTTGGTGTAGGTCCCTACCATGAAGGCTCATGTGCAGGGCAGGCCTGGGTGGTAGGCGAGCTGAGTGGGCCCTGGGTAGAGAGATCCTCGGCCGGGTCATCAGTCACCCGGCGAATCGGAATCACCGGATAAGAGCGGTGCTCCGGGCCGTGTCGTGGCAGGTCATCGGGCGACTGTGGCGGCGTCCGGTGAAGGTGCCGTTCGAGAGGTACCGACTCATCTGCCATCCAGGAAGCAGTTCGGCCTCCAACGTTTGGTACTTCACGCCGCGCTACGACTACCACGAGATGGCGTTTCTGGACCGCCTCCTGCGAGCCGGTGACTCAGTACTCGACGTCGGGGCCAACATCGGGACCTATTCCTTGTTCTGTGCTGCCCGGGTCGGACCAGTCGGTCGCGTTATCGCCTGGGAACCTCATCCCGAGGCGGCGTCGCGCCTCCGTGAGAACCTGCATCTCAACGGGTTGGAATCTGTCGTCGAGGTGCATGAGAGCGCGGTCAGCCACGAGGCAGGAACGGTGCTGTTCCACTCCGGGCGGGACGTGGCCAACGGCATAGCGGTAGCCGATGATCCCAGAGGACCCACCATTGGTGTCCCAGCGGTGGTATTGGACGACGTCGTAGCTGAGAATCCCGGCCTCATCTTCGCAAAGCTGGATGTGGAGGGGGCAGAGGTCTCGGCCCTGAGAGGGGCGACCAAACTCTTGCGGGCAGGGACCCCCGCGGTCTGGATGGTGGAGGTCATCCCTTCTCAACTCCGATGGTTCGATGTGGACGTAGATGACCTCTACGGACTGATGAACGCTGCCGGTTTCGAACCCTGGCACTTCGGCGGTGCTTCGGGAGAGCTGACACCCGGTCGACCACCGACCAAGGCAAACGTCGTGTTCATATCCACCCTTCGACGCGATGAGGTCGAGGCTCGGCTGGCCGAGCGCCCCAGGGCATGGGTTTGACTCCGTGGTGAGGTCACTGGTCAGCGACGTCCGCGGCCAAGCACGTAACAGGAGATGGCGGCGGCAGCGGCGACGTTCAGTGAGTCGACCCCTCGGTGGAGTGGGATGCGGACTTTTCGGCCGATTCGGTCCATCGTTTGAGTGGTGAGCCCGGCTCCCTCGGCTCCGAGCACCAGGGCCACCTTTTCGTGGGGTGCGAACTCGACATCGTCGATCGATTCGCCATCGGGGCTGGGCGTGAGTGCCAACAGCGAGAAACCAGCGGCACTGACCTGGCCGAGACCATCGGGAAACCGCGGGAGCCTGGCGTGGGGCAGTCTGAAGACCTCACCCATGGAGACCCGGCTGGCCCGTCGATATAGCGGATCAACACTTGTAGGATCGAGAAGCAGGCCGTCGGCACCCAGGCCCACCGCACTGCGGGCGATCACGCCCAGGTTGGTGGGGTTGACTACGCCCTCCACGACCACCAGTCGGGTCGACCGCTCCAGGATCTCTCTGGGGTCGACCGCCGGCAGTCGGCCCATCACCGCCATCATTCCGCGGTGCACGCCCATGCCTGTGATCCGGCGCACCACGTCGGGCCCGGCCGCGAACACCTCGACATGGGCGGGGACGATGTCGGGCAGCGGTGCCGTACGGGATTGGTCTATCAGCACCGATTTCGCCGGGTATCCGGCGAGAAGGGCTCGTTCCACCACCACGTCACCCTCGGCGATGAAGATTCCCTCCAGGTCCCCTCCGGGGCCTTCACGCTTTCGTCGCAGCTGATGGTCGCGCAGACCTATGTAGTCCTCTATTCGGTGATCGTCGGCGTCGTGGATCACCGACGTCGGGTGTCCTGCGGCCTTCAGCTCCGTGATGAGGTCGTTCATGGTTGATTCGGGTGGCGGATGTCTGGGCGGGATCTCGCGGGCGGGTATCTCTGCGGCCCGTGGAGGCTTGGTAGTTTCGCACTTGTCGCGGGCGATCTCACTCGTGGCTAACCCAGCCCGCACCAGTGGAGGCCGCCATGACCGAGAACGCAACCGCGGCCCCCGATGGCGCCGGTGGGTTCCTCGACAAGATCGAGCGCCTAGGGAACAAGGTGCCCCATCCGGTGATCATGTTCGGTTACCTGATAATCGGAGTCGCGGTCCTCTCGGCAGTTCTGGCGGCTTTTGACGTCTCGGTCACCGAGGATGTCGCCGTTCCGGTTCCGCTCAGTCAGTTGCGCGAGTTGCAAGGCGAACTCGGTGGATCGGTGGTGGCGTACGACCTCGAGCTCGGGCAGGCGGTCGATATTCCCGAGTACGTGATCCGTGCGCAGACCTTCGATGTGAAGAGCCTGCTCTCCATCGACGGCGTTCGGTTCATGCTCTCGTCATTCGTGAGCAACTTCGCAGGGTTCGCGGTGGTGGCGGTCACCTTCGTGGCCATGGCGGGGGTCGGTGTGGCTGAGAAGGCCGGGATGATGGCGGCTCTGATCCGCAAGCTGGTGGCGGTCGCCCCGTCGTCGTTGATCGGTTTCTTCATCATCTTCGTGGGAGTGCTTTCCAGCGTCGCATCCGATGCCGGCTACCTGATCCTCATCCCACTGGCGGCCACTGCGTTCTTCACGCTGGGCCGACATCCCTTGGCCGGGATGGCAGCGGCCTACGCGGGGGTAGGTGCCATCTTCGCGGTGAACGTGTTGATAACGCCGGTCGACTCGATGCTGAACGAGATAACCAACGAGGCGATCGGTAGCGGGGGAGAGCACCTCACCATCACCGCCAACCTCTACTTCTCGGTGGCGTCGTCGATCCTCATGGCCCTGGTGGCAGTGGTCGTGACCCAGAAGGTGGTCGAGCCTCGCCTCGGAACCTACGACCGGGCCGAGGGAGACCCGGCGTGGGTGGGTGGCTCGACGGATACAGGCGACGAGGATGGTGTCGAGCGCGCTGGCGAGGATCAGCCCGATCCCGAAGCCGAGGCACGGGGGCTCAAGTTCGCGTTCCGGGCGATGGTTGCCATGTTCGGCCTGATCGCCTTGGCGACCGTCCCACCAGGGGCACCATTGCGGGATCCGGCGACTGACGCCATCATCGGCAACACGCCCTTCATGGCCAGCCTGATCTTTCTCATAACGCTGGTCTTCTTGGTGTGCGGCGTCGCCTACGGGCGGGGAGCGGGAACCGTCACGTCGAGCGCCGACGTGATCAGCGGTGTCACCAGCACCTTCGCCGGTTTGGCGGGTCTGGTGTTCATGCTCTTGATGATCGCCCAGTTCATTGCCTTCTTCAACTACACCAACATCCCACGGGTGCTGGCCGTCCAACTGGCCGGGATACTCGAATCGGCGGGGCTGGGGGCGCTGCCGTTGCTGATCGGCCTGATCCTGGTGATCGTGCTCCTCGACATCATCATCCCGGGAGTCGTACCCAAGTGGGCGATCTTCGCCCCGGTGTTCATTCCGATCTTCACCCGGTTGGGGGTGGCACCCCAGACGGTGTTGGCGGCATACCGGATCGGCGACTCACCGATGAACGTCGTGACGCCGCTCATGGTGTATCTGCCCTTCATCGTGACCGTGGCGCAGCGTTACAAGCGCGACGCCGGAATGGGGACGATCCTGGCGTTGATGATCCCCTACGTGGCAGTGATCACCGTGGCCTGGATCGTTCTCTTCGTGGCCTGGTGGTTGCTGGGGCTGCCGCTCGGTCCTGGTTCGCCGGTGGCAGCCTGACCTGAGACGGCCACATCCAGGACCGCGGATGTCCTTGACCCGCGAGCGACATCGGTTTAGCTTCACCCCAACCAACCCAGTCAGTAGCCCAGTGGTCTCACCAAGGGCTTGAAATCTCGGCGCGCGCTGTCTAGGATCGCCCGCTGCCGTGGTGACGTGGGTCGTATTCCAGAAATGGTTGATCGGAGTAGCGCGCCCCGCCACGGTTGCCCACGCGTAACTGCTGCCGAGGAGATCTCCTTGTCCTCCCGTTCAACCCTCCGGGACCGCTACTCGTTCGCGAACCTCGACGAGGTCCTGCCCCTGCCCGATCTCATCGCCATCCAGCGTGAGTCGTTCGATTGGTTCCTGGAGCAGGGACTGGCCGACACCTTCCGGGACATCTCCCCCATCAAGGACTTCACCGAGACGCTCCAGTTGGAGCTCCACTTCGATCCCAACGATGAGGATCTGCGCCCCCAGCCGAAGTTCACGGTGGAGGAGTGCAAAGAGCGCGACATGACCTATGCCGCGCCGATCTTCGTGAAGGCCACGTTCGTGAACAACAACACGGGCGAGATCAAGGAGCAGACGGTCTTCATGGGGGACTTCCCCAAGATGACCGAGAAGGGCACCTTCGTCATCAACGGCACCGAGCGGGTGGTGGTCTCCCAGCTCGTGCGGTCACCCGGTGTCATCTTCCAGCCTGGTGAGCGTTACCGCCTCCGCAACCTGGCCAAGCATCAGTTGGTCACTGGCACCATCCACCCCTACCGCGGTGAGTGGATCGAGTTCGACGTCGAGCACAAGCCCGGCAAGGACGTCACCGCCGGAACGCGTGTCGCCCGTAAGCGCCGTCTCGGAATCTTCGTGCTGCTGCGGGCGCTCGGCTACGACGAGGAGAACGCCCCCGGGTTTCTCGAGGCCTTCGTCCGCCACTTCGATTTCCTGGAAGGCCAGTGGGAGAAGGAGCGAGACATAGCTCCCACCCAGGACGAAGCCCTGGTAGAGATCTACAAGCGGGCCCGCCCGGGCGAGCCGCCGTCGGTCGAGTCGGCCAAGGCCTACTTCCGCAACGCCTTCTTCGAGTCACGGCGCTACGACCTGTCTCGGGTTGGGCGTTACAAGCTCAATCGCAAGCTGGGTCACGAGCTCGACAAGATCGCCGAGCTGTTCCCCATGATCGAGTTGGACCGCCCCGAGCCCGACCAGCCGGTATTGAGCCGGTGCGAGGTTCTGGCGGCGTGTACCTATCTCCTTCAACTGGTTCAGGCCACCCCCGGCTACCGCCTCGATGACCAGGACCATTTCGCCAACCGCCGCATCCGGTCGGTGGGAGAGCTGATCCAGAATCAGGTACGTATCGGGCTGTCCCGCATGGAGCGGGTGGTCCGTGAGCGAATGACCACCCAGGACGTGGAGGCCATCACTCCGCAGACCTTGATCAACATCCGCCCCGTGGTGGCGGCGATCAAGGAGTTCTTCGGCACCAGCCAGCTCAGCCAGTTCATGGACCAGGTGAACCCCCTGTCGGGGCTCACCCACCGTCGCCGCCTGTCGGCTCTCGGACCCGGAGGTCTCAGCCGGGAGCGGGCCGGATTCGAGGTCCGCGACGTGCACTTCAGTCACTACGGCCGGATGTGCCCGATCGAAACTCCAGAAGGTCCCAACATCGGGCTCATCGGCGGTCTGGCCTCCTACGCTCGGGTCAACGAGTTCGGCTTCATCGAATCGCCTTATCGCAAGGTGGTCGACGGACGGGTCACCGACGAGATCGTGTACCTCGCCGCCGACGAAGAGGAGGAGTACGTGGTGGCCCAGGCCAACACTCCCCTCAACGCCGATGGCACCTTCGCCCAGGAGCGGGTGCTGGTGCGTCGCTCGCCCCAGTCGGCCTCGCTCGAGGACCTGCGTCTCCAACTCGAGCGCGACATCTTCTTCGGCGCCACCACCGACATCCAGTACGTGCCGGGCTCCGAGGTCCAGTTGATGGACGTCTCGCCCCGACAGATCGTCTCGGTGGGAACGGCCCTGATCCCCTTCCTCGAGCACGACGACGCCAACCGGGCGCTGATGGGCGCCAACATGCAGAAGCAGGCGGTCCCGTTGGTGCGGGCCGAGGCTCCCTACATCGGCACCGGAATCGAGTCCCGGGCGGCGCGCGACGCCGCCGACATGATCATTGCCACCGATGACGGCGAAGTGGTCGAGGTCGATGGTCGGTTGATCACCGTCCACTACAAGTCCGAGGGGCGCCGGGTCTACAAGCTGGCCAAGTTCGAGCGCTCCAACCAGGACACCTGCATCAACCAGCGCCCGATCGTGAAGGTCGGACAGAAGATCGCCAAGGGCGACATCCTCGCCGGGGGGCCTAGCACCGACAACGGTGAGTTGGCCTTGGGCAAGAACCTCCTGGTGGCTTTCATGCCATGGGAGGGTTACAACTTCGAGGACGCCATCATCCTGTCCGAGCGCCTGGTCAAAGACGACGTTCTCACCTCGATCCACATCAAGGAACACGAGATCGACGCCCGCGACACCAAGCTGGGCCCCGAGGAAATCACCCGTGACATCCCCAACCTGAGCGACGACATCCTCGCCGACCTCGATGAGCGGGGAATCATCCGCATCGGGGCCGAGGTCGAGGCGGGCGATGTGCTGGTGGGTAAGGTCACCCCCAAGGGTGAAACCGAGCTGACCCCCGAAGAGCGCCTGCTCCGGGCCATCTTCGGCGAAAAGGCCCGCGAGGTGCGTGACACCTCCCTCAAGGTTCCCCACGGTGAGACCGGCAAGGTCATCGACGTCAAGGTGCAGACCCGTGCCGACGGACACGAACTGCCCCCCGGGGTCAACCAACTGGTCAAGGTGTACGTCGGTCAGCGACGCAAGATCAGCGTGGGTGACAAGCTGGCTGGCCGTCACGGCAACAAGGGTGTGATCAGCCGGATCCTGCCGATCGAGGACATGCCCTTCATGGCTGACGGCAGCCCGGTGGACATCATCCTCAACCCGCTGGGTGTTCCGTCCCGCATGAACGTGGGTCAGGTGATGGAGTCACATCTCGGCTACGCCGCCCGTTGGGGTTGGGAGCACGAGAAGTCGGGCAAGGTCGGCGATGAGCCGGTACGCACCGAGTCCAAGACCCGCCCCGCAACCCCGCCAGCCACCCTTATCGCCACCCCGGTGTTCGACGGTGCCTACTGGGACGAAGAGGAGGGAGCCCGGAAGCACCCGACCATCCAGCAGATCCTGGAGAATCTCACCCCCGAGTCGCCCTATGAGGAGTACGGCGACGGCGGGCGGCTCATCCAGAACAACGGTAAGACCACCCTGTACAACGGGCGTACCGGCGAGGCCTACGACAACCCGGTGACCGTTGGCTACATGTACATCCTGAAGCTGGCGCACCTTGTCGATGACAAGATCCACGCCCGTTCCACCGGGCCCTACTCGATGATCACCCAGCAGCCGCTCGGCGGTAAGGCGCAGTTCGGTGGTCAGCGGTTCGGTGAGATGGAGGTGTGGGCACTGGAGGCCTACGGCGCCGCCTACTGCCTCCAGGAACTGCTCACCATCAAGTCCGACGACGTTCTGGGCCGAGTCAAGGTCTACGAAGCCATCGTCAAGGGTGAGAACATCCCCGAGCCCGGCATTCCCGAGAGCTTCAAGGTGCTCATCAAAGAAATGCAGGCCCTGTGCCTCAACGTCGAGGTACTGGCCAAGTCGGGTGAAGAGATCGAGATGCGCGAGCTCGATGAGGACATCTTCCGTACCGCCGAGGAGCTGGGGATCGACCTCAGCCGGCCCGAGCGAGGGTCGGATGAGGAAGACGAGCGGCGCCGGGCCGGCCGGGTCTGACGGAACTGATCGAAGGAGAGAACCACACCAATGCTTGACGTCAACAACTTCGACCAGCTCCGTATCGGTCTGGCCACCGCGGACTCCATCCGCATGTGGTCCAACGGCGAGGTCAAGAAGCCCGAGACCAACAACTACCGCACTCTCAAGCCCGAGAAGGACGGACTTTTCTGCGAGAAGATCTTCGGTCCCACCAAGGATTGGGAGTGCTACTGCGGCAAGTACAAGCGGGTGCGCTTCAAGGGCATCATCTGCGAGCGCTGCGGCGTCGAGGTCACCCGTTCCAAGGTGCGTCGTGAGCGAATGGGCCACATCGAGCTGGCTGCCCCCGCCGTTCACATCTGGTACCTACGGGGAACCCGTTCCTGGTTGGCCTACCTGCTCATGGGCACCGAGCCCCGTGAAGAGCTGAAGGCCAAGCAGCTCGAGAAGGTCATCTACTTCGCCGCCAACCTGGTGGTGTCGGTAGACGAGGAAAAGCGGGACGCCGACCTGCCCAGCCTGGAGGCTGAGGTCCTGGCCGAGCGCGAAGACCTCGAGAACGAGCGCGAGCTCGAACTGGCTCGTCGCATGGAAGAACTGGAGGCCGAGATCGCCGCCCTCGAGGCCGAGGGTGCCAAGGATGCCGACATCAAGGCCCGCCAGAAGCAGGCCGACAAGGACCTGGCCGCGATCCGGGAACGTTGGGAGCTGGAACTCGACGTACTCCAGCGCAGTTTCGATGAGTTCAAGGGTCTGTTCTCCCGTCAGATCATCGAAGACGAGATGCTGTGGCGTGAGCTCGAGGACCGCTATGGCGAGTACTTCGAGGGCGGCATGGGTGCCGAGACCATCAAGGCGCTCATCAACGAGCTCGACCTGGACGAAGAAGAAGCCAAGCTCCGGGCTGCCATCGACCCGGCCGAGGGTGTGAAGCCGCTGTCGGCTCAGCGCAAGCAGAAGGCGATCAAGCGACTCAAGATCGTGGCCTCGTTCAACCAGCGTGACGAGCACGGTCGCCGGATCAACGACCCCCGGGCCATGATCCTCGACGTCGTCCCGGTGATCCCGCCGGAGTTGCGTCCCATGGTTCAGCTCGACGGCGGCCGTTTCGCCACCTCCGATCTGAACGATCTGTATCGACGGGTCATCAACCGCAACAACCGCCTCAAGCGTCTGCTCGATCTCGGTGCGCCCGAGATCATCGTGAACAACGAGAAGCGGATGCTCCAGGAAGCGGTCGACGCCCTGTTCGACAACGG